>URIR01000022.1 GCA_900547955.1 uncultured Eubacteriales bacterium | reverse complement strand
AATGAAGAAATTATCCCGTTTTGAGGCGTGTAGTTCCTTGTAAACTGAGGGTATAAAAGTACAAAAGTTTTTTCTGTCGCTGAACTACAGCGATTGTTTTTATCTGTTAATTGGGAATCGGGAAGGTATCCCGAAAAGCTTACCCGAGCTATGCAAAATTCCACTCATGTTATTTCGGCTTGGGATGGAGACAAGCTGGTAGGACTTGTGCGCGCGCTTGACGATGGCGAAACTGTTGCATTTCTGCACTATCTTCTGGTAGGCCCTGAATATCAGGGTTTACATATAGGAGATGAACTGATGAAACAAATTATGGATTGCTTCAAGGATCTGCTCTATGTCAAAATTATGCCGTCTGATCCAAAAACCATTTCTTTTTATACGAGATATGGGTTTCAACAGTATGATAATTATTCGGCGATGGTGCGAAAACAATTCGTGTAACTTAACCAAAACGTTATTTGCAGAGTGACTGCTTGATAAAAATTGAGATAATTTGATTATGAAAAAATGCAAGTCTAGCTTTAGTATTTTTAGACGTTTCTGTTATAAATAGCTATACTGTGAAGTTTTATTTAGCAGCTATTCCTATTCTTAGCAATATTATATAAAAGGGTAAATATAATTGCAGGAACTATGGGTACGACAGCTTCTATATGTTAAGCAGCCGTTGCTGCCGGCCGCTGGGATGTCACTAATATATTCCTGTCTGCAAGCTTTTTAATAACTCAGCCGGTAATTTCCTGCATACCGGCTTTAAGCAGCTTGCGTTTATTATAAAAATACACTATAAAGAAGCAGACCAGATGTATAAAAGAAGTTAATAGCCAGGATATAGGATAGGAGATATAGAGTGTGGTCAGAGTCTTATCCGAGGCAAAAACCGTATATATCCAAAGCACCCTGAAAGCGCAGGCTCCGAGCAGAGAAACTGTCGTAGGCAGCAGGGATTGGCCCATGCCGCGCAGAAGGCCTACAAGCACTTCCATTATGCCGCAGAGAAAATAGGTTGTGCATATGATTTCAAGACGGGTAAGGCTTACATCTATAACCGCCTGGTCGGGCGAATATATTCGGCTTAAAGGAGTTCCCAGGAGATAGAAGGCCATTCCCAGAATTAAACCAACCACGCTTACGCTTGCAAGACATATGCCGGCTATGCGCTTTATACGCTTAAGCTGGCCTGCGCCGAAATTTTGTCCCGTAAAGGAAAGGGAAGCCTGAGACATGGAATTCATAGCGGTATAAACAAACCCCTCCAGACTTGCGGCGGCGGTATTGCCGGCCATTACCGTGGAACCAAAGGAATTGACGGAGGACTGTATAAGCACGTTGGATATGGAAAAAAGAGAGCTTTGTATTCCGGCGGGCAGGCCTATGCGCAGTATAGCGCCCAGCTTTCTGAAGTGAATTCTTATATGCTTTAGGCTGAGCCTGCACGCTCCGTCTGTTTTTACCAAACACCATATTATCAGAGAAGCGGAAATATACTGAGAAATTATAGTAGCTAAAGCTACGCCCATAACACTTAAATTAAATACAATTACAAATAAAAGATTAAGCAGTATGTTGATTATCCCGGAAATGGTCAAATAGTATAATGGACGTCGGGTATCGCCTACAGCGCGCAGGGCGGCGCTCCCAAAATTATATATCATAAAGGCGGGCATGCCTAAAAAATATATCTTCATGTAAAGGGTTGCTTTGGGAAGCACGTTTTCGGGCGAATCCATCCATTCCAGCATGGTGCCGGCAAATATAAAGCCCAGTATGCCCACCAATATTCCGCATATAAGGCTCAGGCCGATTGCGGTATGTACCGTTTCAAATATATCTTTTTGCTGGCCGGCGCCGTAAAATTTGGAGATAAGGACGCTTACGCCTATACTAAGACCTATAAATACATTGGTCAGCAGATTGATAAGAGAGGAGGTTGAACCTACCGCGGCCATTGCGTCGCTGCTGGAGAACTGCCCGACTACAATTATATCTGCGGCATTGTAAAGCAGCTGCAATATGCCTGAGAGCATCAGCGGAAATGCAAAAAGCACGACCTTCTTAAAAATTGGTCCGTTGCACATATCTATTTCATAATTTCCTCTTTTTTTGCTCATAGCTATAAACTGCCGGCACAGCCGCCGGCCCTCCAATTAATTAATATATGCCTGGATGCTGCAAATGGGTATATTTAATGCGCTGCTGGCAAACGGCGCTTTAGCTTCAGCGTTATCGATTTTTAAGCGCCGGTATTTAAGCGCAAGCTTTATTGGCCGCAAGAAAAATCCGGGCGCCTGCGGCCGCGGATTTTTGTTTTGAACGCGCGTCAGTAAATGCTTTTGAATGTACCGCTAACATTATCCGACGCTGTGCTTTGCCTATATCCATATTCCTTTATTTTGCAACGTTAAATATTAGCATCCGAAATAAAAAAGCGCAATTAGCCTCTTAAGGGATTTTGAGCCGAATTGCGCCTAAAAGTCTTATTTATTTTGAGAAAGATATTTATTGCTGATTTTATCTAGGCCCCATGCGGCAAAGAAGCCGGCCGCGGCGCAGACGATGCATATAATAAAATGTCCGACGCCGTTAAACTGAAAGGGAATAATAGAAAGAGTTGTAGCGAGAACGGCGGCAAGAATTATATGACTGGCGACGGCGTAATGCTTGGCAAAAAGATAATTTACAGCACGGGAAAGAGCTACGATAACCAATATCGTGCCTATTCCTATGGGAATAATTGCTTCAAGGGAAAAGGCGGTTATGGCGTTAATCATAGGCTCGTACAGGCTCAGCGCCATGAGGGGGGAGGAAAAGGACATGCCAGGTACGATTATGCTTATGCCGAAAATTATTCCGCAGAAGAGAAACCATCCTATATTAGGGGTGATATTCAGCTTTCCGCCCAGCTTGAGGAACATAAGCAGAGCATATAGTATTATAAAAGCTATGGCAAAAGCTATCCAGGCGGATTTAGGATGGCCCTGCTGGCCGGTTTCGCGGTATAGGGAGGGCAGAGTGCCCACTATAAGCCCAATGAAAATACAAATCATAATTGTTTCATTGGCGTTGAAAAGCAGGCTAAGTAATTTAGCCAGAAGAAAAAAGCCGGCGGCTACTCCCAGCAGTATGGGAATAAACATCATATAGTATTTTTTGAACATTTTAAATGGGTGCGCAAGCAGCTCCATCATGGGCTGATATATTCCGAAAATTACGCACAGCACTCCGCCGCTTATTCCAGGCAGTACGGCGCCGGCGCCTATAATAGCGCCCTGCAGCAAGCGCAGCAGCCACTGCACAGGAGTCATTTTTTGGAGCGCTTCCGTCTGTATGGGTGTGTTTTTGTTTTCCATAAATACCTCGTTTTATTTGTATATTTGCATAGACAATACAATCAAAATGTAATGCGTTTTTTCTTTCAATGCCCGCTGCTTCCACCTTGCTGCACAGTTTTGAAATATCGTTTTTTTTCTAGGATGATAACGCGGCAAAACCTAGCAGTTCACCCTGCTGCGGCACATTCTATTACTCTGATTGCATTGCCCAGGCGATGCGGACTGGGCGATTTTACGCGGGCGGAGCTTTCCGCCGTCAGCGCTGTCGTCCATAAAAGGCGCCGTAATATAGAGACTGCGGGTCAGTCGTTTCAAGCCGGTTTGATTAGTTCCGTTTAAGCGCGGCTCAGCTCTAGAAGTTATCGTGTCTTCAGCCTGAGGCATGCCTGCGCTATATATATGACTCGCGGCGGCTTTTTATTACGCATTACTCTCAGTTTACAAGGAACTGCACGCCTCAAAACAGGATAAATTCTTCCTTTTCCGTGTTATTCTTAATGGGCGCGGACGTATGCGGCGCGAAATTAACGTTTCAGTATGCAAATCAAATGCATTCTGACCGTGCGGTTTTTTGTAAACTGAGGTTAAGCATATAATGGCGTCGCACATTATACTTTATACAACAGCCTCAAATAGTATATAACATTTTATTCATATGGGCAAGCGTCTTGTTTTTTATATAAAACGCGTGCTGTTATTAATATTTGGTATTTTCAAAGAGAATAAAATATGTTATAATAAAACGAATTTTATTAGGAGGAATATATTGTGTTTAGAAACAAGGGGGGCATTCATCCGCTGACTCATAAGCAGGAAAACGCCATAACCTGGGCTGAAAAGCCCATAGAGGTCATGCCTGCGCCCGAAAGAGTGTATATTCCTCTGGTTCAGCATTTGGGCAGCCCTGCGGAGCCCATTGTGAAAAAGGGGCAGTTTGTGCGTTTGGGCGAGCTTATAGCGGCTAAGGGCGGGCAGGTAAGCGCTAATATACATTCAAGCGTTTCTGGCAAAGTGGCTGAAATTGCAAATTATAATAATTTTGCAGGCAAGCCGGTTCCCACTATCGTCATTGATAACGACAATAATTATGAACGCGCGGAATTAATTTCCAACCATTCTCCGTCCCGTGAGGATGTTATTTCGGCCGCTGAAAAAATGGGCCTTGCTGGTATGGGCGGAGCGGCATTTCCTACTCATGTAAAGCTGTCTACAAAGGATAAAATTGATTTTCTTATAATTAACGGCGCTGAATGCGAGCCATATTTGACGGCCGATAACCGGCTTATGATTGAGTATCCTGAGGATATACTTCTGGGCGCCCGGCTTTCGGCAATGGCCGTGGGCGCGCCTAAAATTCTGATAGGCATTGAGAGCAATAAGCCCCAAGCTATTAAAATCATGACTGCTCAGGCCGCTCAGTTTCCTGAAATAAAGGTGTGTTCTCTGCCTAAACGCTATCCTATGGGAGCGGAAAAGCAGCTTATATATCAGCTTACCCGCCGCCAGGTGCCTTCGGGCAGTCTGCCGTCTGCCATAGGCTGCGTTGTGCAGAACGTGGCTACTGCCGCGGCGCTTTATGCTGCGGCGGTAAAGGGAGAGCCGGTAACGGGCAGGATAACTACAGTAGCGGGCGGCGCTTTGGGGGACGGCTATAATCTTTATATCCCATTGGGGACCAGGATAATAGACGTTCTTAATTATCTCAATATTGATGAATACAAGGTGGCGAAGGTTATTTCAGGCGGACCTATGATGGGCACGTCCGCGGCTGATTTGTATGCCCCCGTGGTTAAAGGCACGTCCGGTCTGCTTCTGTTGGGCGAGGAAGAAGCTGTTCTGCCGGAGGAATCGCCCTGCATACGCTGCGGGCGGTGCGCTCAGGTATGTCCGATAGGCTTGGTTCCTTCAGTACTGGACGCTTTTTCACGGTCTGATAAATTGGATGAATGCGAAAAATGGCATATTAAGGATTGCATTGAATGCGGAAGCTGCACTTTTATATGTCCTGCTAAGCGGTATCTTATGCAGTCCCTGCGTCTGGCCAAGGCCGCGGTTATAAAAAGGGGGAGGGCGGCAAAATGAATAAATTGAAGATATCCTCGTCCCCGCATATACGGCATAAGGATACAACTAGGAGGATAATGCTGGACGTTATTCTCGCTCTTGTGCCCGCGGCGGTCTGTTCAATTTTTATTTTTGGCTATAGAAGCTTGCTGGTTATGGGGCTTTCTATACTTACCGCCGTCGCCAGCGAATATATCTGCTTAAAAATTATGAAGCGGAAGAATACTGTGAGCGATTTAAGCGCCGTGGTTACAGGCTTGCTTTACGCATTAGTGCTGCCGGTAGGCGCGCCGGTATATGTAATAATTCTGGGCAGCGCTTTTGCCATAGTTATAGCTAAGCAATGCTTCGGCGGGCTGGGAGCCAATATTTTAAATCCCGCGCTGGCCGGCCGTGCGTTTATGTTTCTTTCCTTTGCCGGCGTTTTCAGCAGCACGCAGTATAATCAGCCGGTTCTGGACGCCGTTACGGGAGCGACTCCTCTGGATATAGGCTATCATCCCGGCTCGCTCAGCCTTTGGGAGCTTTTTCTGGGCAATTACGGAGGCGCTTTAGGCGAAACCTGCAAATGGGCTATTCTGCTGGGACTGGTTTATCTGCTGGCCCGCAGGGTTATATCCTGGCGCATTCCGGTCATAATGCTTGGGGCGGCGGCCATGACTTCTTTTCTGCTGGGACGCGAATGCGGAGTTATAGCGGATTTGCTCTCGGGAGGGCTGCTCTTTGGAGCGGTATTTATGGCTACCGATTATGCGACTACTCCGATAACTCCTGCCGGTCAGGTGATTTTTGCGGCCGGCTGCGGTCTGCTTACTATTCTTATAAGACAGTTTTCATCCTGGCCTGAAGGCACTATGTTCGCCATACTGCTTATGAATCTGGTTACTCCGCTGCTGGATAAATATATAAGGCCTCGTATTTATGGTGAGGTGAAGGGCAAATGAAAAAGATTTTAAGCATAACCTTCCGTTTGTTTTTTGTCTGTCTTATATGCGTTGCGGCTTTAGCGGGAGTAAACGCGTTAACGGCGGGCAGAATTGCTGAAAATGAGCGTCAGGAAATACAAAACGCTCTTCAGCAGCTTATTCCAGGGGCTGAGTATATATCCCAAACGGTGGAGGCTGAGGAAAAATTCGACCGTGTTGACGGCGCTTATATTGCGCTTAAGGAGGGCGAGTATGCCGGCGGCATAGTTATAATACGCGCGCAGGGATACGGCGGGGACATAGCTTTGAGAGTGGGGTTTGACGCTGCGGGAAAAATTATAGGCGTTATAGTAGGCTCGCACAGCGAGACTCCTAATCTGGGAGCTAAAATTACTGAAGAGGAATTTCTGGGACAATTCAATGGATTGCAGGGCGAAATAGCTTTGGGCGAGGATATAACGCCTATTACCGGGGCGACTGTTTCTTCCCGCGGAGTAACTCAGGCGGTAGATACGGCGCGCTTATATATGGAAAAATATCTGATGGGAGGATTAATGGATAATGGAGCAGAATAAAAAATCATTGGCTCGGATTTTTAAAGAGGGCGCCATAACCAACAATCCTACCTTTGTTATGGTGCTGGGCATGTGTCCGACCCTGGCGGTTACCACTTCGGCTATAAACGGCCTGGGCATGGGGGCGTCGGTTATATTTGTGCTGCTTTGCTCGAGTCTGCTGGTATCTATGCTGAGGAAATTTATTCCCGACCAGGTGCGTATACCCTGCTTTATAGTGGTAATAGCCTCCTTTTCAACTATAGTTCAGATGCTTCTGGAGGCTTTTCTGCCCTCGCTTAACGCTTCCCTGGGCATATTTATACCGCTGATTGTGGTTAACTGCATTATTTTGGAGCGCGCCGAGAGCTTTGCTTCTAAAAACGGGCTGCTTGCCTCGGCGGCCGACGCGCTGGGTACCGGCTCGGGCTTTACTGTAGCGCTTACTATAATTGGGAGCATACGCGAGCTTTTGGGCTCGGGCAGTATCTTTGGCTTCCGTTTGCTGCCTCAGGAAGTGCCCGCGATAAGCGGCTTTACCATGACTGCCGGCGGCTTCATTACTTTGGGCGCGGTTTTGGCGGTTTTAGCCGCTGTACGCAATAAAAGGGGGAGTAAGAGCTGATGGACGGAGTAATAAACATTCTGGGCATAATAGTAAGCGCGATAATAGTAGATAATTTCGTATTTTCCAGGGTTATGGGAATATGCCCGTTTATGGGCGTTTCCAACAAGGTTAAAACCGCCGTGGGTATGGGAGCGGCAGTTACCTTTGTAATGGCCTTAGCCTCGGTTATAACTAATGTTTTGTATAATTATGTGCTGGTCAGATTCGACGTTACGTATCTGCGCACGTTGGTATTTATATTGGTTATCGCCTCCCTTGTGCAGTTGGTAGAGATGATAATAAAACGGGTAAGCGTTACTCTTTATGAGGCGTTAGGCGTTTATCTTCCGTTAATTACAACAAATTGCGCCGTTTTGGGCGCCGCCATCTTGAATATTGACAATGGATATGATATAATAGAATCTCTGGCGCTGGGCATAGGCGCGGCGCTGGGCTTTACTCTGGCCCTTGTATTGATGGCGGCCATACGGGAGCGTCAGGAGACGGTAAATCTTCCCCGCGCCATGCGGGGCAAGCCTATAGCGTTAATGACTGCCGGGCTTATGTCCCTTGCGTTTCTGGGCTTTTCGGGAATGATGAAATAAGGGAGGGCTGGATTTGACGGTTTTTATTGCCAGCGTATGTATTGTCGCTGGGCTGGGCTTAATTCTGGGGCTGGCCTTAGCGCTTGCAGATAAATATATTGCCGTTCCCATGGATAAAAAGCAGGAGGAAATATTGTCCCTGCTTTCAGGCGCAAATTGCGGCAGCTGCGGCTTTGCAGGCTGCGGAGCCATGGCTAAGGCCCTGTCCGAAGGCAGAGCGGATATTTCTCAATGCCCTGTGGCAAGCCAGGAAAACCGCAGAAGGATAGCGGAAATTTTAGGCGTGGAGGCTAAGGCGGTTTTTCCTACGGCGGCTTTTATCGGCTGTCATGGGGGAAAACGCTGCGAGGATAGGGCTGATTATCAGGGGCTGGCCGACTGCCGGGCCGCGGCTGCCGATGGGAAAAAGGGCTGTCCGTATGGCTGCGTTGGTCTGCTGAGCTGCGCTAAGGTGTGTCCGTCTCAGGCTATAAGCCTTAACGAGCATGGAGTGCCTGAGGTGGATAAGGCTAAATGCATATCCTGCGGGCTGTGCGTTAAAGAGTGCCCCCACGGACTAATAAGCATTCTGCCGCTTAATACTCGCGTATATGTTCCCTGCAGCGCCAGGGAAATGGGTAGGAGGGTTAAGGATGTATGTACGGCTGGCTGCGTGGGCTGCGGGCTGTGCGCCAAGGTATGCGAGCAGGGCGCTATAACAATTATAAATCATCTGCCAGTTATTGATAACGATAAATGCATAGGGTGTTTTAAGTGCGTTGAGCGCTGTCCGCAGAAAGCTCTGAAAAAGGGTTGAATATAAATTTTGCTATATAACCGGCATGAGCCGTAGTGATAAAGGAGAGATGACAAATGAAAAAGCTTGCGGTAATTGATGTAGGCTCCAATACAACTAGAATGGTGGTGGTTAATCTTTACGATAACGGCTCCTATCGGATTGTGGATGAGCTTAAAGAGCCTGTCAGACTTATTTCAGACATGACTCAGGATAATATAATCAGACCTAGACGGATACAGCAGCTTATCAAAACTCTTCAGATGTTTAAACGCCTGTGTATGGCCAATGATATAACCGAGGTTATTCCTGTGCTTACCGCCGCGGTGCGTCGCGCGGCCAATCAGCGCAGCTTGCTGGACGAGGTTTACGCCGCGACGGGAATAAATCTTACTTTGCTTACAGGCGAGCAGGAGGCGATTTACGTCTATCAGGGCGTTATAAATACAATTGATATAGACGCGGGCGTTATTATGGATATAGGCGGCGGTACGGTAGAACTGGTGCATTTTGAGAAGCGCCAGGTTAAGAATCTCGCATGCTTGCCTTTTGGCACGGTAACTCTTACCGAGCAGTTTGGACTGCACGATAAGGTGCAGCCTGAGCAGATGGACGCTATAGAGGAATTTATTTCAGCGCAGTTTGACGAATTGCCCTGGCTTCAGAATATATCCAATCTGCCTCTTATAGGCGTAGGCGGCTCGTTTAGAAACGTGGGTAAAATCTTGCGCAAAAAGAAAAAATACAGTCTGGATGTAGCGCATAATTATTTTATGACGGAAAAGGAAGTAAATTTAGTATACGAGGGCGTTAAAAAACTGGATTTAGACGGCAGAATGAAGATAAAGGGGTTATCCAACGAGCGCGCGGATATATTCCTGGGCGCTCTGGCGGCCATGACCTCTCTGATAAAGCGTATAAACAGCAGCGATATTTATGTAAGCTGCACAGGTATGCGGGAGGGAATAATTTTTGAGCATATAGACCCGCAGCTTGCCGTAAAGCCTACTCCCAACGTCCTGGATTTCAGCTTGAAGAATCTTTCGGGACAATATAATGAGAATCCGGAGCATGCCGAAAGGGTAACTCAGATAGCGGTCTCCATGTTCGAGCAGCTGCGCCAGCTTCATAAGCTGCCCAATTCCTATCTGCGGCTTATAAGGGCGGCTGGAATGCTGCATGATATAGGCCAGCGAATAAAATATTACGACCATCATAAGCATACCTTTTATATGATGATTAACGGCAATCTTTACGGGCTGAATCACAGGGACAGGCTTATGGCTTCCTTTATAGCGGCTTTTCACCGTAAGGAGGAAATGAAAAAGGACTATATTAAATACGGAGATATAATTAACGGCGCGGATATTGATATAATCAACAAGCTGGGAGTGCTCATCAGGATTGCGGAGAGCTTTGACAGATGCATGTCGGGCGTTATAACGGGCGTAAGCTGTGATATTCTGGGCGATTCGGTAATAGTTAAGACTGCCGCTACGGCTGACGCTTCGCTGGAAATAAAGGATGCGCTTACCAGCGGAAATATTTTCAAAAAAGCTTACGGAAAGAATTTGGTCATACTGTAATAAAGGAGTAATACTAATGATTAGCTGCAACTGGGAAAAGACATTTATTAAAGATGGAAGAGAGATTATAAAAAATTATAACGACGATGGCGGCGCATCTAAGCGCACTATGGCGTATCAGATACTTTCGGCTCATAATACCTCGGGGAATATGCGCAGCCTCAAATTGAAATTTGACGCTTTAACCTCACATGATATAACCTATGTTGGTATTATTCAGACTGCTCGTGCAAGCGGACTAAAGGAGTTTCCCGTGCCCTATGCGCTGACTAACTGCCATAACAGCCTTTGCGCCGTTGGGGGGACGCTGAACGAGGACGACCATGTTTTCGGCTATACGGCGGCGCGCAAGTATGGCGGAATATTTGTGCCTCCGCATATCGCGGTTATACATTCCTATGCCAGAGAGGAATTGGCGGGCTGCGGCAAAATGGTTTTAGGCTCGGACAGCCATACGCGTTATGGTGCGCTTGGCTGCATGGCCGTAGGCGAGGGCGGGCCGGAATTAGTTAAACAGCTCTTAAGCAAGACCTATGATATAAATTATCCGGAGGTAATAGCCGTTATGCTAAAGGGTGCTCCCAGGCCGGGAGTCGGCCCGCACGACGTGGCTATAGCGCTGATAAAAGAGGTGTTTTCGGGCGGTCATGTTAAGAATAAGGTGCTGGAATTTATAGGGGAGGGCATAAATAATCTAAGCGTGGATTACCGCTGCGGTATAGACGTTATGACGACAGAAACCACCTGCCTCAGCTCTATATGGGAAACAGACGGAGCGGTTAGGGAATATTACCGGATACATAAGCGTGAACAGGATTTTAAGGAGCTTAGGCCTGCTGGTATGGCATGTTATGACGGCGTTATTGTCGTGGAGCTGGATAAGATACAGCCCATGATAGCGCTTCCCTTTCATCCAAGCAACGCTTATACCATACGCGAGTTTAAGGATAACGCGGAGGAACTGCTTGTTCAATTGGAAAAGACGGCTAACGAGCAGTATGCTTCGTCAGGTATTAAGAGCCGCTTAACGGATAAGCTTATTAACGGTGAATTTTATGTGGACCAGGGGATAATTGCAGGCTGTGCGGGAGGAATATTTGAAAATATTATGGCGGCGGCTGATATCCTTAAGGGTGGAAGCACAGGCAGCGGAGAATTTGCCCTGAGCGTATACCCGGCAAGCCAGAGCGTGTATTATGAAATAGTAAATAACGGCGGAATGGCCGCGCTTATGGAGGCGGGCGCCGTTATAAAGACGGCGTTCTGCGGCCCGTGCTTTGGCGCCGGAGACGTGCCTGCGCATAATGCTTTTTCTATACGCCATTGTACCCGCAATTTTCCCAACAGAGAAGGCTCAAAGCCGGGGGATGGCCAGATATCCTACTGCGCGCTTATGGACGCTCGCTCTATAGCGGCTACTGCGCTTAATGGAGGCAGGCTTACGGGCGCGGATGAAATTGAGGTGGATTATAAAAAATATCCGTATACCTATCATGATGAGCTTTATAAAAAGCGCGTGTATAATGGCTATGGACGCCCGCAGCCTGAGGAAGAGCTGGTGCTTGGTCCCAATATAGCCGATTGGCCTAAATTACATCAAATGCCTGAAAATCTGCTTATAAGGTTATGCTCGGTTATAAGGGATAAGGTTACAACTACTGACGAGCTTATTCCTTCGGGTGAAACCAGCACTTTGCGCTCCAATCCCTATAAGCTTTCAGAGTATGCGCTTTCGCGCAAGGACCCCGCTTATGTGGGGAAGAGCAAAGCGGCCCGCGCTCAGCAGGAGCTTTTGGACAGCGGCAAAACGCCTGATTCTCAGTATGTCCGTGCTGCTGAGCAATTAGGCGGAGCCTTTGACGGCAGCCTGGGCGTCGGCAGCGCAATTTATGCCAATATGCCGGGAGACGGCTCGGCCAGGGAACAGGCGGCAAGCTGTCAAAAGGTGCTTGGAGGCTGGGCGAATATCGCTTTGGATTACGCCACAAAGCGCTATAGAAGCAACCTTATAAACTGGGGTATGGTGCCCTTTACTGTTTCGGAAGAGGAAGCTAAGCTCTTTGAAACGGATGATTTTATATATATACCCGGAATAAGAGACGAAGTGCTTTCCAAGGCTGACAGCGTGCGCGCATATATTTTAAAGCAGGATAAGGCGGTTGAGATAAGCCTTAGGATACCCGCTATGACGGACGATGAAAGAGACATATTGGTAAGCGGCGGTCTTATTAACTATTATTCGGAAAAATAGCTTGGCGAACAGCTATAATTTGATTCAGCAGGGCGCTTGAGAGAAATCTATATTTCTTTCAAGCGCTTTGTATTATATGAGCTTCTTATATTGATAATTAATTATCTGCCTGCGGCGTAATCCTCAGTTTATAGGGGACTATATTGAGGGCAAGAGAAAATTATATTATAAAATGCTTCTGAAATAACCCTAGCCAGTTTCATAACTGCAGCAAGGATAAAAATATAATATAAAATGCTTCCGAAACATTTTATAGAGAATCGGAAGCGTACAAATTGACGTTGTAATTCTTATTAATTGAGAAAGTAGGGGGAGTGCTTTTTACTGCATGGTAGGCACTAACATATTCATTATGCTTTCGTCTAAAACGGCTGTTTCGCCTGAGGCGTACTGGCAAAGATTCAGCCGCTCTCCATTTAAGGTCATGAAATATATATTTTCCATATTGGCGTCCGTCATTATGGATAGGGCGGCGTTAGCTACTACCTGCTTGGATATTTCCGTGCTTTTCCCTGTTTCAAGGTCAATAATATGCATTGTGCCGTATAATGAGGCGATTGGATGGGATTCCAGCTCGCTTTCCTCAGTATTGATAAGATTAGTAAAATATAAAGCCTTTTTGCCGTCGTTTGAAAGCAGCGAGCAGGAATAGTATGATTGGTCGGCGCTGTTGTATATAGCGCCGGTGCCTTCCGCTACCAGCTTTCTTTCCTGGTCTCCGGTTACCATATAAAGGTCGGCCGTATTGCCGCTTCCGTTTTTAATATATAATATGCTGTCGCAGGCCTCGTAATATATTATCTCATGCACATGCTCGTCCAGCTTTTTATCTTCAATGTTGCCATTAGACCATTTAACATAGTGGAGCGTATGACGGTCGGCGCTTACGCCGTGCATGAGTATGTATCCGGTTTGTTTCTGGGTATTGAGATATATCGTATATAGAGATTCTTCAAAGCCATCGGATATCAGAGTGTAAATTTTGCCCGATGAGGTAACGTAATTTATATCGTATCTGCCGGCCATATCTCCGGGCGTACTGTATAATATTCCCTGAGTGAGGTCGGTTATGCCGCCTGGATTAATATATGCGACATTCTGAGCCAATTCGCGCTTATTAAGGTCGGCAATGGATAGAGCGTATAGGGTTCCCATTTCAAGCTCCGAATTGAAATCTGCCAGCAGATACATTATGCTGCGGTCGTCTGATATATGGGCGGCATATACGCCAGTTATGGTTGTGCTGAGTTCGCCTGAAACAATAAGATAATCATATGTAATTGTATCCGCGTTTTGAGACAGGCATATGTATGAGCTGCCGTCGTATGATATCCAGTTGATTCCATAAACGTCCTTTTGTATAATTTCACCCTTGCCTTGCATGTCGTATCTTATCAAATCACCGATGCCTGTGCTTAATTCGCTGGTATCGTGGCATTTAAGGGCATATAGATAATTTCCGTCTGAGCTGAAGCGCACGGAGGAGGGCTGTACGTTTATATCCAGCAGGATAGAGGAATTATTGTAGTATAACATGAGCATGCCTGTTTGCAGAGCAGAATCCTCGTCTATTATGTATGCGGCTCTGTCCATTTTTTCTACAGTACACCAGGAGGTTACTCCTTTGGCAATCAGCTGATTGGAGCCGTTTTTGTAATGCATTAATTCGCCGCAGTCTTCGGCGTTCTTGAGATATAATAATTCGCTGCCGGAGCAGGACCAGACGTAATCGAAAAGCTGAGCCTTTTCAACGTCGTCGTCATCATATACCTTTTCGCTTATAAGAGAGGACTCTCCGTCCTGCATAATATACAGACTGCCGTTTTTAAGATAGGGTACGCAGGCTATATTGGACGGAAGCGAGTTGAGTATGTCATGTTCTGCGGGAGCCGGCTTTTTTGCGGGCAGCAGCAATATCAATAAAACGGCAATTATAGCTACTGCCAGAATTATGCTAAGTATAATAAAAAGCTCTTTGCGGTTTTTTATCAGGGTTTTCAATTTCATTTTTGTATCCTTTCGTTAATCAAGGTTTATGCGCACTAGGTCAAATGGGGAAATCATTCCCAAAAGCTGGCCGTTCATGGAGCCGTCGTGCGTAATGAATACCGCGCCTACGGTCAGGCCGGTATTAACGGTTTTATTAAAGATGTTGTCTATATCGTATATGCTGGCATCAGCCTGGGCAAAGAAAAATGCTTCGGTGCGTTTGGAATTGTTTATTCGATAAAACGGTTCTATCTGCGCAATGGTCAGTTCTTCATTTAAAAGGGAAATTCCCTTGGCGCTTATATAGGCGGTAAGCGCGCTCATAGAAAAAACGCCGACGAGCTGGCCGTCCTCTATTACCGGTACATAGGTGGTCTGCGCCTTATGCATGCGGCGCATAAGCTCGGCTATTTTATGATGAGGCTTTGTCTTAAGCAGTTCGGTATAGGTTTTGGCGATGCTGTCTAAGGCCAGAGGCGCCTGAGTCATTAGCCGAATTATTTCGCGCATTTTTTCAATAGTGGCGTCGGATGGGCGGGCGACAGGCTCGTCGGTTGTAGTATCGTGCACTACCACGTTGCGTAGTTTAGCGTATATAAGCAAATCAACATAAAAGCGGGATATTATATGATCTCCCTTTGTGCGCAAAGTATTGACCTTTTGAGTAAAGGACATATCGTTTTTTTCTATGCTTAAATTTTTGCTCAGGCAATCGTCTATTATATTATATAATTTAATAAATTCCAGAGCGTTTGGTTCACTAAAGCCCATTTGGATTCTCCTAAAGTATATCAATAAGGCGGACAAGCGCATTCTGAATCAGATGTTCAGACCTTTGTCCAGCTATTTTGCCGCAGTTGGATTCTTTAAATATATTATAACATAAAACCGGCTTAAACGCATCACATACTTTGTAAACAAAGCCGGTATGTTTATTAGGCGGGTAAAATAATAATTTAGGACGTTATAACCGCACATGCTTATTAAGGCAAAATTCAGATATTATTGGAGCGAGCATATCGGTATTATGCACATAATTGTAATGATTTTTACCCTTTAGAATTAATAGCTGAGCCTGTTTAATGGAAGCTTTTATCTCCAGAGTATGCGCAAAAGGGAAAACGTCTTTTTCCCCAGCCAGTATAAGAGAACGAACTGTTATTGAGCTGAGCGTTCGGGGGGAAATGCAAGGCTGCTTCAGCATTAGACGCAGCTTTTCATCTCGTTTAAACAGATATTCCAGCTCCATAAGAAAACGTATACGCTTTTTGAAGGCGGATACTCTAAGATTAGCTCCGGCTGCTATAAGGGAGGAAAGGCATTCGGGATGTGAGGAGGCGAGCAGAAGCGCTGTTATACCGCCGTCGCTGTAGCCGAATATATGCGGTTTTTTAATGCCAAGAGCTTTAATAAAGGAGTATACGTCCTCCGCCATTAGAAAGTAATCCATAGGGGCGTATTCGCTTTGGCCGTGCCCTCGGCTGTCCGGGGCAAATATTGTAAAGGAGCTTTGCAGAGATTTAATTAAGGGAGCGAAGACTGCGTGAGATTCTCCATTGCCGTGCAAAAGCAGCAGCGGAGGCCCCTGACCCGCTTTTTCATAATATATTTTTAAATTATTTACATTTATTATCATAATTATATTAAATCTGGCCTCATTTTTTAAAATTAGCAATCAGAGGCTGAGACATTATATAACCAGTCCTCCGTTAGGGCTTATTATCTGGCCGGTTATAAATTCAGACTGCTGCGATGCTAAAAACAGCGCAAGTTCAGCAATGTCCTGCGGCTTTCCTGTTCTTCCTAAAGGAGTTTGGGATGTCAGCTCGGTTATGTCCGCAGGGGTTAAATCGGCGTTCATATCGGTATGGATAACTCCGGGAGCTATGCAGTTTATTCTTATATTCCACTGACCGGCTTCCTTGGCAAGGGCTTTAGTTAAGCCTATCACTCCGGCCTTGGCTGCGGAATAATGCACTTCACATGCGCCGCCGGTTATTCCCCATATAGAGGATATATTTATTATGCATCCTCTTCTGTTCCACATCATATGCCTGACTGCCTGCCGAGAGCAATAGAAAACGCTGCTGAGGTCGATATCCAGCATATTTCGCCAATCCTCATTGGTTATATCAATAAACAGTTTTTTTTGAGCTATTCCGGCGCTGTTTATAACGGCGTCTATTTCGCCGTAACGCTCGGCAGCCTGATTAAACAGCCCTTCAACCTCTTCGGGTGAAGAAACATCTGCTCGAACCGCTATTCCGTCAGCGCCGCTGGTTTTAATTGTTTCAAGCAGTTCGCGCGCTTTTTCGGCGCTGTTTAAGTAGTTAACTACTACGTTCCAGCCTGTTAGAGCAAATTTAAGCGCGCAGGCGCGCCCTATTCCTCTGGACGCGCCGGTTATCAATACAGTTTTTTTCTTCATGGCCATCCTTTCTTATGGACAAATCATATGCGATATAACGCGGCGCAGAATAAGGAGTGAATACGCCCAATCGCGGTATTTGATATCATTAGTAATATTATCAGCTGATATTTAGTTTAATTATTATAGCATACGGTTATTTTATTTTCCATTACTTTTTGTTTTTCTTGAATTTGTATTGCGGGGTTTTTAAAGGGTGCTTTTAGAATATGCCTCTTAATTAAAGGGCGCAGAATGACAGACTCATGGGGGCGGCGCGGAGTTTTGGCGCCCGGAGGGCGCCAAAATAAAGCGCATAGCGGCGCAAATGAAAGTAAACTTTCATTTGCGCCGCTATGCGCTTAGCCCGGCCTTAAGGCCGGGCCTCCGCGCCGCCCCCTTGTCAATCTGGCCTCCGCGCGCCCTTTAATTAAGAGGCATATTCTAAAAAATGCCGTTTAATAAAAGCGCCGGCGTTTTTACGGTGAAGAATATAAAATATTTGCGCAATACTGAAAAATATCATATAATAATTAAAATGTTTCAAAATATATGTTGGGAAATAATTTATGACGGTAACTTTAAAGATAATTATCCTGGCTTTTGGGTATGTGGCTATTGCCGCTGCCGGATTCAGCCTGTTTTCAGCTGTAACGAAAATGGGGCCGGCGGCCTTTTTTAAAAAGCTTTGGCATGTGACTCTGCTGCCCGAGGGCGCGTTGGCTTTGCTGTTTTGCTTTTTAAATTTTAACGGGATAACTGCGACCGGCCATTTCACCTGGTGGGCTTTGAGAATAGCCTTGACGGTTATTCAATTATTTTTGCTGCCTAAGCTTATGATATTTGGGGCAAATAAAAGGACGGGGCTGGGAGTAATTTGCGCTTTGCTGCCTTTGGCTTTTCAAATTTTGGATAATTTAATTGCAGAGCTTATTATATAGGGAGTATATTTTATGTGGGAAACGGTATGGGAAATTTTACATCACGCTTTAATTGATTCGCTAAAGATATTGCCTTTTTTGTTTTTGGCATATCTGCTTATAGAATTTCTTGAGCATCATGCATCGGGTAAAATGGAAAAGGCCTTGGCCGGTTCGGGTAAGCTGGGAGTTATAATAGGCGCGCTGCTGGGATGTGTGCCTCAGTGCGGCTTTTCGGCAATGGCGGCTAATTTGTATGCGGGGCGGATAATAACGCTGGGTACTTTAATGGCTGTTTTTTTGTCTACTTCAGACGAAATGGTCATAATAATGCTCTCTCAGCCTGGACATATAGGTCAAATGCTGGTTCTTATAGGAATAAAGGTGGTTATTGCTGTTTTAGCTGGCCTTATTATAGATTTTATAGTTAAAAAGAATAGCGGCCAGGGGGAAGAAAATATCAAAAGGCTGTGTTCTGGCTGCGGCTGCGAGCACAGCATATTTCTTTCTGCCTTAAAGCATACGGCAGGCGTTTTTGCGATAGTTTTGGCGGCTAATATTGTGCTGGGCGGGCTGATTCACCTGGTAGGAGAGGATAAATTGGGCGAATTGATGCTTTCGGGCAGCTTTTTCCAGCCCATATTGGCGGCGCTTATAGGGCTTATTCCGAATTGCGCAGCCTCGGTCGTTATAACAGAGCTTTATATAGGGGGTGCAATAACCCTCAGTTCAGCGGTGGCCGGACTGTGCGCCGGAGCGGGCGTCGGGCTTATAGTGCTGTTTAGGGCCAACAGGAATATAAAGGATTGTGTTAGAATTATTCTGCTGCTGTTCGGGATTTCTGCCGCTGCGGGCCTGATTCTCAGCTTGTTTGGCTTGTAATCTGGTCTAAATCGCCTTGCAAATATATTTTTCTGGATGGCGGTACGGCTGGTATAAATGCGGTATTTTCCTGTTTTGACCCAGAAAGAATTTCGAGCATATAGTAATTTAGATGGAATTTTGTTTTTGCTTAAAGGAGAAATTTTATGCCTAAGATTGTGTTGACGGGAGGCGGTACGGCCGGCCATGTCACTCCTAATATTGCGCTTTTGCCTTATCTGCGGAAAAAAGGCTATGAAATTCATTATATAGGTACGCGCGAGGGCTTGGAATATGAGCTTATAACGGCTCAGCCTGATATAGTGTACCATGAGATTAGCGCCGGAAAGCTTCGCAGATATTTAGATATAAAAAATTTAACCGACCCCTTTAAAGTTATAAAGGGATATAGGCAGTCGCTGGCAATACTTAGAGAGACGGCCCCTGACGTGCTGTTTTCCAAGGGCGGTTTTGTTTCGGTGCCGGCAGTTAAGGCTGCGGGCAAATTGAAAATTCCCGTAGTTATTCATGAATCGGATATTTCCCCCGGCCTGGCTACAAGGCTCTGCGCGCCTGCGGCAAAACGGATTTGCCTTACTTTTAAAGAAGCCGGGGCTAAATTCAGCGGGGAAAAGGTGGTTGTCACAGGCTCGCCTATAAGAGAGGAATTATTTTTAGGGAACGGAGAATGCGCTCGCAGAGCGCTCGGGCTTTCGCGTCGGCCTACGCTCCTGGTTATGGGCGGTTCCAGCGGCTCGGTTAAGGTTAATCAGGCTGTGCGCTCAGTACTGGAAAAACTGCTTGAGAGCTTTAATGTCGTACATCTCTGCGGCAAGGGCAAGGCGGATACGCAATATAACGAGCTGAAGGGCTATGTGCAGAAGGAATATATGGATAAGCAGCTTCCGGATGTGCTGGCTTTGGCCGATATGATTATATCCCGCGCGGGTTCAAACAGTATAAATGAATTTCTGGCTCTTAAAAAGCCTATGCTGCTTATACCTCTTGACGCCGGTTCGCGCGGAGATCAGGTTCAAAATGCACGTGCGTTTGAGAAGGAGGGCTATGCCATGGTGCTGCCTGAGGCGCAGCTTAACGGAGAAACCCTGGCTAAGGCTGTGGATAATTTATATGCGCAAAGGGAAACATATATTGAAAAAATGAAAAATGCGCCTGCGGCGCGGGGAGCTGAGAACGTTATGCGCGTTATTGAAGAGGCATTTATGAAAAATGGCCGTTAGGTTTGGCCGGGCATAAATTGATACATACCTTTTACTGCTTAGGATAAAATATAAACACAAAGGAGTCTGTAAATGAAAATAGCGTTTTTTGATGCAAAGGAATATGATATTGAGTTTTTTACTCGGGCTAATGAGACGTTTGGATTTGAAATGAGGTTTTTTGCCGACCGGCTGGACTGCGACAACGCGGATATGGCTTCGGGATTTGACGCCGTATGCTGCTTTGTCAACGACAGGATTTCTGCCGGCACGCTGGAATGCATAAAGGAAAACGGCATAAAGTTGCTTCTTTTGAGATGCGCAGGGGTTAATAACGTTGATTTAGCAGCCGCGGAAAAATTAGGGATATGCGTTATGAATGTGCCGGAATATTCCTCCCAGGGAGTAGCCGAGCATACTTTGGCGCTTATTTTGGCGCTTAACCGCAAGATACACAAGGCGTATCTGCGCACTAAGGAATATAATTTCAGTCTTAAGGGTTTATTAGGTTTTAATATGGCGGGTAAAACGGCCGGAATAATCGGGCTGGGACGCATAGGCAGAGCGGTAGCGTCGCTGCTTAAGGCATTTTCCTGCCGCATTATTGCGCACGACCTTTATGCAGATAAAAGCTATGCGATGGAAAATGGCATAGAATTGGTCGGTTTGGATGAATTATATGCGCAGAGCGATATTATAACCCTGCATTGTCCGCTTACTGAGGAGAACAGGCATTTAATAAATAAAGAGAGTATTGCCAAAATGAAAAAGGGAGTTATGTTTATAAACATTTCTCGCGGAGGTCTTGTGGATACTCAGGCGCTTATAGACGGGCTTAAAAGCAGAATTATTTCCTCGGTTGGTTTGGACGTATATGAGGAGGAAGAAAATTATTTCTATGAGGATTTTACCGACAGTATTTTAGGGGACGATACCTTGCTTGAGCTTTTGGCGCTTCCTAATGTGCTGGTAACATCCCATCAGGCGTATTTTACTGTGGAAGCGCTGGAGGCGATAGCTAATACCACTCTAAAAAATGCCGCGGATTTTGATTCTGGAAGGGAGCTGAAGAATAAGGTAATAAAAAAACGCTGATTTTATAAAAAAATTATTGCAACCCTTCAAAAACGCTTTACAAAAAACGAAGGATATGATATTATACCATCTGCTGACAAAGAAAAAATTGTTAGCAGAGCATGCGGGAGTGGCTCAGTGGTAGAGCGTCGCCTTGCCAAGGCGAATGTCGCGAGTTCGAATCTCGTCTTCCGCTCCAATGGACGATTAGCTCAGTTGGTAGAGCACCTGACTCTTAATCAGGGTGTCCAGGGTTCGAGCCCCTGATCGTCCACCATGTCAACCGAACCTTAACGCCTTTTGACGATAGGTTCGGTTTTTTTATTAGATTATTATGGCGTTTTTGTTTGATTCCAGCCGGAGGTGGAATTAATGGCGATTGATATGAAAAATGAAATAGCGGAGGCTGCAGTAAGACTTCTGCGTGAAAGAAAGGTTAAAAAGCTGACGGTAAAGGATATAGTGGAGGAATGCAATATAACCCGCCAGGCTTTTTATTATCATTTTGAAGATATTCCGGATATGCTCAAATGGATGCTGGAAAAAGGTGTGCAGCTTATGAGAGAAGCGGGGATGGGCAAGGATGGCGAAGAAAGACTGCGCTATTTTGTGCTTATGGCTATTAATGCTGCTCCGCATGTTAAAAAGAGCATGCAGACAAACTACGGCGATGAGATTGCGCGCATATTAACCGAGCATGTTTATGATATTTTTGAACAAACTGTGGAGGAGAGAAATTTATATAAGCAATGCAGCCGGTCGGAAGTCAATTTTATTTTGCGTTATCACAGCCAGGCCATGATGGGCGTGCTTGCGAACTGGACGGAAGAGGATACAAAAAATCTGGATAAGATTGTGCATCAGATATATCTTATAATTACCGGGGGTGTTTCGCCATATTCTTAAATTAAGGGCTTTACATTTTGAGCCGAGTGTAAAAACATTTTACACTCGGCTTGTTTTGTCTATACACTTTTAGATAATTGATAATTGATGAAATGACAAATGACGGTTAAAATAAAAGCGTAACATAAAGAGATAAGGGGGTAGACGGTATTATGGCTAATGAGATACTGTCTGCAAAATTAAATGAGTTGGACAGAGAGTTTGAAAGACTGCGAAGCCGAATTCATTTGGGTGAGGAAGAGGACCGCGGCCGAATAGAAAGGGAGCTGATTTTACTGCGCAGGGAATGCGCGCGGAACGAGCAGGAGCTGCGCAGCAGGATGGCGTTATCACGCGCTCAAACGGTAGGCCGTATTTCCAGGGTATATAGCAGGGTGGAACAGGTTATAAAAGAGGCGAAGCTGGAGGTAAGCGGCAATAAAAACGCTGAGGAATGGCTTAATGCGCTTTCGGCTGAGGAAAAGGCGCTGTTGGCTGAGTATGCGCTGGATTTTGCCATGCAGGCGGCTAATAGAGCGCTGCTTGTTGCCATGGAGGCTATAGAAGGACAGCTTGCGCAGCAGGAAAGAGAGGAGGAATAATATTGAAAGAGGTACAGTCGCCAAAGAAATCTCTTTTTTACTATTACGGTATTGCGCTGGTGGTGCTTCTGCTGTTTAATTTAATTGTAGCGCCGCTGCTTGCTCAAAGAAGGGTTACTGAAATTGATTACGGCGCTTTTATGAAAATGATTGAGGAAAAGAATATAGGCGAAGTAAAGGTAGAGGAGTATGAAATAGTTTTTACCGATAAGGATAATAAAAATATATATAAAACCGGCATTATGGACGATCCTGATTTAACTCAAAGGCTGTATAATTCAGGCGCTGTGTTTGCCCGCGAGATAACTGAGCCCATGTCGCCTATTCTCAGCCTGCTGCTGTCCGTCGGAATACCGGTGCTTATATTTGTCGGTTTAGGCCAATATATGAATAAAAAGCTAATGGAGCAGGCGGGCGGAAAAAACTCCATGGCTTTCGGTCTGGGCAGGAGCAATGCAAAAATCTATGTGCAGTCCACTCAGGGCATACGCTTTGAGGATGTTGCGGGCGAGGATGAAGCTAAGGAGAGTCTTGCTGAAATAGTGGATTATTTGCACAACCCTCAGAAATATTCGCAGGCGGGTGCTTCAATGCCTAAGGGAATATTGCTGGTAGGGCCGCCGGGCACAGGTAAAACTATGCTGGCCAAGGCGGTTGCCGGCGAATCCAACGTTCCGTTTTTTTCCATATCCGGCTCGGAATTTGTCGAGATGTTTGTAGGCATGGGTGCCTCCAAGGTGCGCGATTTATTCAGTCAGGCCAAGGAAAAGGCGCCGTGCATAGTTTTTATAGATGAAATTGACGCTATAGGTAAAAGGCGGGACGGCCAAATTGGAGGCAATGACGAGCGGGAACAGACCTTAAATCAGCTCTTAACCGAGATGGATGGCTTTGAAGGAAACACCGGGGTTATAATTTTGGCCGCTACTAACCGTCCGGAGGCGCTGGATCCCGCTTTAACGCGTCCGGGGCGATTTGATAGGCGCGTGCCGGTAGAATTGCCTGACCTTAAGGGCCGCGAGGCCATTTTAAAAGTGCATGCCAAGAAAATAAAAGCGGCGCCGGACGTTGATTTTCATGTGATTGCACGTATGGCTGCCGGCGCTTCTGGCGCGGAACTGGCCAATATAATAAATGAGGCGGCTTTGCGTGCGGTAAGAAATAATCGCGTTATAGTAGAACAGGAGGATTTAGAGGAAAGCATAGAGGTGGTTATAGCGGGATATCAGAAGAAGAACGCCGTGCTTTCGGACCGGGAGAAGAAGGTAGTGGCCTATCATGAAATAGGACATGCGCTGGTGGCGGCTATGCAGTCTAATTCCGCTCCGGTGCAGAAAATAACCATAATTCCGCGCACTTCCGGAGCTTTGGGCTATACGATGCAGGTTGAGCAGGGGGATAAATATTTGCTTACCAAACAGGAAATAGAAAATAAGATAGCCACCTATACGGGAGGCCGCGCGGCTGAAGAAATAGTATTCAACGAGATAACCACAGGGGCTTCAAATGATATAGAGCAGGCTACTAAGCTGGCCCGCGCTATGATAACTCAGTATGGGATGAGCAGAGATTTTGATATGACGGCTATGGAAACGGTAAATAATCAGTATCTGGGCGGAGACGCTTCATTGATATGCTCGAATGACACGCAGAAAGAGATAGATAAGGAGGTTGTGCAGTTAATTAAGGAACAGCATCAAAGGGCTAAGACCATTTTAATTAAGAATCGTGTCAAGCTGGACGAATTGGCTAATTTTTTGTATGAGAAGGAAACCATTACGGGCGAAGAATTTATGAGTGTTTTAAATAAGGAAGGAGGCGCGGAGCTGTGAAAAGGCGTTCAGGCTATGGCTGGCTTGAAATCATAATGGGTATTCTGCTGATATTGTTGGGCTTATTTACTATTCTGCGGCCTTCGGCTGCGCTTGAGGGAGTAGTAATGGTCTATGGCATTATCGCTGTTTTAACAGGCATAGCGGATATAGTTTTTTATATCAAAATTGACAGGCATATGGGCTTTCTGCCTACAGTATCTTTGATTTCCGGCCTTTTAAGCGTAATGGCTGGCGTAATGCTCTTAGCATATCCTGCTGCAGGCACATGGGTATTGTCCATGCTTTTCCCGATATGGTTTATAGCCCATTGCATTGCTCGTTTGTCCCATTTAAATATCATCCGAATAACTGCGGGTGGCTTTTACTATTATTTTACTATAATAATAAACGTTATTGGGATTATTCTGGGAATTATAATGATATTTAATCCGGCTATATCGGTTTTTTCTATTGGCTATATTATAGGAGCGTATTTAATTCTGCTGGGTGTGGAAAGCATAGTTGTGGCTCTGAGCGGATTTGGTTCGGGCTGGTAAGAAAGGAGAATGTGTAGTGATTAGGCTTTTGAAGAGGATGCGCGCTAGGGAATGGGTCATGGCGGCCGTATGCGCGGCTTTGGTATTGGGGCAGATTTATTTTGATTTGCGGCTGCCCGATTACATGAGTGATTTAACGGTTTTAATTGAAACGCCTGGCAGCACGGTTTCAGAGGTATTTAGCACAGGTCTGGAAATGCTGGCCTGTACTTTGGCCAGCGCTGTGCTGAGTATTGTCTGCGGTTATTTATCGGCGCAGGTGGCCGCGGGCTTTAGTTATACCCTGCGAGAGGGTGTATTTAATAAAGTTGCAGATTTTGGGCATCAGGAAATGCAGGCGTTTTCAGTTCCCAGTCTGATTACCCGTACTACAAACGACATAACTCAAATTCAGATGCTTGTAGCAATGGGGCTGCAGATACTTATAAAATCACCTATTATGGCGGTTTGGGCGGTTATTAAGATTATTAATAAGAGCTGGACGCTTTCGGCCATTACCGCAGGTTTTGTGGCGGCGCTGATTATTATGATGGCCTTGGTTATCATTGTAATTCTGCCCAGGGTCAGACGAGTTCAAAAGCTGACTGATAATATTAACCGCGTCTCAAGGGAAAATCTTACCGGCATTAATGTTGTGCACGCTTTCAATGCTGAGGAGTATCAGGCGGATAAGTTTGAAAAGGCGAACGATACCCTTATGAGAACGCAGCTTTTCAACCAGCGTGCCATGGCTCTGCTTATGCCGGCTGTATCTCTGGCAATGAACGCCCTGGCTCTGGTTATATATTGGGTAGGCGCTTCTATCGTTAATAATGTGGATGCGATTGATATGACGGCCAGAATTTCGGCATTCGGCGATGTGGTGGTCTTCGGCACTTATGCTACCTACGTTATAATGTCGATAATGATGATGGTTATGGTAATTATGTTTCTGCCTTCAGCACAGGTTTCGTCAGGCCGTATAAATGAGGTGCTTGAAGCTAAAATCAATCTGCATGAGGGTGAGGAAACGCAGGCGCAGGAAAAAGGAACAGTAGAATTCAGGGACGTATCTTTTCATTATCCCACGTCTGGCAAGGATGTTCTGGAACATATAAGCTTTAAGGTTAATCAGGGCGAAACAATAGCGTTTATAGGCGCTACGGGAAGCGGTAAGACTACGCTGGTGAGCTTAGCGGCTCGTTTTTACGACGCGACTGAAGGTCAGGTGCTTATAGACGGCCGGGATATAAGGGAATATACCTTTGACTCTCTATATGACCGAATAGGCTATGTTACGCAAAAAGCTATACTTTTTGCGGGCGATATAAAGGAAAACGTGCTTTTTGGCGAAAGCGCCGCTGAACAGACTGATGAAAACGTACTTCGCGCGCTTGAGCTTGCGCAGGCTTCTGAATTTGTTTCCAAGCTGCCAGACGGCATAAACGCGCCTATTACCGAGGGGGGCACTAATGTTTCGGGAGGTCAGAAGCAGCGCTTGTCTATAGCTAGAGCTTTGGCCCGTAAGCCCGAAATACTTATCTTTGACGATTCTTTTTCAGCTTTGGATTATAAAACTGACGCGATGCTCAGGAAGGGCCTGGCGGAGAATCTGGGTACTACTACAAGGATGATAGTAGCTCAGCGTATAGGGACCATAAAAGACGCTGATAAGATAGTGGTTTTAGACGAGGGCAGGGCAGTTGGAATCGGAAGGCATGAGGAACTGCTTAAAAATTGCCCGGTTTACCGCGAAATTGCAATGTCTCAGCTTTCGGCTGAGGAATTAGGCGAAGTAAAGGAGGGACGCTGATATGAGCGCAAACAGAATGACCGGCAATATGAATGTTCCTCAAAAAAGCAAACGGGGCATTATTGGACTGATTAAAGAGCTTTTTATATACTCTAAAAAGCTTAAGGTGCCGATGGTTATAGCCCTATGCCTGGCAGTAGGCGGAGCGGTTCTTACTATCATTGGTCCTAATCAGCTTAGCCGTATTACCGACCTAATTTCGGACGGATTATTTACCGGCATAGATCTTGCGGCGATAGGGCGGATTGGTCTAATGCTTCTTGGACTATATCTTTTCAGCGCGCTTTTCACCTATATAGAGCATTATATTATGGCTACCATTACTTTGAATCTTTCCAAGGAATTGCGCAGGGATTTATCATATAAGATAAATCATGTGCCTATGAAATGCTTTGGGAATTATTCTCACGGAGATATTTTAAGCCGGGTTACCAACGATGTGAGCACCCTGCAGCAGGCGCTTTCCAACAGCTTACCGTCCATAGTCAGCGCGGCGGCGCAGTTTATTGGATGCCTTATAATGATGTTCGCTACCGAATGGCGGATGGCTTTGGCAGCAGTTGTAGCTACGCTGCTGGGTTTTGGAATTATGGCGGTTATAATGTCAAAATCTCAGGGCTATTTTATAGCGCGCCAACAGAACCTCGGGCGCTTAAACGGCTATGTGGAGGAAATGTATTCAGGACATGACGTAGTGCGTATTTCACGGGCAAACCGAAAAATAAAGCATGCTTTTGACGGCATGAACAAAGCGGTCTACGATGCAGACCGTAAAAGTCAGTTTTTATCAGGCGTTATGCAGCCGCTGATGAACGTTATAGGCAATTTGGGTTATGTTGCGGTGTGCGTGTTGGGAGCGGCGCTTGTGCTGAACGGTCAGATTTCCTTCGGAGTTATAACGGCATTTATAATGTATGTGCGTCTGTTTACCTCTCCGCTTAGCACTATTGCTCAGGGTATGACTCAGATGCAGACTGCTGCTGCTGGGGGAGACCGTGTGTTTGATTTCCTGCAGGAGGAGGAATTGGAGAATGAAAGCTATAAGACAAAGCGGCTTACAAATGTACGCGGCGAGGTTGAATTTGAGCATGTACGGTTCAGCTATCCGGATAATCCGGATAAAATAATTATAAAGGATTTTTCGGCGCATGTGGAACCTGGACAGAAAGTGGCTATCGTAGGACCTACTGGCGCAGGTAAAACAACTATGGTTAATCTGCTTATGCGCTTCTTTGAAATTAACAGCGGGGATATAAGGATAGACGGGGTTTCCACCTCTGATTTAACCAGAGAGAATGTGCATGAATTATTTGGCATGGTGCTTCAGGATACCTGGCTTATAGAAGGTACGGTCAGGGAGAATCTGGTATATAACAATACTGGCATTACAGACGAAGAATTAGAAAAGGCTTGCCGTGCCTGCGGAATATATCATTTTATAGAGACGCTGCCCGATGGCTTTGATACTGTGCTGAGCGAAAATATTACTATTTCAGCCGGCCAAAAGCAATTGTTTACTATTGCCAGAGCGATGGTTCAAAACAGTCCGATGCTTATTTTGGACGAGGCTACCAGCTCGGTGGATACCAGAACCGAGCTTATTACGCAAAAAGCTATGGACCAGCTTACGGAGCATAGGACCAGCTTTGTTATTGCGCACAGGCTATCTACTATAAAAAACGCCGATTTAATATTGGTAATGAAGGATGGAGATATTATAGAACAGGGAAATCATGAAACACTTCTTGCCAAAGGCGGATTTTATGCGGATTTGTATAACAGTCAATTTGATAAAGCTTCTTAAGAGGCGGGATATATAAGAAAGGGGAATGTTTTATGATGTCCTTAGCTATTGAACGCGAATTTGGAAGCGGAGGAAGAGAAATAGGGATTCAGGTAGCTCGAATGGCGAAAATACCTTATTATGACGGAGAGCTTATAAAAAAAGCGGCGGAGGCTCAGGGTGTTTCAACAGGTATGCTGGAGGAATTTGATGAAAAATACAGCGGCAGCTTTTTGCACGATTTTGCCGCATATATGAATTACTCACAGGGCGCCGTTAATACTGTTTACGATTTGTTTTCAGTACTGCAAAGAACTATTTTAAAGCTGGCTCAGGAAAGCCCGGCAGTATTTATAGGCAGGTGTTCTACAGAGATACTCAAAGGCAGCACGGATACTCTGAGGGTATTTATTTATTCATCTGATTTAGAAAAACGATTAGAACGGATTATGCGGGAAGAGGGGCTTTCTCAGTCTGAAGCAAGAAATCTTATGGAAAAGAAGGACAGGCAGAGAAGGAATTATTTTAAATATTGGACGAAAAAGGAATGGGCGGATAGGAAAAATTATGATTTGGAATTGAATACATCTGCCCTTAAGACTGATGAATGCGCGGAACTGCTGTGGAGTATTGTTAAAAAGGACAAGCGCGGCGTATAGCTGGTTAGCGTTTTTATTAAGAAAAGCTGCTTTGAGAGCTTTTTATTGTGATAAGGCGGGCCCCGCCCAAGTCAGTATAGGCCCTGTATTCAGGGCCTATACTGACAAAAATGTGGCCGGCTTTGCCGGCCGGGAGTGCGGACATTATTTAGCATTTAAGCAATCGCTTTGCATTTTGCACTCCCTTTTATATAACGCCCACCCGCCCGCCTTGGCCGCGGCGATTGCGTTTCGACCTACTGGCTTTACTTAGGCTGATAACCGATTGTATGGAGGCAACGCCGTACTTTTGTAGAATTATTAGGAACGTAAAAATATATTTTAATAGGACGGATTGATTATATGACAAAGGAATATGTTATAAATGCATGTAGTGGGCAGGGAATAGAAGTTAAAGCTGGGCAGCAAATAACAATTATTGATATGGAGGGCGGGCAGGTAGTAGATTTTTTTGCTGAATGCAAGAATAAGCCTAATGAATTTCTGTCTGCCGGAGTTACAATAGATTGTACCCTCAGTTTACAAGAAACTACACGGTCAGAAAGCATAAAATTTGCGTCCTGCTGCGTTGCTTTCGCTCCAAGTACGCCCGGTACATG
>URIR01000021.1 GCA_900547955.1 uncultured Eubacteriales bacterium | reverse complement strand
CTTGCTTGCTTGCTTGCTTGCTTGCTTGCTTGCTTGCTTGCTTGCTTGCTTGCTTAAAAATTATACCTCCTGCCAACATAATCCGTCAAGTTCCTTTCTGCATAATACAATACAAATTTACTATATAATAAGCAATTTGTCAACATGCAAATTAACAGATTCTGCAAATAAATTTATGAACTATCCGTCTCTTAACCAAATTAAATTCTTACCTGCGCTTGAGCATTACATCCTGCTCATACTTTTTAAGGTCGTCTATCCAATCGGTACCCACGGGCACTCCCCTCTTGAGGCAGAGATAATCCCATACAGCGTTGACGGGAAGATTCTTAAATTCATCCAAAAGCGCCAAGCGCAAAGTAAAGTCCTCCTGCTCCTCAGCTTTAAAGAGCATTTCACTAGGCTCTACAAGCGCGGTTATAAGCGCTTTTCCAGCAGCGCGCATGCCTATTGTCCAAGCGGCCACACGGTTAATGGACGCATCAAAGAAATCCAAGCCCATAAAGAGCTTATCTCCCTTATAAAGCTGACCGCGCTTAACCTCCTGCATAATCCCCGTCAAATCCTCGCATTGCAGAAGCACATGGTCGCTGTCCCAGCGCACGCCGCGGCTGATATGCAAAAGCAGAGTGTCTACAAATTTATAAACAGAGGAAATTTTATCTATAATGCTTTCGGTAGGATGATAATGGCCCGTATCCATGCACACGCCTACGCCATGAGTAGCGGCGTAAGCCAGATAAAATTCATGCGAACCAACAGTAAAACACTCCACGCCTACTGCAAAAAGCTTGCCCTCCAGCACGTCCCGAACATTTTTCTTATCATATTTCTTCTCCAGAATCTGGTCGAGAGAATCCTCAAGATAATTGCGGTAAGCAAAACGATTAGCCGGAATATCCTTAAGCCCGTCGGGCACCCAAATATTATTTGTACAGGTCTGTCCGGTTTCAGCCGCCATATCGTTGGCAATTTCGCGCGCTCCTTTTCCGGCTTCTATCCAGAAATCTCTGGTTTTCTTATCCGGACTGGCTATGGAGAATCCGTTATTCATCATAGGATGGGTAAAGAACGAACAGTTAAAATCCAAACCATATCCGTTTTTCTTAGCCCAATCTATCCATTTGCGAAAATCCTCCGTCGTTACCTTTTCACGCGGAGTAGTTCCCGGCTCGCCATACATGGAATGCAGATTCACCTTGGGCTTAACGGGAGAATAGGAAAACACCTTATCTATATCGGCGCGCATTTCCTCGCCGTTGCGTGCGCGTCCGGGGTAATTGCCAGTTACCAGATTCTGCGAAACCGCGTTGGTATTTTCAAATCCCATTACGTCGTCCCCCTGCCAATTATGCAGAGAAATAGGAATTTGTTCAAATTCCGCAATAGCCTTGTCAGTATCTACGCCATAAGCTGCAAAAGTCTTTTTTGCGTCGTCGTATGCGCGCAGCACTTGTTCATTATCTCTTTTGTTCATATATTTCCCTCCTAATTAAAAAATCAAATACACACTCAATAATATATACGCAGCATCGGGCCGACTGCATTTTATTAAAAACCACAGACCGCAAAAAAACTAAAAACGCATGTGCGTACATATATATTGTGGCTATGAAATAGTTTACTAAATTTTTTCCTTTTTAGCAAGAGGATAATTGCAATTTTCATTCTTTATTTTATGTGTTTTTTCTCGCGCGGTTCTATACGGCCTTGATGGTAAATTGACGCCGCCGGGAAGAAGCTTCCCGGCGGCCAGGGGCGCGACGCAGGGCGAGCGTTCCCGCTCGCCCTGAAGCCGGGCTCCGCCCGGCTGTTGCGGCCTGCGGCCGCAACCGTCGCGCCCCTTTGCGCAGGCGGCAGCTAGGCGTTTTTGCAGGCTGAAAGCCTGCAGGGCCGGGCGCAGCCTGGCCAGCGGCCGTAGGCCGCAAACGCCCACCCGCCGCCTGCGCAAAAGCCTTTTAATAACCTAAAGCCGGACGCGTATACCAAAAAACAGCGTCCGCGCTTTTTATTATTGCCAGCGCGCAGATTTTAGTATATAATTACTAACATCACAATAGCCCATGAAAACAGGCATAAAAACAGCAAGGAGATAAAACGTCACATGAACAAAAGAATTTTGGCGGCAGTTTTTACAGCCGTCTGCCTTTTAAGCCTTACATCCTGCTTTGGACAGGGAAGCGGGAATGCCGCGCCCACCGCTATAGCCATCACTCCCCCGGCTGAATCTGAAATTATATCCTATTTTGATAAATTTGATATAGATATACTTTCCGCCGAGCAGTCCGCCCTGAAAAATGAAATTACCGTTCGCCTGGAGAACGAGGAAGCCTATTCGGAAATGAGCACCGTAATAAAATTAACAAGCCGGATGCAGAACGGTACTCTTACTGCCCGTTGCGAAACAACAGGCCGCGCTTTTGAAAATGATTCCTCAGTACTGTCCTATTACGATGGCAAGACAGCTTATTACCAAAGCGATAAGAGCAAGCAAAGCATGACTCCAGAGGAGTTCAAGCAGTCCGCCTATATACTCCCTTTTATTAAAGATAAAATAAACGAGGATAATTTGGAGAATCTTAAAGGGTTGGAATTAGAAGGAGTCTCTACATATTACTTTACTCTTAAGCCCGAAGCCGTAGATTTTAAGCCGCTTCTGGGAGACTCAAAATTTGATTTATCAGAGAACGCGTCCATAAGCATCAAAATGTCCGAGGGCAAACCCGAAATCCTAACTGTTTCGGGAACAGGAAAATATACCGCCGCTGACGGTGCAGAATACCAGGCCGTTATTACCGTTTCGGTTCAATCTATGCAGTTTGAAGCAGAAAATCTGCTGCCGCCTGAAAATTTAAACGAATATAAGGATAAAAACGCTTGACGGCAAATAAAAAACGTAGTATCATTATTTAGCAAAGCAGAAGCCGCCCGCTTCTCACCTTCCGGCCGCAGGAGCCAGGATTGGTTTTGGCAAACAGTTTATGTTTTTTCATGCGGGTAGTTTTTGCTGCCCGCATATTTTTTTGGGAGGTGCATGAGCATCAACGAAATTCTTATTAATGATGAAATAAGAGAAAAGGAAGTGCGCGTTATTTCCTCTGAAGGCGAGCAGTTAGGCGTTATGAATACCCGCGCCGCTATAGCTATGGCTGAAGAAAAGGGCTTAGACCTCTGTTTAATAGCCCCTAAGGCCGCGCCGCCCGTCTGCAAAATTATGGATTACGGCAAATATCGCTTTGAAATGCAAAAGCGGGCCAAGGAAGCCCGCAAAAACCAAAAAACGGTTTCTCTGCATGAAATCCAGCTTTCTGTAACCATTGAAGAGCACGATTTAGGGGTTAAAGCAAAAAAAGCGCGTGAATTTCTTTCTGAAGGAGCCCGAATAAAGGTTTCCATAAGATTTCGCTCCCGCCAGATAACCCGACCAGAAAAAGGCCTGGAGGTTATGGACGCTTTCTTTGAATTATTGAAAGACGTTGCTAAAATGGAACGAAAGCCCGTGCTTGAAGGCCGGAATATGATTATGATATTGGTATCTCAATAAAATTACTCAAGGAGGACACACACTATGCCTAAGATGAAAACACATCGCGGAGCTGCAAAACGCTTCAATTTTACTAAGAGCGGCAAGGTAAAGAGGGCTAAATGCATGAGGAACCACTTCCTTTCGCGCAAATCGCCCAAGACCAAGCGCGGACTGCGTCAAAACGGCTATTTAGAGGGCGCTGAAGCCATTAATGTTAAAAAGCTTATTCCGTATAAGTAATAACCCATATTAGGAGGTAGAACAAAATGAGAATCAAAAGAAGCGTAAACGGCAATAAAAACCGCAGAAAGGTATTAAAGCTTGCAAAGGGTTATTACGGCGCTAAGAGCAAGCAGTTCAGAGTAGCCAATCAGGCTGTTATGAAATCTCAGGCCTACGCCTACATAGGCCGCAAAAGAAAGAAGAGGGATTTCCGCAAGCTTTGGATAACCCGCATTAACGCCGCGGCGCGCATAAATGGTCTGAGCTACAGCAGACTGATTCACGGCCTTAAAAACGCCGGCGTAGAAGTAAATCGCAAAATGCTTTCCGAGCTGGCAATTTATAACGCTGAGGCATTCGCCTCGCTGGCTGAGACCGCAAAGGCTAATCAATAATTAAGACACCTTCAGCGTGACGATTTTCGCCGCGCTGAATTTATTTATGCCATGAAAGAAATAAACAGCGTTTCAAACGAGCTTATAGCAAATCTAAAAAAGCTCAAATTAAAAAAATACCGCAGGGAACGAGGCTTATATCTCATAGAAGGGCGCCGGCTTGTAACGGACGCCTTGGCTTTAAAGGCGCCCATTACAATGCTGCTTGTTCTTAATACCGCGCTGGACTTCTTTAATCAGGCAATAAACAGCGCTCGGCAGTCCGGAATAGAAATTATATGTGTCTCTAAAAGCGTAATAGCTGCGCTGAGCGAAACTATTTCTCCTGAGGGCATAATCGCTGTCGCCCAAGCCAAAACTGCTCCTATTCAAACAGGCGGCCCGCTAATTGCCCTGGACCGCATTCAGGATCCCGGAAACCTTGGAACCATAATCCGTACCTGTGATGCAGCCGGATTGGGCGGAGTTCTTCTTAACGAGGGCTGCGCGGAACTATATAATCCCAAGGTAGTGCGCAGCGCCATGGGTTCCATTTTCAACGTACCAATAAAAAGCTGCTCCGACTTTAAGGCCGAGCTAATGCTGCTTAAAGGCGAAGGATATACTATTGCCGCAGCAGCGCTAGGCGGCTCAGCGTTCTATCAAACCAATTTGCCCCGGCGCACCATACTGCTTATAGGCAACGAAGGCAGCGGAATAAGCTCCGAGCTTCTATCTATCGCGGATATTACAGTAACCCTTCCAATGCATGGAGGCGCGCAGTCCCTAAACGCTTCCATAGCGGCGGGAATAATGATATATGATATCTGTTTTAATGTGCGGCGTCAAGAATAACCGCCGACTGAATCTATAATATATAAAAAACACAAGGAGGCATTATATATGTCCGGACACAGCAAGTGGGCTAATATAAAGCATAAAAAGGAAAAAACAGACGCTCAAAGGGGCAAAATATTTACTAAAATCGGCCGCGAGCTTTCCATAGCTGTACGCAGCGGCGGTCCCGATCCCGCAGTAAACACTAAGTTGGCAGACGTCATAGCTAAGGCTAAAGCTAACAACATGCCTAACGAAACCATAAGCCGCAGCATAAAAAAAGCGGCCGGTGAAGGAGACGCAGCCAATTATGAAGAATTAACCTACGAGGGCTATGGTCCCGCCGGCGTAGCTGTTATATTGGAAATACTTACTGATAACCGCAACCGTACCGCGGGAGAAATGCGTCATATATTTGATAAGGCCGGCGGCTCCATGGGTGCAACCGGATGCGTAGGCTGGATGTTTGATAAAAAAGGCGTAATAGTTATAGAACGGACTCCCGACACAGACGAGGACGAGCTTACCATGCAGGCTATTGAGGCAGGCGCGGAGGACATAACTCCCCAGGACGATGCGTTTGAAATATACACATCGCCCGAGGAGTTTTCAAGCGTGCGCAAGGCCCTGGAGGACGCCGGATACGTATTCTTAAGCGCCGAAATAGACCGCATACCTCAGACTACCGTCAGCGTAGACGATGAAGCCTTAAAAAAAGTAAACTGGATGCTGGATATGTTTGAAGATAACGACGACGTACAGAACGTATTCCACAACGCGCTGCTTCCCGAAGAAGAATAACGGCGTCGTATTTCACGAAAGGACGGTTTTATCCATGGATATAATTACCGCTGCCCAAAATGCAAAACAGCTTGCCCCCGCAATGGCCCAATTAAGCGGAAAGCTTAAAAACGCGGCTTTAATGGAAATATCCAATGCGTTGAAAAACAACGCTCAGAAAATATTTGACGCTAACCGTCAGGACTTAGAGCAAGCTCAGAAAGAGCAGCTTGCCGCGCCAATTATAAAGCGCCTGACCTTTAATCAAAGCAAGCTGGACGAGGTTTTAAACGGACTGGAAAGTCTTATAGGACTGGAAGAGCCTGTAAATAAAACGCTGCTTGCACGCAAGCTGGACGAAGGTCTGGAATTGTACCGCGTATCCTGCCCCATAGGGGTTATAGGCGTTATTTTTGAATCCCGTCCCGACGCGCTGGTGCAAATAAGTTCGCTCTGTCTTAAAAGCGGAAACTGCGCTCTTTTAAAGGGAGGCAGCGAAGCCTCAAAAACCAATCGCGCGCTTTTCAGCGTTATCAGCGCCGCAGCAATCAGAGCAGGAATCCCGCAGGGAGCAATGAGTCTGTTAGAAACTAGACAGGATGTAAAGGGCATGCTGTCTCTGAGCGATTACATAGACCTTATAATTCCCCGCGGCTCAAATCAATTTGTAAAATATATTATGGACAATACCTCCATACCGGTTATGGGACATGCAGATGGAATATGCCATACTTACGCGGATAAATACGCCGATATAGACATGGCCGTTAAGCTTATAAAGGACGGAAAAACTCAATATGTATCGGTATGCAACGCAACTGAAACTCTGCTTGTGCATGAGGAGATAGCTTCTATTCTCCTGCCTATAATAAAGCGCGAGCTGAATAATGTTGTATTGCTCGGCTGTGACAAAACAAGAAAAATAATAGACGTAATACCGGCGTCAGAGGAAGATTGGCATACTGAATACCTTGATTACAAGCTATCCATTAAAATTGTAACCTCCATTACAGAGGCTATAGACCATATAAACAAATACGGCTCCAAGCATACCGATTGTATAATAACCAACAGCGAACAGCGCGCCGCGTTATTTATGAACGCCGTAGATTCTGCAAATGTATTCTGGAATTGCTCTACCCGTTTCTCCGACGGCTTCAGATACGGCTTCGGCGCCGAGGTAGGCATAAGCACCAATAAGCTGCATGCTCGCGGGCCCGTAGGACTGGAAGGACTGTTAAGCTATAAGTATAAGCTTATAGGTTCGGGCAATATTGTAGCTGATTACGCGTCAGGCAAAAGAAAATTTCAACACTCGGATATAAAAAAAGTTTGTCCTTTCTAAGCGCTGAAAACATATTGCTTTACCGCCGCTGAAAATTTGCGTGCCGGCGTTCTGCGCCGGCACATATGCATGTTTAATCGGGGCGGGGCGGCGTTTGGCAGGCATAGCCTGCCTGTGCGGTTTTTCAGCCCGCACGGCGGCCGTAGGCCGCAAACGCCGCCCCGCCCCGATTAAACATGCACACAAGGCTAAAAATAAAAATTTTGGCGCCCGAAGGGCGCCAAAATAGAGAGGCCCTGTTTTTTAGGGAAAGCTTATGCTTTCCCTAAAAAACAGGGCCTCTCAAGCCCGGCCTTTGGCCGGGCACTAAAGCTAACGCGTAAAAAGCGTACAGCCTATCTCTTTAAAATATTCTATTTTGCGCTCTATAACCGAAGGTTCACAGCCAAGCCTTTTAGCAAGACATTCCTTACAAAGGCATCTGGCCGCACCTCTATCCACCAAACGCCTATATATAGCAATTTCATCAATATTAAGCTGTTTAGCGCATTGAAAGCAGGCCGCCACTTTAATCCTTAACCGCCCTTGCCCTAAACATTCTGCATCCATGCCCTTCAACAGAACCGGCAAACTCTATGCCGCCAAACATAGACTGTTCTTCGCCCGTCCAAAGGTCAGTCAGAATAAGTCGTTTTCCGGAAGTCCTGCCAAAACCTAAATCAGCGGCAGAAAAAGTCATAAAAGCAGCGTTATCCTCCATATTAAACAGGCCAATGGCAAAATCACCGTTGTTTAAGAGCTTAGCCCAAATATAAGCCTTGAGATCATAAAGCTCATGACCGCCATGAAGCAAAAACGGCTGCCTGCCGGCTGGATCCTGATTAATGGCTATCACATTCTTATTAAGCAGAATACTCTTAGTTTCCTCGCTCATAGACCGAATATCGCATCCAATCATAAGCGGCGAATTAAGCATAGCCCAAAGCGAAAAATGCGTTTTATATTCCTCAAATGTACAGCCGCTTACGCCAACATTTCCGCCGCCGTTCATACCTACTACCAGCATATCCATATCATTAAAGCAACCCAAGCCATTATAGGGCTGCAATTCCAGCTGCTGCATATAAATATCCTTAATGCTGCCCCATGAATCGTTAATATCTCCAGTTGAACGCCACATGGACGCGCCAGTAGTTTTTATCCATTTATATGTGTCCTCTTTACCCCAGCTGCACGCGCTGAAAAGTATATCTCTGCCGCAGCTGGCCAGCGCCGCGCCCATTCGGCGATAAGTATACTCCGCGCTTAAAGCTGCGGGCCTGTGACAGAAATCATATTTCAATAAATCTACATCCCACGAAGCAAAGGTGTCAACGTCCTCAAATTCATAATCATAGCTTGCCGCGGCGCCCATACACATCCTGTGGCCGGATGAAGTATACATGCCAAATTTCAAACCCTTTGAATGCACGTAATCGGCAACCGCCTTCATGCCGTTCGGAAATTTTTCAGGGTCAGCCGTGAGCCTGCCATCCTGCCCGCGCTCATTTTCAGACCAGCAGTCGTCAATGCATAAATACTCGTATCCAGCATCCTTAAGTCCCGTTTCTATCATAGTATCGGCTATTTCTTTAATAACCTGTTCATTTATATTAGTGCCGAGAGTATTCCAGGAATTCCAGCCCATAGTAGGAGTAAGCTTTATCATAAGTTTATATCATCCTTTCATATGCTAAAATTGAGATTAAATAATAGCATAGACTGATTATAAATGTCAATATTAATTTTATTTTATATAAAACAAATCAAAATTCAGTTATATAATTAAATACGAATTCACTAAAGCATATCTCTTCCGCCTCAATTCTCAATCATAATAACTGATAAATTTAGGAGCTTTGGGCTCCAAGGAAACCTCTTTGGCTGAAGACTTAATTTTCCTGCAATAAGTTTTATCTCCGCATTGAGCAAATAAGTAACCGCCGCTTATGGTCAACCGCCGCGGAGTCTCATTTTTCGGAAGAGGCAGAATAAGATCGATAAGCCCATATGAACGAATACATTGAACTCCCAATTCTGTAGCCGCAAACACCCGGTCATTGCAATCAACGCAAATATCATACGCGCCGGGACTGGTAAATTCAGTAGGCATATGAAGGGAAGAGAAAATTTTAATATCCCTGAGGCCTCTGTCTTCGCAGATTGTAGCAACGTAAATACATCCCTTGGAGGAATCCGCTATATATAATCTCCATAAATCTGAGGAAATTGCGATAGCAGATAAAGCTGCAAAACCTTCAGCCACGGTTTTTGCTTCTCCATTGGCACAATATATTATTCTGTTTTCCTTTATCTCATATATACCCGAATTAACTGCGGCCTTCTTTGAGTCAGATAATGCAATAGAACAGCTTTCTCTCCAGGGCTCATCATAAAATATAATCGCCTCAGCTCTCTTTGATAGCCTCTTCGCTTTAACAGGCGCCTTATCCCAATCCTTCCAGAGAAAGCGCAATATCTGCTCAGCCGTATTTACGTTATACATCCGGCTGCAATGTCCCTCCCCAGGATAAAACGCCCATTGATAATCATATCCCGCAAATTGAAGCGCATAATGTCCCTCCAACGCCGCGCAATATGAACTGCCAAAATAATCGTCAGGCTCATTTTCCGCATAATCAATAAAAACTCTTATAGGCTTAGTTTCAAAAAGCCTTATAAAAACAGGAGCCATATTACCTCTCGCCATTGCTGAAAAGGTCGGACTGCTTAAATATGCTCTGCGGAAATAATCATTTCTAAACCAAACGCAGTTCCACGAAGACATGCCGCCGGACGAACCTCCGCTTACCATATGCATATCAGGATTGTCCGATAAGTTCAAAGAATATTTTTCTCGTATATACGGAATAAATTCATCCACAAGAAAATCGGCATATTCAGAAGAAAAAATATCGTAATCATTAAAACGCATATCTCTTGGCATGCCGCCCGGCATTGAAGGATACATAACGCCCGGCGATAAACCTATTATAACGCAAGGAGGAGCCTCTTTGCTTTCGCACAATGTCGCCATTGCCTTAGCTTCCGCTTCGTTTAATCCATCATGCGTAATAAGGACAGCTAATTCCATTTCCTCCGATATATTCGGTACATAAATACAAAATGAATACAATGTGCCGCTGCGAATATTGGCGCTGGCATATTGCCCGTTATATTGAATATATTTCACGTCAGAACCCCTGTCATAATACATAAAATAATAGGTTGCAATAAAACAAAACGCCCGAAAAATTCGGGCGCCTAAGCTCAAAAAGCTGTCAGGCATTAGCTGTTATGGAATTATCCACAATAACCTTAACCTCTATTACATGCAAGCCAACCATGCTTTCTATGTTATCCCTGACTGTCTGCTGAACCTTTGCTGTCACTTCAGGAATAACCGAATCGTTAATAACCGCCGCTCTTATACTAACCTGCACGCCGTCGGCCATAACTGCTGTGCTTACACGCACATCCCGTATGCCCGCAACCGAACGGCTGTACTTTACTGCAAGGGCGGTAAGAGTAGCAAGGGTTATATGTATTGTGCCGTTATCGGTCACTTTAATAAGCGCCTGAGTCGGCTCCGGCTGCTTAGAAGCCACAAACATCATGCAAAACGCATATACCGCTATAAGAGCCCCTAACACAGTTATGAGCGCATTAGCCCATAAATTATCAGACAAATATTGCAGCGCCGAAGAAATATCTCCGGGAGTTATAGCGCCCCAGCAGCATAAAAGCAGCGCGATAATAATCGCTATAAGCATAAGAGAAAGCAAAACTATAAGCGCTCTCTGGCCAGCCTTTAATTTCATCTCCAGCTCCGTTTCCGCGGCAATTCATAAGTAGATTTTATACGCCCGGCATTCCGCGCCGCCCGGTTAATATACGCCGGCTTAACCATTAGCTTTATTTCAGCCTGGGCACGTCCTTAGGCTCCTGCGCTACGTTTACACCCTGAACATACACGTTTACTTCCACAACATGCAGGCCCGTCATGGTTTCAACTGCCTTTTTAACATTTTCCTGAACCTCAAAGGCCACCTTATGAATCTGCACGCCGTAATCCACTATTACGTTGAGATCAATGGCGGTTTCCTCCGTTCCTACTTCTACCTTAACTCCCTTAGTAAGATTCTTACGGCCCAGCAATTCCGCAATGCCGCTGGAAATACCTCCGCTCATACCCGAAATCCCGGGGATTTCAGTAGCAGCCAGGCCAGCTATAATAGCTATAACATCATTGGCATAAGAGATTGTGCCCGCTTTATTAGTAGCTTCTTCAATATAGTTAATTTCATTGTTTTCAGACATGCGTTATCACCTCAAAATTTTTTATTATGTTTATTTTATCAGATATTAATGAAAATTTCAACGTATTTATATAAATTTTTTAATAAGCGAACCCGCGCCTAAGCTCAATCTATTATAACCCGAAAGACGCGGGCCCATTCACTTACTCCCTGCAAAAAAGCTTCTTAAGTATTCCGCGAAGAAAGATAGGCGCCCTGAAACAGTAAATCCTCAAATTAGTCCACCTCCTAGCCGCGCACAAGCACGATGCCGAAAACTATAAGAGCGATTCCCAGCAGGGTAAGCCACATCCAAACGGGAACGCAGCATATTACTATAATCACGCCCAGCAATATTAGTAAAAGGCTGATTATCCTGGCTGCGTTTCCCCCGCAGAAGCCCGCCACAATTATCCCCTGCCTTTCAATAACCTGGGGCCGAAACGCCCCTACGCTATTATAATACGCAGGAAGCATAAATGCTGTTACTTATTGCTGCGCAGCCTGGCTATGGCTTCAGCCGGATTCGGCGCGGAAAACACGGTATTGCCCGCTACTATAACATTTGCGCCCGCATTTAATATATCGCCGATATTTTCAAAATTCACCCCTCCGTCTATTTCCAATTCTATATTCCTTCCGCTTTTCTCTATCATATTGCGTACCCGTTCAATCTTAGGCAGAACGGCTGGTATGAATTTCTGTCCTCCAAAGCCCGGATTGACCGACATAAGCAAAATCATATCCGCCAAATGCAGAACATACTCGGCCGCACTTTCATGAGTGGCAGGATTAAGCACAATACCCGCCCTAACCCCTTTGCCTTTAATATAAGCCAAGGTACGCTCGGCATGCAGAGTAGCCTCGGCATGTATGGTTATAATGTCCGCACCCGCCTCTGCAAAAGCGTCAATATAACGCTCCGGCCTATCTATCATAAGATGTACATCCAATGGAATATCCGCATGCTTCTTAATGCTTTTTATCATGGGAGGCCCGAAGGTTATATTGGGGACAAAAATGCCGTCCATAACGTCGCAGTGGATATAATCCGCTCCGCTGGCCTGCATTAATTCCACAGCCTGTCCCATAGCCGAAAAATCAGCCGACAAAATACTAGGCGCAATTTTAATCATATCTCTTCCTCCAGTTTTCTTCAGTTATTTTATAAAGACTTTTATATCTTTCATACCGTTCAGACGAAAGCTCGCCCCTGGCGACCGCCTCTTTCACAGCGCAGCCCGGCTCGTTTACATGCGAGCATCCCCTAAACCGGCAAAAAGGAGCATATTTATCAAATTCATAATACAGCGCCTTAAAATCCTCAGGCGGCATAAGCAGCTGCTCCAGCAGAGAAAAGCCGGGAGTATCTATAAAAAAACATTCGGGCGCATACTCCATAAGCTCGCATTGACGGGTAGTATGCCGGCCGCGGTCAGTTTTTCGGCTAAGCGCTCCCGTTTTTAATTCCGCGCCCTCTATAAGCCGGTTAAGCAGAGAGCTTTTCCCAACCGCAGACTGGCCTGCAAAGCAGCTTATGCCCCTGCCCAGAAGCGACCGCAATTCATCCATACCCCAGTCATGGACTGCCGAAACGCATACGGCGTCAATACCGCTTGAAGCGTACTGTTCCCTCAGCGCGCCGGCGCCCTGCTTGTCCATATCCGTCTTATTAATACATATGACAGGCTTTATATCAAAATTCCTGCAATAGCTTATTAAAAGGTCGGCCAAAGATAAATCGGGAGCGGGATAGACGGGAGAAAACACTATAACCAGCCGGTCTATATTGGCTACAGGGGGCCGAATCAATTCATTTTTTCTCTCCTTTATCCTCTCTATAAGCCAAAAGCCTCCCTGCGGCGGCCTCAAAAGAACTCTATCCCCTACTTTAGGCTCCAGCCCCTCCTTGCGGAATCTCCCCGCCGCCTTAGCCTGCAAACGTTCACCATTCAGGCTTATAAAATATGTTCCCGCCAGTATTTTATAAATTAGCCCCTCTGACATTTAGCCTCCCTAAAAAGTCAACTTCCTGACGTATTGGAGGAAAGCGACGGAGTTACCCTATTGCCTTCCTTATCGTAAAAATACATAGTATACGGCTCTCCGTACTGAAAGCCATCCTTATACACATATACCTGGCGCACCTCGGGCACACCCGTAGTCGCCCTGTAAACAAAGCTCTCGCTCTTGCCCGCAGGTATTGTACGGGCGTCTACAACTACTCGTTCGCTGCCCTTAAAGTAAATCACCTCATATGCGGCGTCCTGATTCATAACCGGGAAATTAACTGTAATTTCGCCCTCATAGGGATATGCTATATTCCCCTCCTGGTCATAAAAATACAAAGGGAAGCTCTCATACAGCTGCCCGTTTTTATATACATATACTGTATATTCCGCAGGCTCCGTCAGGCTGACCGAATAATTACATACCGCGTTCTCCCCTTTTACAACTGTGCGCTCTTCAATTAATTTTTCATTACCATTTGAATCTACATAAACCACCCGGAAGGAAGCGCTTTCCTCTTCATTATAAAGAGAATAAGCATACTCAAGATTAGCAGTATAAATGCTTTCCGGCCCCGTACTGACATATACTACCACCTCTATTTTATCGTCCATATTATATTGACTTAACGCCCCTGGCTCCTGACGGCATATGAGATTGGCCTCGACTGTGCTGGAAGACTCCCATCCCTTAATCCCTTTATAGATAAAACCGTTATCCTCCAGAAGCTGCTTGGCCTCAACAAGCGATTTGCCCGTTAAATCGGGCAGGGTCTTTTTAGGCGCTGCGCTTGCAATAACTATCTCCACAGACGAGCCCAGCAGCACATCGGTTTCGGGCAGTATGGACTGGGATACCACCTGTCCCACCTCATATTCGGAATTTTCCTCTTCAGTCACTTTAACCAGCACCAGTCCCATATTATTAAGAGTTTCCTCAGCCTGTTCCTTTGTAAGCCTGCGCAAATCGGGCATTTTTACATACTCCTCCTGCACGCCTACCTCTCTGGCCTCCACAGTTAATTCTACGACCGCATAAGGGCTGACGACTGTTCCCGCAGCAGGATTCTGCAGAGATATAAAAAGCTGTTCGCCGGGATTCAGAGAAACGTTATTCATCTTTTTCACGCGAAGATTCAGCTCCTGCAGCTCTGAAATAGCCTGAGCATATGTTTTATCCACTACTCCAGGAACAGCTATTTCGCCGCTGGGAGCCGGAGTTTCCGCAACATCGTTAGGAAGGCTTTGAGTTATCAGTACCGCGCCTACAATTAAAACGGCCAGAGACAATACTACGGCGGTAATAAGCAGAATCAGCTTTTTATGGAGCTGCTTTTTATTATCCGGCTCAGCCTTATCTTCATTCTTATGCTTGCGCACAGGCTGCACATTTTGCTCAGAAGGCTCTGAATCGCTTATCCTCAGCGCGCTTTCGCTTCGTTTAACGGCAGCCGCTATAACGTACCCTTGAGGGTCCTTAGCCGCTCCCTCCAAATCCTGCTTAAGCTCGCTAATGCTCTGATAGCGCAGAGCCGGATCCTTTGCCAGACATTTTAATATAATATCATTCAGGCATTGAGGAATATCAGGATTAACCTCCTTAGGCTTGCGCGGAAGCTGATTGACATGCTTCATGGCTACCGTTATAGCCTCGCTTCCGCCATAAGGCAATTTACCCGTGGCCATTTCATAAAGCACCACGCCCAGAGAATAGATGTCGGAGCGCTTATCCAGATGCATGCCGCGCGCCTGTTCAGGAGATATATAATGCACAGAGCCTACCACGTCTTTGCCCGCCATTGTCAGAGTATTCTGATTAAGCACCCGAGCAATGCCGAAATCCGCTACCTTAAGCGTGCCGTCAACAGAAAGCAGAATATTCTGAGGCTTTATATCCCGATGTATTATATTGTTTTCATGGGCGTGCTCCAAGCCGTCGCATATTTGCAGAGCGGCGTCAATAATTTCCTCAAAGCTCAGACAGCCCTTAGCCTTTATGTACTCCTTTAAAGTAAGGCCGTCCACATAATCAGTCGCTATATAGTACCGACCGTCCGCCATCTGGCCTACGTCCAGAATATTTACAATATTGGGATGAGACAGATTGGAAAGAGTATGCGATTCGCGCATAAACCGGTCTATTTGTTCGGGATTATCTACAAATTCTTCCCTCAGCACCTTTACGGCTACCAGTTTATTGGTACTTAAATCCCGCGCTTTATATACTATGCTGGTGCCCCCCGCGCCCAGTTTACATATTATTTCATATCTGCCGTTAATGGTATTTTCCATTAAAATCAACTCCTCACAGCTTCCGGCTCCCCGGAACAGGTTTTAAGCGCCCCCGCGCGTCCATTATTATTAAGACAAGGCGAATATCCGCCGTTAATACGGCCTTCAGCGCCTTTTTTGCAAATTTTAGCCCTCTCTGACTACACAGATAGCAGTTATATTATCTCTGCCGCCAGCCTCTTCGGCGGCGCTTACCAGCGCCTCTACATATTCGCCGCACGTACCCGGACGGGACAATATTTTTACCATTTCTGAACCCTCCAGCATATTTGTCAGCCCATCCGAGCAAAGCAGCAGCAATTCATTATTCTTCCAGGGCACCTGATATACGTCCACATTTATATAACGCTCTGTTCCCAGCGCGCGGGTTATCATATTCTTTTCAGGATGATGCTCGGCCTCCCGGGAGGATATAAGCCCCAGGGAAACCAGCTCCTGCACATAGGAATGGTCCACCGTAAGCTGACGAAGCTCACGGCCGTTAAATAAATATGCCCTGCTGTCCCCCACCTGAGCCAGATATATTATATCGTCGTATATATATGCGGCCGTAATGGTAGTACCCATATCCACATATTTCTTATCCGCGCGCCCGGCATTATATATAATCTTATTCGCTTCGGCTACTGCGCTTCTAAGCATTAAGGCTATATCTTCCTGAGGCAGATGCGAATTAATATATTCGCATACCGTACAAACCGCCAGAGTGCTGGCTACCTCGCCTGCGTTCCTGCCTCCCATGCCGTCGGCCACTATAAAAAGATTATCCGGACCGGCGCCCGGCCTGGGAACATGATAAAAATCCTGATTATTGCTCCGCACCCGGCCCACCACGCTTTTTACGGCATACTTCATACGTTCCCTCCCTTAATTGTCTGTCTTCTGAGCTGTCCGCACGCGCCGTTGATATCCCTGCCCATTTCCCGCCTTATAGTACACGAAATATTCAGGCTGTCCAATTCGTCCTTAAAGGCCTGCGCTCTTTTAATCGTAGAACCGTTAAGCGCTCTCTCGCTGACAGCGTTCATCCTTATAAGGTTCACATGGCACTGCATGCCCTTTAATAAGCCCCTAAGCCTGCGGGCATGCTCCCGGCTGTCGTTTACGCCGTCCAAAAGTATATATTCAAAGGTAACCCTTCGCCCTGTTTCTCTTATATAATATCTTGCAGCCTCTATTAAACGCTCCAATGGATATTTATTGGCTATAGGCATAATAGTCCTGCGCAGGGAATCCTCAGGCGCGTGCAGAGAAACCGACAGAGTCACATTCAGCTTAAGCCTTGCCAATTCCTCTATTTTTTCCGCCAGGCCGCAGGTGGAAACGGTAATATTCCTCATTCCAATATTCAGCCCGTCCGGGCAGTTAACCAGACGCAGAAATTTTATCAGGTTATCAAAATTATCCAGAGGCTCTCCGCTTCCCATTATCACTATATGAGAAATTTCCCTTTCTCCCTCCAGGCGCAGCTCGTTATTTACGCTAACAACCTGACCGTACATTTCGCCCGGAGCAAGATTCCTGACTAATCCCTCCAGCGTCGAGGCGCAAAATGCGCAGCCCATACGGCAGCCCACCTGAGACGAAATACAAAGGGTATTGCCGTAATTATATTTCATAAGCACCCCTTCGATTATATTGCCGTCCATAAGGCTGAAGAGATATTTACGGGTGCCGTCCAGACGGGAAACCAGCCGACTGTATATGCCGGCTCCACCCAGGGGATACTCTTTAAGCTTCTCGCGCAGTTCAAGAGGCAGATTGCTCATTTGTTCAAGAGGAGTCCCCTTAGACAACCAGTTAAAAAGCTGCCTGGCTCTGAAAGCAGGCTGCCCCCGCTCCTTCAAAAGCGCCTCCAGCTCTTCAATTTGCATATCCATCAGCGCCATAGTCAATTATCTTTCCTTATAAAACGAGCTATAAAAAAGCCCTCGGTATTATCTATATGCGGCAGCAATGAAATAAAATCCCCTTCCCGCCGCAAAAGAGCGGCCGGCGCATAATTATAAGCGCAATCCGCTTTAAAATCATTATGCTCCCTTAAAAATCGCTCTGCCTGAAACACGTTTTCCCTGCTTCTTATAGTGCAGGTAGAATAAATTAAAGCGCCCCCAGGCCGCACATACCTAGCGGCGGTATTTAATATCTCCCATTGAAGCCGCTCGGTTTCCGCCAAGCCCTCAGGCGTTAAACGCAGCTTTATATCAGGCTTGCCCGACAAAACCCCCAGCCCTGAGCAGGGCGCGTCCACCAGCACTAAATCAAACAGGCCCAGCTTAGGATTAAATACAGCAGCGTCCCATACGCAGGCATTAATTATATTCTCTGCGCCGCATCTTGCCGCGTTTGCTTTAATTAGCTGCACGCGGTGCTCGTATTTATCCAGAGCAACTATTTCGCCCGAACCCATAAGTCCGGCTAAACAGACGCTTTTCCCTCCCGGAGCCGCGCAGCAATCCAATATCCGTTGATTTTTTTCAGGAGCTGCTACATTACATACTAGCACAGATGGCTCGCTTTGAACAGAGCAAATTCCCGATTTAAATAAATTGTCCTGAAAAATTTTATTTCCCTTAATCAAAAAGACATCTTTATATAACAATCCCGGCTTATATTGGCAATTAAGCCTGTCCAGCTCCTTAATAAAAGCCTCGCGGCTTATACTTTTTATATCAAAACGGACGGCAGTATAATGCTCGGGCTGATACGCAAGCATTTTTTCAGTTTCCTCAAAGCCATACTCCTCTATACTCTCCTTTACCAGAAACTGAGGATAGCTGTATTTAACCGAAAGATATTCTTCAGGGCTTGCCGCTCTATCAGGCAGAGGCAGAGCGGATTTTGACCGTTCTATCGACCTGAGCACACCGTTTATATATCCCTTCTGAGCGCCCTTTCCTAATTGAGAGGCAAGCTGAGTCCATTCAGAGCATACCGCATACGCAGGAATATTCATAAATAGCAGCTGATATACTCCCAGACGCAGTATATCCTGCACTACCGGCCGCAGTCTGCCTCTGGCATACGCTTTTATAATATAATCAATATAAATAAGCTTATCCAGCGCGCCCATAACCGTAGCGTGCGTTAATTTTCGCTCCTCTTTGCCGCCCTGAAGCAGCTCCTTGGCCGCTAAATTGGAATATTTGCCCTGCCGCACTATGCTCTCAAACAGCCGGTATGCCTGCAATCTCTGCTCCATTAAAAATGATTTCTCCCGCTCTAATTTTTCAGCAGACAATTAACGCCCGCTGTTTAATACGGCGCCTGTTTCCAGGCGATGCCCGCGCAGATATTCTATATCGTCCATCATGCGCTGACCGGAAAACTGTATGCGCGATAAGCGCACGGCGCCTTCAGCCGCGGCTACTACAAGCCCGTTTTTAACGTCGGCCGCAAGCACCTGCCCTTTTACCGCGCCCGCCGGCCTTTCCAATCCGCTTTCTTCCGCCTTGCCTATCTTGAAGCGTTCTCCCTCTAAAAAGCAATATGCGCCCGGCCAGGGAGTCATGCCCCGCACAAAATTTACTATTTTACCGGCCGAGGCATTAAAATCCAACAGTCCGTCCTCTTTTTTTATCATAGGATAATAGCTGGCCTGAGCTTCATCCTGCTTTATCCTTTTAAGCGTACCCGCTTCAAGCTGCCTGAGAGTATCCAATAATGCCTCCGCTCCTAAAACGCTCAAGCGTTCAAAAAGCTCGCCCGCAGTTTCATCCGGGAGTATCTCCAATTCTTTTTTTAAAAGCATATCCCCCGTATCCAAACCGATATCGGTAAACATTGTAGTAACGCCCGTAACTTTTTCTCCGTTTATCACCGCCCATTGTATTGGAGCGGCGCCGCGGTATTTAGGAAGCAGGGACGCATGCACATTAATGCAGCCTAAAGGCGGAATCTCTAAAATCTCGCGTGAAAGTATCTGACCGAAGGCCGCCGTAACCATAAGCTCCGGCGCCGTCTTTTTCAAGGCAGCCACGCCCTCGGCCGATTTAATTCTCTCAAATTGATACACGTCCAGGCCTAATTCCACCGCACAGACCTTAACGGCAGGTTCTGACAGAGCCTTTCCCCTGCCCTTGGGCCGGTCAGGCTGAGTAAATACACCCGCAAGCTCATAACCGGCGGTTTTCAGCGCCCTTAAAGAGGGCACGGCAAAATCAGGCGTACCTAAAAACGCTATTCTCATTTTTCCTCCAGCTTGTCTGTAAAAAGCACGCCGTCCAAATGGTCAATTTCATGGCACATTGCCACAGCCAAATAACCCTGAGCCGTATATTTTATAAGCTGGCCATCGCGGTTATACGCCTCTACCACCAGTTTTGCCGGACGCCTGACCTCGCCGCGGCGTCCCTCTACACTAAGGCAGCCCTCTTCATTAAGCTGACTGCCGCTGCTCTTTTTTATTACCGGATTAATAAGCTCTATAAGCCCTATCTCCTCGTCTCCTATATCTATAACGACCACACGCCTGAGAATACCCACCTGCACCGCGGCCAAACCAACGCCGTCGTTAGCATACATGGTTTCCGCCATATCGTCCAAAAGGGTCAATATTTTCTGGTCAATTTTATCCACCGGACGGGATTTCTTTCTTAACAGCTCGTCGGGAGCTTTAATAATGTTTCTAAGCGCCATTTTTAATTACTCCTGTTTAAAATAAGTTAGACGGATTAACCTCTATATCCTTATAGAAATTATCCGTTTCAATTTTATCATAATGTTCAAACACCGCCTGTTCCGCCTTATCACATTCAGGCCCCGTGCGCAGCTTTATCAATACCTGCTGCCTGTACTGCCCTTTAATACGGCCTATGGGAGCGCTCATCATGGTAAGAAATACTACATTCTTCCATAGTCCTGCCTCGCGCAGACTCTTTGTCAGCTCCTGATATGAAAACATACATCCTCTTTTGGCCGAATCGTAATCCTCAGAGATAAAAAGCAGACGTATCAGGCGGGCGAAGGGCGGATAAAGCCCCTGCTTTCTCTGTATTATCTCTGTTTTATAAAAATTTTCATAATCATAATTGACCGCGTTGGCTATAGCGTAATGGCGCGGAGTATAGGTTTGCAGAATCACCCGCCCTGCGGCGTCAGCCCGGCCCGCCCGGCCGGCTACCTGAGTTATAAGCGAAAAAGTCCGCTCCCGGCTGCGATAGTCGGGAAGCTGGAGCATAGTATCGGCCGACACTATGCCCACCAGCGCTACGGCGGGAAAATCCAGGCCCTTAGCTATCATTTGAGTGCCTATCAGCACCTGCGCCTCTCTGCGCGAAAAGGCGGAAAGTATTTCCAAATGAGCGTTGCGCGTTCGGGTAGTATCGTTATCCATACGCAGCGTGGATACATTGGGAAACAATTTATTAAACTGCTCCTCCACCTTTTCCGTACCCGCTCCCATATGCTTTATAAATTTGCTTCCGCAGTAAGGACATACCTCAGGGTAAGGCATTTCATATCCGCAGTAATGGCAGCGCAGCCTGTTGCTGCCGGTACGCGAATTAACGCCGCTGAGATGATAGGTCATGGACACCTCGCAATTCGCGCACTGCACAGTCTTACCGCAGCTTCGGCAATTGACTATGGTAGAATGCCCTCGGCGGTTTAAAAAAAGAATCGCCTGATTGCCCTCGTCTATAGTCTGCTTAAGCGCGTCGAAAAGCAGACGGGAAAATATCGATTTATTTCCGGCGGCCAGCTCGGCAGTCATATCCGCCACTTCAATCTGAGGCAGAGGCCGGCCGTTTATGCGCTCGGTCAGCTCTATTATATCATAGCCGCCGTTTTTTGCCTCGTAATACTGTTCTACAGACGGAGTGGCGCTGCCCAGCACAAGCGCGCCGCCGCACAGCCTCATCCGCTTTTTGGCAACCTCTATGCCGCGGTAAGCCGGATGCCCTTCGGCATTATATGAATTTTCATGCGCCTCGTCAATTATAATAAGCTTCAAATTTTCGCAGGGCGCAAAAACCGCCGAACGGGCTCCCACTACCACTCTGGCCTCCGAAAGACGTATACGCCTCCATTCGTCATAGCGTTCCCCTGCGCTGAGCGCGCTGTGCAGCACCGCTACCCTTTCCCCAAAGCGCTGTCTGAAACGCTCGACAGTCTGGGGCGTAAGAGAAATTTCCGGAATTAGCATTATAGCGCTGCCCCCATGCTCCAGAACATGCTGAATAGCGCGCATATACACTTCAGTTTTGCCGCTGCCCGTTATTCCGTGCAGCAATACGTCTCTGCCCTCCGACATATTACGTATTATATGCTTCAGCGCCAATTCCTGCATGGGCTTTAAAGCATGCCATTTAACGGGCGCAGTAGAAAGAGATTCATACGGATTCCGCCTTATCTCCTCCTTTTCCAGTCTTATCACGCCGTGCTTTTCCAGCGTTTTAAGAGTGGTTCCCGCGCCTCCCAGCGCCTTTTCTATATCCGCGCAGTCCAGCCGGCCGTGGCTCATAAGCATGCTTATCGCCCTGCGCTGCTTTTCACCCGTGCGGCCGCTGGAAAGCACCTTCTGAAGCGCTTGCTCGTCTTCCGATAGAGACGCCATGGTTCTATACTTTTTATTTATACGGCCGCCCCGCATTTCGGCAGGCAAAAAGAGCCGCAAAATGCTGGCGCGCATACAATGATATTCCTGCGCCATCCATTTGGCAAGCTCAAGCTGATCGGGATTAAGCGCGGGATATTCATCGCACGCGCTTAATATGTATTTTAATTTTGCAGGATCCACGCTGGAGGTGGAGGCAGTATCCAGCACATAGCCTTCTATTGCTTTCCGGCCGCCAAAGGGAACTATAACCCGCATGCCCGGCTTTATCGTTTCCTCCAATTCCTGCGGCACGCCGTAGGTATATATCCTGTCCACGTCCTGATGCGCTATATCCGTAATAATCTTCGCGTACATCCAGCTTCCTCTACCGGCAGTTTACGCCTGATTTCCGTCCTGTGCATGATGAAAAGTATATTTATCCTGATAAAGCTCGTTTATAGCTATGATAACCGGCCTTACCTCCTTGCCCTCGCAGTCTATAAGGGGCTTAGCGCCGTCTATTATCTGCTTGGCTCGCTTTGAAACTACTGTTACCAGCTCGTATTTGCATTCAGCCTTAGTAAGCATCTGAGTAGTATTAGGACAATTCATAATCATATTCCTCCCTCTAAAAGTTCGCTTAATAACTCTTCATTGCGCTGCACTCTGCATTTTTCAGCAGTTATAACAGCCTCTATTTTAGATACCGCTTCTTCCACCTTATCGTTTGTAATAACGTAATTATAGCGGCTGATAAAATTCATTTCCTCATACGCGGCCTTAAAGCGCTCCATTATAAGCTCCGGCGCCTCACGGCCCCTCTCTATCAGCCTCCTATGCAGCTCCTCCATGCTGGGAGGCACCAGAAAAATAAATATCCCCTCTTCAAAGCGTTCCTTAACCTGCAAAGCGCCCTGAATATCAATTTCAAGTATAAGGTCGTCTCCCTTAAGAAGGGTTTGCTTTACATATTTTTTAGGAGTACCGTAATAATGTCCGCCGTATATTTGAGCGTGCTCCAAAAGCTCACCCTCGGCTATCATGCGTTCAAACTCATGGCGAGAGGTAAAGAAATAATCCCGTCCCTCCACCTCGTTTTTGCGTATTTCACGGGTAGTAACAGAAACCGAAACCTTCAGTTCCGGATGCTTTTCCCTTAAAGCCCGGCATATGGTGCCCTTGCCGCATCCAGACGGGCCTGAAATTACTATAAGCAGACCCTTTTTCATAATTCGGCCATTTCCTCCGCCTCTTCATCAGCAAAATCGTCTGAAAGCATGCGCTCGCCCGCCTTAGCCTCCATACGATGAGCAACAGTCTCAGGCTGTACAGCCGAAAGAATAACGTGATCGCTGTCTGTAATTATAACGGCGCGGGTACGGCGCCCATAAGTCGCGTCTATAAGCATGCCTCTGTCTCTGGCTTCCTGAATAATCCGCTTTATCGGCGCGGATTCCGGGCTGACTATGGCTATTATTCTTCCAGCGGAAACTATATTGCCAAAGCCTATATTAATCAGCTTTACTCCCATAACTATCCTCCAAAGCTACTCTATATTCTGCACCTGCTCGCGGAGCTTCTCCAATTCGCACTTAATATCCACGACGCGGCTTTGTATCTCTGTATCCATAGCTTTTGAACCTATGGTATTGACTTCCCTGTTTATTTCCTGCAAAACAAAATCCAGCCTGCGTCCCAGCGGGCCCTGCTGAGCCATATACGTCCGCATGCCGCTCAAATGCGCTTCAAGGCGCACCAATTCCTCATCAATAGCCAGCCTGTCCGCCATAATGGCAATTTCCTGAGCTAGGCGCTGCTCGTCCAGGGAGGAGTCCGCTAAAAGCTCCTCCATACGCCTGCGCAGCTTTAAGCCATATTCCTTAGCCGCGCCTTCGCTTTTAAGCTTGATTTGTTCTGTCAGCTTCTGCACCTCGTCCAGCTTTAAGAGCATATCTTTATATATCTTTTCTCCTTCGGCGGCCCGCATTCCTAAAATTTGACCGCACGCTTCAGCGGCGGCCTGCAAAGCCAGCTCAAGCACGGCCGAACGGTCCTCCTCGGCATATGTTACAGTCAGCACATCGTTCATGCGAGCAAGCAGATTTATATCAAACCCGCCTATGGCGCCCAGCTCTCTCAAAACGCCGAAAGCCTTAAGATACTGCCCGGCCAGCGCCTGATCCACGCTGACTGTTTTATTATCCTCCCTGGTGTTGCTATACTGTATGGATACCTCCAGATGGCCGCGGGAAATATACCCGCTTATACATTTTTTTATATCCTCCTCGGCAAAGCTCAGCGCTCTGGGCGAGCGGACAGTTATATCCAAAAATCTGTGATTAACAGATTTTATTTCCATGGTTATCTCTCTTCCGTCACAGCAAGCAACGCTGCGTCCGAAGCCCGTCATGCTTAACATGCCAACACCTCCATTCAATATATTATAGCACAGTTCCGCAATATATAAAAGCGTTTATTTTTATACGCGGCAGTTACCCTCAGTTTATATGAAACTGCGCGTCTTATATCGGGATAATGCCTTCATTTTCCGTATTATCCCCAATCGGCATACATCCCGTGGGCATAGATTTCATGCTTTGAAAATAATAAAATCCTCTCAGCTCGAGATATCCATGTCAGAACGCGTAAACATTGCGCCTTGCAAAGCGCGCTTGAACAGCACAAACCGGATATGCCGGACGCGCCCGAAGACAAACCAGCGCGGCAGAACGCGGATTTTTATATATTTCGGTCCTAAATATTATCCAAACCGCTAATATGCTTAAGCACAGCCGCCTTAACCTGCTCAAAAACCAGTCCGCCCTGCATATAAGCAATATACGGCTCCCTTATAGGAGCGTCGGCGCTGAATTCAATAGAAGAGCCCTGTATAAATGCTCCTGCCGCCATAATGACCTTATCCTGATAGCCGGGCATATCCCACGGCTCAGGCAGAACATGGCTTTCCACCGGCGAAAGCCTCTGCACGTCCTGACAGAAAGCTATAAGCTCCTCCGGCGTATTAAACCCAATAGACTGTATAATGCAGCCCCGCTTTTCTCCCGGCTCAGGGCTTACCCTATAGCCCAGACGGCTATATACGCTCGCAGCAAATACCGCTCCCCTAAGCGCCTGCCCTACAACATGAGGCGCGAGAAAAAGTCCCTGAAAAAAAGGCAGATAGCCGGCGGCATAGGAGCCCACTTCCAAGCCTATGCCCGGAGAAGTCAGCTTCCAGCCTATTCTCTCAATTAAATCCGCCCTTCCCGCAATATAACCGCCCGTGGGAGCCAGACCGCCTCCCGGATTTTTTATAAGCGAACCGGCAATTACGTCCGCGCCCAATTCCAGCGGCTCACATTCCTCTACAAATTCTCCGTAGCAGTTATCCACCATTATGACTGCTTCAGGCGAAGCGGCCCGCACAATTTCAAAGGCTTTTTTTAGCTCTTCGCAGCGCAGGCTGGGCCTGGAGGTATAGCCGCGCGACCGCTGGAAAGCAACTACAGTTGGCTTTTGCTCTGCGCAGATTTTTTCTATCATCGGGTATTCCAGCCCTTTTTCGCAGGGAACTGTCTCAAATTGCACTCCCATTTCCCTAAGCGAGCCCTTATCCCCTTCCGAAGCGCCTATTATTTCCTCCAGCGTATCATACGGCCGGCCGCTGGCATAAATCAATTTATCTCCCCGACCCAGCAGGCCGTAGAGCGTAAGCGCTAAGGCGTGCGTGCCCGAAGCTATCTGAGGCCGCACTATCGCCTTCTGCGCTTTAAAAACCAGCGCGAACAGCTCCTCCAATTTTTCTCTGCCCGCGTCCGAATACCCATAACCATAGCTGGGCGCAAAATGATTAGGGGCTAAGCGGCACCGTCTGAAGGCGTCCAGCACCTTAAGCTGATTAAGCGCCGCCATTTCTTCTATCTCCTTAAACGCCTGCGCGCATTCTGCCTGAGCCTCCTGCCCTATTTCCAGCGCTTTAACGCTTACTCCATATTTCTCTAACAGCATTTTACCGCATATATCCATATTCCTTCTCCCCGCGCATTCAGCGCCTGAAATACTCTCCGGGAATAAAATCAAGAGCTCTTTTAAAAAGCTCCTCCCCGTTAAGTCCCTTAATATCTATCCAATTTATATCCTTATTCCTTCTGAACCAGGTAAGCTGCCTTTTAGCATACCGTCTTGTATTGCGCTTTATCAGTTCCTTGGTTTGTTCCAAGGTCATATCGCCTGAAAAATATCCGGCAAATTCCTTATAGCCTATAGCCTTAGCAGCCTGGGAATCGGGCCATTTTGCCAATACTGCGCGCGCTTCCTCAAGCAAACCCTCTTTAAACATAAGCTCTGTGCGCTGTTCTATCCGGCTGTATAAAAATTGCCTGTCCTCCGAATAAAGCCCGATTAAAACAGGATTGAAGCCCTGCCTTCTTTCACGGCAAAGAGAATATTCCCCTATACTTTTGCCTGTCAATTTATAAACCTCTATAGCCCGTATTACTCTTTTTAAATCGTTAGGATTCAGCCGCTCGGCGCTTTGGGGGTCAATTAAGGCAAGCTGCCGGTGCAAAGCCTCGCAGCCATTCAGCTCAGCATACCGCTTAAGCTCCAGGCGGGTTTCCTGGTCGGCAGAGGCTCCTCCAAAATCCATATCATACAGCAGCGCGTCCATATAAAGGCCGGTGCCCCCGGTAAAAACAGGAACATGCCCCCGCCGTCTTATTTCAGCCGCCGCCTTAAGCGCATCCTGAACATATTCCGCCGCCGAATACGCCCTGGAAGGAGGGACAAAACCGAAAAGAACATGAGGCACTCCCATCATCTCTTCGGGGCAGGGCCGCGCGGTGCCTATGCGCAGCTCGTCGTATATCTGCATGGAATCGGCGTTTATTATTTCCCCCTCCAGCCTTTGAGCCAGCCGGACAGCCAGTCCGCTCTTGCCTGAAGCAGTAGGACCGACGATATATATTCCATCCATTATTCGTTCCTTTTAAATTTATTCTCCAGCTCCCGTTTGGTAAGCTTAATAAGAATAGGCCGTCCATGCGGACAGGAGAGCGGCACCTCTTCCGAACGTATAAGCGTCATAAGCTGCTTTATCTCTTCGTCGTTTAAGCGGTCTCCGCCCTTTATGGCATGCTTGCACGCGGTCTGCATAAGCTTTTCGCGCAGTATATCCGAAGCCTTAGGAGATTTAACTAATTCCGTGCCGTCCAGCATGGAAAGTATTAATTCGGCAGAATTAGGCTTGCCTAAAAGCACGGGCACCGCCCTTACCGCATAGCTGAGCGAGCCAAATTCCTCTATTTCAAAGCCCAGCTCCTCAAAATATTTGCTCAGGCTTTCAAATTTACGGGCCTCAGCATAATTAAGATTTAATATCTGCGGCACCAAAAGCTGCTGTGAAATTACGGCGCTTTCATCCACCTGCTTTTTCAGCCGCTCGTAAAGCAGCCTCTCATGCGCGGCATGCTGGTCTACTATATACGCGACATTATTTTCTTCCAGCACGATATAAGTGAGAAACATCTGCCCAACCAGCTTATAATCTCCTTCAGGGAAATCCGCCTCCAAAGCAAGCTGCTCCAATTCCTTTACCGGCCGCAGCGAGATAGGCGCTTTACGGGGTTCAAAACCCGTTACCGCTCTAAAATTCTCAGCAAATTTTCCAGGCTTGGACATGATGGGTATTATAACTCTGGTCATCTCCTCCCTTTTGCCGGAATTTTCCTTAGCCCGTTCTTGTGCAGAGACGGAATTTTCCCCTCCATCCCTCTTTGCGGCGATGTCGGCCTTATTATATTCGGCAGGCTCATCCTCCTGCATAACGGGCGAGGTAAGCTCCTCTTCTCTTGTTACAATTGTGCCGCTCGTCTCGCCCTTGGAATAATTTTCCTCCATAAGCTGCGGAACCTTAAAGGATTCCCTTATAGCCCCGCTCACCGCCGCGCGCACACACTCGTAAATATTTAATTCAGGGGCAAAACGCACCTCAAGCTTGTTAGGATGCACGTTAACGTCCGCCATATTACCCGGAACTAAAACGTTAAGCACATACATTGGGAATTTGCCTGTGCCTATACTGTTGATATACCCATCCTGCACGCTCTGGGATAAATCCGAATCCTTTATATATCTGCCGTTCACAAGAAGAGTTTGATAAGTGCGGTTGCTCTTTTCCAGTTCCACCCCGCTTATATATCCGTCTATTTTAACGCTGCCTCCATCATAATGCACAGAAAGCATGTTTTCAATAGTATCCCTTCCGTATACCGCCTGTATAGCATTAGCTAAAACGCCGTCGCCGGGACTGTGCAGCACGGTTTTGCCATCGTTTATGTATTTAAAGGAAATTCCCGGTCTTGCAAGGATTAGACGGGTTAAAATATCCCCAATATACGCCGCCTCCTGCGACGGCTTTTTAAGGAATTTACGCCGCGCGGGAGTATTATAAAACAAATCCTCCACAATAATGCTTGTTCCCGACGGGCAGCCTGTTTCATTCGAGCGTACGACCTCGCCGCCCTCTATTATTATCTCGGAGCCATATACCTGCCCGGGAGCGCAGCTTGTCATATGCACCCTGCTTACAGCGGCTATACTGGCAAGCGCCTCTCCTCTGAAGCCCAGCTGCTTAATATCATAAAGGTCCTGCTCGGTATAAAGCTTGCTGGTAGCGTGACGGGTAAAGGCCATAAGCATGTCCTCAGGCAATATGCCGCAGCCATTGTCAGTAACTCGGATAAAGCTCACGCCGCCCTCCCGTATCTCAACAGTAACCGCCGAGCTGCCGGCGTCTATGCTGTTTTCCACCAATTCCTTAACAATGGACGCCGGTCTTTCTACCACTTCGCCCGCGGCAATTTTCTCAGCCAGTTCTTTATTCATCAGCTTAATAACGCTCATAATTTTCCTCCTTTTTCAAGCTCGGAAATTATCTCTTGGCCAGCTCGGCCAGCTCGCACACTATATTAAACGCCTCTCTGGCAGTCAATTCATTTACATCTATCTCCTTAATACGCCTAATTATCTCGTTCTCCTGCGGTTCAGGCTCGGAAACCTCCGCCGCGGGAGCGTCAGCCTCTCCAAAAATATTGGCGCTTATCTGAGATTTGCTTATATCCGCATCCTCCAAACGCTTTAATATTTCCGAAGCCCTCTTAATTACAGGCTCAGGCAGTCCTGCCAGCCGGGATACCTGTATGCCAAAGCTTCTGTCTGAGCTTCCGCGGAGTATTTTCCTCATAAAAATAATCTGTTCGCCATGCTCACGCACCCCGATAAAATAATTTTTAACCCCGTCAATACGGCCTTCCAACTCGCTTATTTCGTGATAATGCGTAGCAAAAAGCGTCTTGGCGCCTATGATATTTTTATCAGCAAGATATTCGGTCACCGCCCAGGCTATGCTCAAACCGTCAAAGGTGCTGGTGCCCCGGCCTATTTCATCCAAAATAACCAGGCTGGAGCGGGTAGCGTTGTTTAATATGCCCGCCACCTCGTTCATCTCCACCATAAACGTACTCTGGCCGCTTGCCAAATCATCCGAAGCGCCGACCCGGGTGAAAATGCGGTCCACTATGGAAATATCCGCCCTAGCCGCCGGTACAAAGCAGCCTATATGCGCCAGCAGAGTTATAATGGCCACCTGCCGCATATAAGTGCTCTTACCCGCCATATTAGGCCCTGTTATTACCATAAAGCGATTATCGTTATTGTCCAGCAAGGTGTCGTTAGGCACAAAATGGTTCTGCTTCAAAGCGTTTTCCACCACCGGATGCCTGCCGTCGGTAATCTCAATACGTCCTTCCTCATTGATAATCGGCATAGTATAATTCTTATCCGCCGCCAAGCCTGCGAAAGCGCAGATTACATCAAGTTCAGACACGGCTCGCGCCGTTTTCTGCAGTCTTTCAAGATGGCGGGCAAGCTCGCTGCGCAGCTCTATAAACAAATCATATTCCATCTGTACAATTCGTTCCTGCACGTTTCGCAGCTTTTCTTCCTGCTGTTTAAGCTCTTTAGTAACAAACCTCTCGCCGTTTGCTACCGTTTGCTTGCGTATGTAATCGTAGGGCACCTGGTCAAGATTGCTCTTAGATACCTCTATAAAATAACCGAATACTTTATTATGCCGTATTTTAAGGTTCTTAATGCCCGTTCTCTCCCGCTCGGCATATTCCAGCGAAAGAATATAGCCCGTGCTGTTGCCCTCCATAGCGCGCAATTTATCCAATTCAGCGCTGTAGCCCCCCTTGATAAGCTTGCCCTCAGTTATCAGAACGGGCGTTTCTTCCTCCTCTATCGCCGTATCCAGCAGGCGGAACAAATCCTCTAAAGGATCTATCTCCCCAATAAGCTCTCTTACAAGGCCGTCCTCGCACTGGGAATACTGCGCAGTAATTTCGGGCAGCCGCCTTAGGGAACCCTTAAGGCTTATGCATTCCTTTGGATTTATGCGGTTTTCTGCTACCTTGGCGGCCAGTCTTTCAATATCGTATATATCCTTTAAGCGCTCTGAAATATATTCGCGCAGATTATAGTCCTTAAAAAATGTATTAACGCCCGCAAGACGCTTTCTTATCTCCGCCGCATCCCTCAATGGCTGTTCCAGCCAAAGCTTGAGCCTCCTGCCCCCCATAGGAGTAAGAGTCCGGTCTATAGCGTCTAAAAGAGAACCCTTCTTGCTGCGCCACATCATGGTTTCGGTAATTTCCAGATTTCGGCGCGTATTAACATCCATCTGCATATAAAGGCTTTTATTGTAATAATGTATCCGGTTAATATGGGATAAATCGGTTTTCTGAGTCTCATATAAATACGCCAGCAGCGCGCCCGAAGCGCCTATGCCCTCTATAAGCTCAGATATATCAAAGCAGGCAAGGCTGCGCACCTTAAAATGTCCGCACAGGCTGCGGTAAGAACGGTCGTAGTCAAAGCTGTTTCGGGGCACCTGGGTAAAATTATATTTTCTGCCCGAAAAGCGCAGGGCAAGAATCCCCTCCAGCTTTTCAGTCTCCCCTTCGGTAAGCAGCTCGCTGGGATTAACCGAGCCTATCATATCCACTAATTCCTCCAGCTGAGGAGTGTTGTCAAATTCCGTCGTGTAAAAATCGCCGGTAGATACGTCGGCCCATGCAAAGCCTATGCGCTTAGGCCCAAAATTCACGGCGCAGACGTAATTATTCGTCTTTTCATCCAGCATGCTCTGCTCCATGACGGTCCCGGGGGTTATTATACGCACTACCCCTCTTTCCACCAGGCCTTTACTCTCTTTAGGGTCGGTAAGCTGCTCGCAGACGGCCACCTTATAACCCCTATTGATAAGCCTTTGCATATATGTATCCACGCTGTGATAAGGCACTCCGCACATAGGCGCTCGCTTTTCAAGCCCGCAGTCCCTGCCGGTAAGGGTTAATTCCAGTTCTCTCGAGGCCACTACTGCGTCATCAAAAAACATCTCGTAAAAATCGCCCAGCCTGAAAAAAAGCAGACAGTCGGAATAGTTCTCTTTAATAGTCATATACTGCTTCATCATGTCCGAAAGCTTTGATACGTCAATAATTTCTTCTCCCATTTTCCCGCCCCTTTTCTTAATTATTAATCAGCTCGCCCGCGAGCGTGTTCTTTTTAATCTGAGTAATCCTTACATTAACAAAGCTTCCTATAAGAGAAGGGTCTCCCTTAAAGGTTACTGTACGCCCGCAGCTCGTTCTTCCCGAAAGCATGCTGCCGCTCCGGCGGCTCAGACTCTCTACAAGCACCTCGTATTCATTATTTAAATATCCCTCGCTTACCCTTTGAGCGCCCTCCTCAACCACATTTATCAACCGCATTATACGCTCCTTTTTTACAGAAGCAGGCACCTGGTCGGGCATGCCTGCCGCAGGAGTGCCCGAACGCTTGGAATAAATAAAAGTAAACGCCGAGGAGAAGCCTATTTCCCTGCAAAGAGAGAGGGTATCCTCAAAATCCTTCTCTGTTTCGCCGGGAAAGCCCACTATTAAATCGGTGCTCAGCCCAATATCCGGAATGCTCTCCCTGATAAGACGCACTAGCTGGATATAGTGAGCGCGGGTATATTTACGGTTCATAAGGCGCAATATTCTATCGCTGCCCGACTGCACGGGAAGATGAAGCTGCTTGGAAACATGCCTGCACCCAGCCATAGCGTCTATAAGCTCCCTGGATAAATCCTTAGGATGACTGGTCATAAAGCTTATGCGCTTTATCCCGTCTATTTTATCCAGCCTCGTTAAAAGCTGAGCAAAGGAAATCTCATTTCTATCCTGACCGTACGAATTGACATTCTGCCCCAAAAGGATTATCTCACGGCAGCCGTCAAGCGCAAGGCTGCGCGCCTCCTCAATAATATCGACGCTGGCCCTGCTGCGCTCCCGTCCGCGCACATAAGGCACTATGCAATAGCTGCAAAAATTGTTGCAGCCGTACATGATATTTATATACGCGCTTTCTTTTCGCACGCGCTTTATCGGCGTCCGTTCTATTATGGCTTGATTTTCGCCCGAGAGCACCGGCGCGGATTTTTGTCCTAAAAGCAAATTATATAATAATTCAGGCAGCTTATTAGCGCAGCCGCTGCCCATTATAATATCTATAAACCCAAAGGTTTTTTTCAAAGCCTCCGCCACGCCCGGCTGCTGGGTCATACAGCCGCAGACAACCGTTATAAGCTCCGGCCTTTTCTCCTTTATGGGCTTAACCGCGCCTATGTTCCCCTTAATGCGGTTTTCAGCGTTTTCCCTGACGCAGCAGGTATTAAAAATTATTATATCAGCTTTATTCTTTTCCTCCGCCTGAATATAGCCCATCAATTCCAAAATACCCGCAAGCGTCTCAGAATCATGCGCATTCATCTGGCAGCCGTAAGTATCTATAAAATAGCTTCCTGCCCCTCCGCCCTTAAGCGCTTTGACCTTTTCAATATAATCCTGCTCATGTTCAACGCCAAAAGGCTGAATTGCAGCCGATATCCCACAATTTGGAAAATCTTGATTAGACATAACTCCCCCGCCGTTTTCTGTTTCTTTAATTATACAGCATTTTAAACTGTTCGCCAATAGTTTTTGTGCAATTTTTATCAAAATAAAAGAAAAGGCCGGATTTTCGGCTTATTTTGCCGCACAATCCGGCCCGTGATTTTCCATATATTTCAATAATAAAACTGTATTAATTTCCCGTAATTCGGTAAACAATACAATCAGAGCGCAATGCGCCGCCGCGGGGGTGAATTGTTCGGTTTTGCTGCGTTGCCGTTCTTGAAATACGCCCGGTATTTCTGCATCCTGCCGCCTTGCAAAACTGAAAGATTCCCTTTTCTCTGCGGTCGGAGGCTTTTGCTTAAGAGCCCGTTGACGACCGCACAGCGCGCAATTGAAAACATATCAAGTATATTTTAGAACCGCGCAGCAAAGCGGACGCGGCGGGCATTTATGCAAAAACGCATTGTACTTTAATTGTATTGCCCTAAATTGACAAGGGCATATACGGTCAGGACAGGGCTGTTTGAGTGT
>URIR01000020.1 GCA_900547955.1 uncultured Eubacteriales bacterium | reverse complement strand
AAAATGCCGAAATCAGACCGCTGGAGGCGTGTATCCCCTTGTCAATTTAGGGTATCTATTCCTGATACAAAAACATATTTTTGCCGTTAGACCAAAGCCTCTCCAAATGATAGAAAACCCGTTCCTCGTCCTTAAAAATATGAACTATTACGTTTGAATAATCCAGAACTATCCAACGGCCTTCATTATATCCGTCTATGCGAGCGGGCCGTATACCCTCAGCGTTAAGCTTTTCCTCCAGAAAATCGCAAGCCGCCTTCACCTGTACGGCGCTGCGCCCGCTGGCTATTACAAAGCTATCGGCTACTACGGTAAGCTCGGAAATATCAAGATACATAATATCCTCGGCCTTTCTCTCAGATAATAGGCCGCAGATTTTCTTTGTCAGCTCCAAAGAGTCCTTATTCATGATTTCCCTCCGTTAATTTTTTATAATATGCAAAGGTCTTTTCGCCCAGCGGATGTATACGCCCGCCCTGTCCGCGCAGATAGCTTAAATTGCTGCGCGCATATTCCCTCACGGCCAAATCCAGGCTTTCCTTCGCCAGAGGCCGCAGTTTTTCCACGCCCTCGTAATTGCGGCCCGGCTCCAAAGCGTCGGCCAGATAAACTATTTTTTCCTCCAGCGGCATAGCCGGACGGCCGGTGCAGTGATACCATATACCCGATAGCACCCGCTTATCAGTTATCCCCAAAACATCATAAGCGTAAAGCGCTCCCAACGGCGCATGACTTACCTCCGGATAAAGCATAAAATCGCCTATGAACCGACCGTATGCCGGCATAATATACTGGGTTATATTTTTTGCACAGTCATGCAGAGCGGCCGTAAGCGCCGTAATCGGCTGGTCCGCCTTCCAAAGCCGGGCCAATTCAGCAGCAGCGTCCATTACCCTTAGAGTATGCTCATATCTTTTAGGCGTTAATAGAGGCTTTACCCGCCCAAGAGCCTCCTTAAGCTCCATATATATTATTCTCCTTTATATACGCAGCTACCGCGTCGGGAACATATCCGGCAAGGGGAGCGCCCTTTCTGGCTAAATCCCTTATGAATGTAGAGGAAATTTCCGGACCGTTAAATTCAGCGTCTAAAAGCTGGCCTCCGAAATCCTCCCTGACACGAGCCGCCGCGTTATGCAGCGCCTCGGCAGGAACGTTGCTTCTGCCCACCACCAGAAATTTAGTCAGCTTTGCAACCTCCTCAATGCTGCGCCAGGTATATAATTCACTAAGAGTATCCGCGCCAATAATATAGAAAAAGCGAGCGTTTTTATAAAGCTGCCCCAGCTCCCGAAGGGAATCTATCGTATAGGTATAGCCTTCCCGCCTTATTTCAATATCCGAAACGCTGAAGCCCGGAATATCCTTAACCGCCAAATTAGTCATTTCCAGCCTGCGGTATTTATCGGTAATTCCAAAGCTGCGTTTATGAGGCGGCTCTCCGGCGGGCAAAAATATTATTTCATCCAGCGAAAACTTTTCCATGCATTTTTGAGCCATTTGGATATGCCCGTTATGAATCGGGTCAAAGGTTCCGCCCATAATACCAAGCTGTTTTTCAAATTTTATAATTTCCATTTTATGTACCCCCTGAGCGTCCTGCAAAAAGATTTTCCGGAATAAACCAGCGTTTCATGGCCATAATTGCTTTATATTCCTCAATTACTATTGGCAATAAAGGCAATGCGTCTTTGCTCTTAGCGCCCGCTGCGTCCGCTTTGCCGCGCAGCCTTTAAAATTGAGCTCACTTTTAAAAACGGCGTCAAGCGCACTTTTAAGGACGGCGACGCAGCAAAACGGGAAACCATCCCACTAAAGCGCATTGTACTTAAAGCTGTATTGTCTAAATATTCTTTCAATGCCAAAAAGGGAGGCATAGGCACTATTGAGACGCTTTATTTTCCGCATAATTGACGCTTTATTCTTTTTCACGGCAGTATTTTTTATCTGCTACGCATTTTTGCTGCCCAGAATGAACAGCCGCAACGCCGCGCTTTTTACTTCTCTGTTCGCCGCGCTCGCGCTTGACTGCGCATACTATCTTATACGCGGCATATTTCTTGAGCGCAAAGACGCTCGCGCCAGCCGGGCAGAGAAAATCCGCTCATTTTATTACGGCTTTCTCCTGCTTGAGCAAAAGGAGCTATTTGCCATGCTTGCTAAAGCCTACGGCCAAAATTCCTCGCGCGCGTCCAAAAAGCAGAACGTTCTTTTTTTTGGGCCGCCTCAGAATCAGGCCTTGATTTGCTTTCGGCCGCCTGAAGGTCAGCCCGCAGGGATTTCAGCTCTTCTTGAAAGCCTGAGATTAATAAATACCTCTAATTATCCCGAGCTTTTAATTATTGCGCCCTTCGGCCTCGAAAAAGCCGCGCAGGCATTTTTAGAAAGGCTGAACGCAAAATATGAGCTTATAAATTTCACTCAGCTTTTAAGAAAGCTCAGCCAAGAAGGCTTTACGCTTCCAAAGCTAGAAAAACCCAGCCCCGCTGGCTCAAAAAAGCTTTCCAAGCGTCTCGAGCCCCTGCTGGAAAACAAGCGTTCCCCCTACGCGCTGATAAAATACGCTGTTTTGCTCTGTCTGCTTTCAGTTTTCACGCCTTTTTATATTTACTATCTGGCCGCCGCCGGACTTTTTCTGGCGGCCGGAATATATATTAAATTCCGGCAAAAGCGTCAATCCAGAAATATTTTTTGATGCTTTCGGCTCTTTTTATATATAACAAGCTTATTACCTATGCACTGCACAGGCTCCGCGCCCGTTCTGCTTATTATTTCCCCGCAGGCCTCGCGCGCCGTCAGCCCGCTGTTTTTTAATACGGTCAGCTTTATAAGCTCGCGCGCCTCCAGCGCGTTATATATTTCAGTTATCAGCTCAGGCCCTATCTCGTTTTTACCTATTTGAAAAATGGGCTCAATACTATTTGCCATAGCCCTGAGCGCCGCTCTCTGCTTAGTAGTTATCATAAATTTACTCCTCTTAAACCGCGCGTCTTTTTTCAAGCGCGTCCCGTTTAATATATTTTCAGGCTTATACAGGCTTAAGCAGCGCCTGTACGCCGTATAAGGGCAGGCCTTAAGCCTTACTCTACATAATCAAATTCCATATCTCCCATGCTTACTGCGCTTCCCTCTCCCGCGCCCGCGGCCTTAAGGGCCTCTATTATCCCTTTTTCCCTCAGCTGGCGCTGAAAATATTTAAAGGAATCAGAATCGTCCAAATTGATGCGGGAAAGCAGTTTATCTATATACGGCCCCTCTACAACAAAAACATTTCCATCCTTATATATCTCAAAAGGCTTAAGCTCAGCATCAGGAGCATAAATTTGGTCCGGCATAATAGGCTCTGGAAGGGGCAAGGTCTTCAAAACCGCCGCCGTTTCACGCAGCAGAGGCAAAAAGCCCTTATTAGCCGCCGCCGAAACCGCAAAAACCTCCCTGCCCGCATGCGCTTTAAGCCTCTTAATATTCTCCTCCGCGCCCGGCAGCTCGCTTTTATTAGCGACTATAAGCTGAGGAAGCGCGCTTAAGGCGGCGCTGTATTGAGAAAGCTCTCTATTGATTATATCATAGTCCTCTACAGGGTCCCTGCCCTCGCAGCCCGAAACGTCCACCACATGCAGCAGCATGCGCGTGCGCTCTATGTGCCTTAAAAAATCATGTCCCAGGCCCGCGCCCTCATGCGCGCCCTCTATAAGCCCGGGAATATCAGCTAAAACAAAGCTGTAGTTATCCACGCCGCACACCCCTAAATTAGGCGAAAGCGTAGTAAAATGATAATTAGCTATTTTCGGGCGGGCCTTGGTTACTACTGAAAGTATGGTTGACTTGCCTACGTTGGGAAAGCCTATGAGTCCTACGTCGGCAATTGTTTTCAATTCAAGCTTAAGCTCCATTTCACGGCTCGGCCCGCCGCCCTGAGAAAAATTCGGAGCCTGGCGCGTCGCCGTGGCAAAGCGCGCGTTGCCCTTGCCGGGAGCGCCCCCCTGCAAAATAACCCTTTCTTCCCCGTCCGAATACATATCCGCCAATATCCGCCCGCTCTGAGCCTCTTTTACCACCGTTCCCGCAGGCACGATTATAACGACGTCCTCGCCCTTTTTACCCGTTTTAAAATTACCCGTTCCATTTTGACCGTCTCCGGCGGAATAATTCCGCTTATACCTAAAATCCAGGAGAGTGCGCATATCCTTATCCGCCTTAAATATAACCTCTCCGCCTCTGCCGCCGTCCCCGCCGTCCGGCCCGCCGTTAGCCAGGTATTTCTCACGGTGAAAGGACACCGCGCCGTCTCCGCCCTTGCCGCTTTTAACCTTTATTTTAACAACGTCTACGAACATATTTTTTCCTCTTTATTGTTGTACTCGCAAAGGCCTGCAACCGGACATTTTTCACATTCGGGCCTTCGGGAATGACATATGCGCCTGCCATGCCAGAGAATAAGGTGATGCGCATGAGACCAGCGCTCCTTTTTAATCTGCTCCATAAGCTGAAGCTCGGTATGCAATTCGTCCTTAGCGTCAGTAATGCCTATGCGGTTGGAAACGCGGAAAACATGCGTATCTACTGCTATAGCGTCTATGCCAAAAGCTATACTTCCCACAACATTAGCGGTTTTCCGCCCTACTCCAGGCAAGCTTACCAGCTCCTCCATGCTATTAGGCACCTGAGAATTATATTTTTCCACCAGCATTTTGGAGGCCGCCAAAATATTTTTAGCCTTATTATGATAAAACCCGCAGCTATGAATAAGCTCCTCCAGTCTCTCCTGAGAAAGGGTTATCATTTTTTCCGGAGTATTATAATTCTTAAACAGCTCCTTAGTAACTATATTTACCCGCGCGTCCGTACACTGTGCGGATAAAACTGTTGAAACCAGCAATTCATACGGCGTAGAAAAAACCAGCTCGGTTGACGCTGTGGGATACAGTCCCTCCAGCATATCAAGCACTTCCTTCACCTGCTGCTTATTAAGCATTAGCTCTCCCCCGTTCTTAATAGCCGAATATTCAAAAAGCCGCGCGCCTGATTAAAAGACTTATAAAAGGCCAAGGCCTTTTTTCCAGTTTTCGACTGCGCCTTTAAGCTTATATATTTTAAACCATTCCTGTTTTTTTTGCAACACTTTGGCTTATTATCTGCCTTTCAGGCTATTTAATACCCGTTCGGTAGTTTTAAAATGCAATTTTGCTATCTTATCCAGCCATTCTGACCCATTTTTTTGCGCTATTTCAACAGCCCGCTTTTCCACCTTAGCCGAAGCCCCCTTTATAAGTTCCATTCCCGTTTGCTCGCTCAAAAGCGCCATACTGCGCAAATATTCCTCCCGCGCCAATATGCTTGCCGCGGCTACAGCCGTATCCCTTTCACCCTTTGGCGTTTGAATAAGCTCTATACCGCGTCCCTTTTGCATAAGCGCCCTTTTAAGCACCTCTTCTCCGCCGAACTGGTCGGCTATAACATGTCCGCATTGATTGCGCGAAAGCAGGTTTTCAATTACCCGCGCATGCCCCCAAGCCAAAATCCGATTTAAATTTCCCGTCTTTTGATACATTTCGTTATATCGCTGCGGCCCAATTTTAATAATTTCAAATTTGTCCCGGCCCAGCGCGGCCTTTATATCCTGCGCCAGCAGCTTATTTTTTTTATCCGAGTTTTCCTTTGAATCAGCCGCGCCCAGCTCCTTAAGAATGCTTTCAAGCCGTCTGTCGACAAACACGCCCGCTATAACCAGAGGCCCGAAATAATCTCCCTTGCCCGATTCATCCGTGCCTATATGACTTTCAAGCAAGGGTATTGCCTTAACTGCTCTGGGCGCTTTAAATTCATTAGCCTCAGGCTTATCCGACATAGCTTTCAAGGCCGCGGAAACGCTTTTCAAGGCCGCGTCCTCCTCTCCGCCTGAAAAAACCGCCTTAGTAGAATTCCCCGATTTATTATAATACAGCGCCGCTTTCACCCTTCTGCCGTCCCGTTCAAAAATATATCCCTCCCCGTAGTCTATCTGCTTTTTTTCCAAAAATTCAAAGCCCTGCTTTTTCATAAGAGAAAGGAATATTTCGCATGCGTCCTCAAACCTGCGTATAAATTCTACTGAAAATGCCAAAAGAAGCTCCTCCAAATCTATATTATTGCATCGGCGCATTGAGCATACCTGAAAAAGCACGCCGTATGTTGTATAATCATTTAGTATAATATAAGCAAAATGAAAAAATAGCAAGCCGAATAATTGACACCTGAACCGATTTATGCTATATTACCAGCATTGCGCGGAAAAATGGAAATTTACAGCGCTTTAAGGCCGGCAATCCTCTGATAAATTTTCAATACGCCCCTAAAGCCGCCGTTAATTACGTTCCGCACTTATTATAATGTCCTTGACATAACCGCCCTATGGGGTTACAATTTAATAGCTTTTTAAACCTGTCGCTATAGCTCAGCAGGATAGAGCGACCGCCTCCTAAGCGGTAGGTCGGAGGTTCGAATCCTCTTAGCGACGCCAAAAACTTAGGCAGCAGCCTAGGTTTTTTATTTTTAAATACAATACCCTCAGTTTACAAGAAAGACGGTCGGAAGGCATAAAATTTGAGTCCTGCTGCGTTGCTTTGATTCCAAGTACGCCCGGTACATTTCTCGTTCAAGCGCGGTTTACCGGGCATAAATTTTATGCATTCTGACCATCCGGCCTTAAGCGGAGAGCATTCTTTATTTTCAAGGCAAGCAATAGAGACGTACTTTGGAGTACGGCCCATTAAGGTTAACGCAGAAAAAGAAGAATTATCCCGGTATAAGACATATAAATTCTTGTAAACTAATGATATTGAGTGTATAAATCTAAAGCTCGCGGCAATAATTCTGCTATAAATTAGAAAGCGAGGTAAGAATATGTTTAAGCATGAAAAAAAGTTGTTTGAGCCGGTAGAAGTAGAAAAGCCCAATCCACAGTATGCCGCGCTTCTGCAGGAGCAGCTTGGCGGCGCAAATGGAGAGCTAAAAGCCGCTATGCAGTATATGTCCCAGAGCTTCAGAATTAAAGATGCTGAAATAAAAGACTTATTTCTGGATATAGCGGCAGAAGAGCTTGGCCATATGGAAATGGTAGCGCAAACCATTAATCTTTTAAACGGCCATAATCTTGACGCTTCAGGCGTACCGGCAGGAGAAATAGAAACCCATGTATTATTAGGCTTAAATCCCGGTTTAATTAACGCTTCGGGATATTCATGGACTGGAGACTACGTAACCGTTACCGGCGATTTGTGCGCTGATTTGCTTTCAAATATAGCCTCCGAGCAGCGAGCAAAGGTTGTATACGAATATTTATATCGTCAAATTGCGGATAAAAAGGTACAAAAAACTATAGATTTTCTTTTAAACAGAGAAGAAGCGCATAACGCTATGTTCAGAGAGGCCTTTAACAAGGTGCAAAGCACAGGCTCAAACCGCGATTTCGGCACTACCAAAGCGGCAAAAATGTATTTCAGTATGTCCGAGCCGTCTCCTCAAGACAGCCAATTTGCAGAAGCTAAGGTTACGCCGCCTTCTTTTAATTAATCCCAATAATAAGTCTAAATAGATAAAAGCCCTTTCTTCCCCAAGAAGAAAAGGCTTTTTTATTCAGCTTAATCAGCGTTGGCGGTATAATACGCTAAAATTCTCAGAGATATGCCTGTTTCCGTATTAATATCCTCGCAGCATTATTTCTTCTTTCTGAAAATCAGCGTTCCACAGCCCGCGGCGGCAGCGGCGGCATATGCGAGCACGGATAAATCACCCGTACCCTGCTGATTATCCTTATTATCATCCTCTTCGCCGTCCTGTCCATCATGCTTAAGGGTAATGGCATCGGTTACAATTGAAGCGTCCTCGCTGGCGGTAATATCCGAACCGTAAACAAAGAAATTATCAAATATAATTCCGTTGGTATCAACATTATTCATATAGAGAGCAACCCAATTAAGAGTTATTTTAGTGTTATCCAGAGGCTTATTATCCAAATCTGCATATTCGGCGTTATCGTCAGCAATATCTACTATAATGGAGGACGCGGGTATAGTAACATAGCCCTCAAAGCCCTCGGGAATTATTATTGCCGCGCAGCCGTTATCCAGTACTCCTTCGGCTTTAATAGCTGTTTCCACGCCGTCCATAGAGGTAAGCACAGCTTCGGAATCATTTGTAAACATTATCCCGGAATTGCTTATGGTACCGTTCGCTATATCGCTGGGCGGAGCAATCCATGTACCCTGGAAGGAAAAGAGAACTTCGCCCTTACAATTGTTTTTAACATAAAAGCCGTAGCCGTCCGCGCCCGTATCGTTAGCCGCATAATTGGCAAAGGACTGAGTAAGCCCAGTTTCGGCGCCGCTGGCGGCATCCGCTTTTTTAGCCGCAACAAGCTGATTATTCATTAAGGACCAATCCAAATTACCGCTCCAGCCTATGCCGGGAGCAAAGGCGGCGCTTTGGTCGTAAATTGTATCCTCCCCCGTTACGCTGTTGGTTATCTTAACATTAACCGTCTTATCGTTCCAGGGCGTCGCCGCGGCAAAGGCGGCCGCGCAGGAAAGAATCAAAGCGCAGGCCAGCAGCAGAACTATTGCTTTTTTCATAGAAAAACCTCCTTAATATTGCGTATTGCTACTTCTAATTATAAAGCGCTCAATCTGAACAAGCAATGCACAAAATTAAGAAAAACAAGTATTAGGTTAACATTAGCCTTCAATAATTAGCATCCCGCCGTTTTCCATGCTATGCCGCGTTAAAAGCGGCGGAACGCAGAATCGCATAATTAAAAGCCCGCTTCATAGCGCAAACAAAGCGCAGTCCAAATTAAGCACGCGCCTAAATGAAGCAAGCCCGAATCATATTTATTTTTTCTTTTTTCCAGCCAGCTCAAAAGAAATGCTTCTTCCCCTTACGCTTGCTCCCGTAACCTTTATGCGCACGCTCTGGCCCAGCTTAAAGCGCCTGCCGGCGCTGCGGCCCGTCAGCACATATTTTTCCTGGTCAAAAATATAAAAATCATCCTTAAGACTAGAAAGGGGCACAACTCCCTCAATAGTGTTGTCCAGCTCCACCCAAAACGCCGTTGAACACATTCCTGAGATAACGCCGTCAAATTTTTCTCCTATATGCTTCTGCATATATTCGGCCTTTTTTATATCGTCTCCCTCCCATTCAGCCTCCTGAGCGGCGCGTTCTCTTTCAGAAGCGCGCAGGGCAATATCAGGCAGACGCCTTGCCCATCCCTTCAGGGCCGACGGATTTTCAAGGGAAAAATGTATCATTCTGTGCACCATCAAATCAGGATATCTTCTTATTGGAGAGGTAAAATGCAGATAATCCTCCGCCGCCAAACCGAAATGCCCCGTATTTTCCGAACTGTATTTAGCCTTCTGCATGGTTCGAAGCATTAGCCGTGAAATTACTCTTTCCTCCGGCCTGCCTTCAAGACTGGAAAGCAGCGCGGCAAAATCCCTGGGCTTGTCCAAATTATCCGCCTTAAAATTATAGCCGTAGCCCTTTATTATTGAAACAAAGCTTTCCACCTTGCTTTTTTCCGGCTTTTCATGAACCCTGTAAACCGCGGGCAGCCTATTAATACGCATATGCCTGGCTACCGTCTGATTGCATACGAGCATAAATTCTTCAATAACCATATTTGATATCCCGCGCTCATGCACCCGCACGTCTATAGCCCTGCCCTCTTCGTCCAGCGTAAATTCCGCCTCCGGCGCATTAAAATCAATACTGCCGGCGGCCATTCTGCGCTTTCTTAAAATATCCGCCAGCTCCTTCATTAAAATAAGCTCGTCGTAAATATGAGAATATCTTTCCGCCAGTTTAATGTCCCCGTCCAGAAGTCTGTTTATATCCTCATAAACAAGCCTTTCCCTAGAGCGTATAACGCTTTTAAATATTCTATAATCTCTTACTTCTCCCTGAGGACTGATATGCATTACGCAGCTTAAAGCCAGCCTGTCTACATTGGGATTAAGGGAGCATATGCCGTTGCTCAGCCTTTTAGGCAGCATAGGTATTACGCTCCCCGGAAAATAGACGCTTGTGCCTCTCTTTAAGGCCTCTCCGTCCAAGGCGCTGTCAGGCCGGACATAATTGGATACATCCGCAATATGAACTCCCAAAACATAATCCCCGCCCTGCGTTTTAACGCTTACGGCGTCGTCTAAATCCTTTGCGTCTATTCCGTCTATAGTAAATATACTCTCCCCGCGCAAATCCTCCCTGCCAATAAGCTGAGAACTTTCAACCGTTTCAGGCATGCGCTCCGCTTCGTCCAGCACCATTTGGGGAAAAGCCTCGGGTATATTATGCGCCCTGAGCACAGAAAGCATTTCCGCGCCCGGCTGTTCGCTCTCGCCGAGAATTTCGGTTATGCGGCCCAAAGGTTCTCTGCCGTCCTGAAAAAACTGATAAATTTCAGCCACAGCCTTAAAATTTTCAGGCAGCCCCTCCTTTTTATCCAGCCTTATCCGAGTATTCATTCTGTAATCATCAGGCGCAAGGTAGATTTCTCCGTTTTTATTCTCTATAGTGCCAACCACGCTGTTATTCGCCCGCTCTAATATTGAGATTATCTCTCCGCGGTCCGAATCTGAGCCTCCTGTTTTTATAGCGGCGACTCGGTCGTTAAGCATGGCTCCCATAAGCTTTTCAGCCGGAATATATAATTTTTGGCCGTCCTCTCCCTCAAAGAAGGCGTATTTATTTTTAACCAGCGCAATCCTGCCCTTTATTTCAGCATTTTTTCTTGCCCCGGCTCTGGCCCTGGCTCTTGAACCCAATGATTTGCTCCGGGCCTTTAGAATTTCCTCTCTTTTAAACGAATCCTCTTTAAGATAATATCGGCCCAGCCTATCCTTTAAAATCCGCTTATCCCTCTTCATGTCTTTAAGAATACTGTCAATAGGCGCATAGTCGCGCGCATCCCTTAATATAAGCTTTCTTATTTCCTTTTTGCTCAGCCTCTCATATTCCCTTAACAATTTAATTATTTTATCTTCTAATACCATTTTTACTCCTTTTTAACGCCCTTTTTACATAGGCTGTATTAATAAAAAAAGCGCCCTTTTGTGGGCGCTGAAAATATATCCTTTTTTAAGCGGCCGCTCTTAGCTCTGAGATGGAAAGCATTATAGCGAGCACAATAGCCACAGCGACTATCAGAATAACGCATATTTTTGTCATGAGAGCCAGCCTGCCCTCTTTTGTTTTAACCGCCTTATTCCTGCCTAAAAAATTATCCGTATTGCTGCCGCCCAAAATACTGCCCAAGCCCTCGGTCGTACCCTTTTGCTTTAAAACGCTGATTATTAACAGAATGGATATAACCCCTAATATACACGCTAATATTATTTCAGTAACGTACATTTTTAATACTCATTCCTTTCACATATAAAAGAGCAGTAGTATAATAGCATAATAACAATTAAAAAGCAAGCGGAATTTAAACAATACTTTTTCTTTTCAGAAATTTTTGCCTTTTCTGCGTATATTCAAAAGGGCCAGCAAAAAGAAGAGCGCGCCCGAGCCCAGCAAAAACGCTATGCTCACAGCCGCAGGCACCGCATTTTCTCCAAAACTCAAACTGTTGCCCATCATTATATTAAATTCCTCCAGCGCCCCTTCAGGCGCGCCCCTAAAAGCCTCCGCCAAACTGTCCTGCATAACCGTCCGCCTCATAAGCGCGGCTCCGTGCGAAACCGGAAAAAGCTTTACAATAAACCGTACTCCCTCCGGCAGAACTCCCACAGGCATATATATTCCCGCAACAAAGCCTATAAACGTGCCTATAAGAGTGCTGGCGCCGGTAAAAGCGCCCTGGCTGCTGAAGAATGATACTATAAGCAGCACAAAAGCCGTATTGGAGGCCGAACAAATCAAAATAAGCCCCAGTACCTTTAACAGCGTTCCGCCGTTTAACATCGCCCCGCCTGAAAGCAGAATATACAGCTGCGTAACTATCAGAGTTACCAGGCTCATTATTACTCCCACCAAAAACGCGCTTAGCACATATCCTCCGGCTATATCCCGCCTCTTTAAGGGCGAGGAATAAAAATCCTTAGCCAACCGGCGAGCCCTGTCCTCCACCATTACTCCGAAAGCCCCCATTGTAGAGGTTAGACTGGCCACCGCGAGCAGTCCGGCGCTTATCCAGCTATCCATTATCCCATCCATGCCCTCTACGCCTTCATAGGCCGAGCTAAGGGAATCTCCCAAAAACGCAAAATACAGCACTATTATTATAAGCACGGCCAGCATGGAGAAAAATACCGAGCTTTTATCCTTATAAAAAACCTTAAGATTTCTCAGCATGAAATGAATCATTCTCTTATCTCCTTCCCCGTTATGCCTATAAAAGCGTCGTCCATATTGCCCATAGCCACCTCAAAGCCCGTTATAGCTCCGCTCACTCTTTTAAGCAGGGGCAGAGCCGCAAGCGTATCTGCCAGCTTTATTTTTATTCCTCCGGCAAAAGTAACGGCCTCAGCCTGCATATCCTTAATTAAACCCATTAAAGCGGATACCTCACCGTATAATTTAAGACTGTCCGCAGCATATTCTCTTTTTAGCAGAGCCGGAGTTCCCCTGGCGGCGATTTTCCCTCCGTCCAGAACCACCACATAGTCGGCCGCATCCGCCTCTTCCATATAATGAGTGGTTAGAAATACCGTCATGCCGTTTTCCCTCTGCAGTCTTCTGACCGTCTCCCAAATACTCGCCCGCGTCTGCGGATCCAAGCCGGTAGTAGGCTCGTCCAGAAAAAGAATCCTCGGAGAATTCACCAGCGCCCTGGCTATATCGGCGCGCCGGCGCTGCCCGCCCGAAAGCCTTCCGTATTTTCTGCCGGCAAATTCAGCGGCGCCCGCTTCCAAAAGCGCCTCATCCACTCTTTTTTTAAGCCTTTCGCCCTTAAAACCGTAAAAGCTGCCCCGCAGCATAAGATTTTCCCTCACACTAAGCAGTCTGTCCAACACGCCGTCTTGGAAAACTACGCCTATTTCCGACCTGATTTTTTCATCCTGACGCCCCAGCTCCATGCCGTTTATAAGCACGCGGCCTCCGTCCGGCCGGCTGAGTGTGCACAAAATATCAATAGTTGTGGACTTGCCCGCGCCGTTGGGGCCCAAAAACGCAAACAGACTTCCTGAATCAACGTAAAAATCAATTCCATCTACTGCTTTAATATTACCGTAATACTTTTTTAATCCGTCTACTTCTACGCTCTTCAACGTCCCTTCCCTCCTGATTGTATAAAGCTTCAGCTAAAGCATTATACTATTAATACCGGTCTGAGCGCAATTAAATACGTATAAAAAATTATTTAATGACAATTATATTACATTTAATTGAATTTAGCCGGGCTTTCTTGACAATATCTGCGTTATGGGCTAGAATAACAATAATAAATTTGTTAAAAATACATACTCCCAAACGGACAGGAATGCTGCGGCATAAACGGGAGCGCCGAGCGCGTTTCTGTTTTGTTTTGTTCCGTTCTGCCGTTTCGGCTCAAAGCATTGCATAATCCTGCCGTTCATTTTTGCAAATAGGAGTATATAAAAGGGAGAACGCCGCGTTTCTTATAAAGAAATGTCCGCGCAATTTTAAAATTATGAAAAAAACTGAAGCCGTTATTAAAAAATGGGGTTCCTGCGCCCTTTTTATATGTATTGATATGGTGCTGCTCTTTTTGGCAATGCACATTTCTCTTTTAATCTTTACCCAGGGCGATATAAGCGAATACGCTCGCAGAATATTAAACCGGTATTATGCCGCGGCCTCAGGCATTACCGTAATTATTTTCGCCTGCATGGGGATTTATAATCATATCTGGAAGTATTCCGCCACCCTGACAGAAATGTTCCAGATAGCGATAGTAACCGCTATTTCCACTCTAGGCCTTTATCTGACCGGCGGCCTGCTTGACACCGGTATTGAGCTTTCCCTGTCATATTATCTCAATTATATGCTCATAGCGCTGATATTTATAATAGGCTCCCGGCTTTGCCTCTATCTGCCCCGGCTTGTCAAAACCCGCATTGAAAGCAAGAAAAACAGCAAGCGGCTGTTAATAATAGGCGCGGGAGCGGCGGGCGCCATGCTTATCGATTACCTGCGCGGCGGCGGATATGTTTACGGCCGGCCCATAGCGGTCGTGGACGACGATCCGTCCAAGCATGGAATGCGGGTGCACGGCGTGCCTGTTAAAGGAGGCTGCGAGGAAATGACGGACGTAGCCGAAAGGCTTTCCATAGACGAGATAATGCTGGCCATACCCAGCGCTACTGACGCCGAACGCAGGAATATATTACGGCTGGCCGCTCAAACGGGCAGAAAGGTTACCACTCTCCCCCCCTTAGAAGAGATAGACGATAAGGTAAGTCTGGATATGATAAGGGATATTGACCCTCAGGAGCTGCTTCCCCGTCCGGAAATAGTAATCAACCAGCGCTCCGTACTCTCTTACCTCAAGGGCAGGACTGTTTTAGTAACGGGCGGAGGCGGCTCCATAGGCTCCGAGCTTTGCCGGCAAACGGCGCTCTGCGGATTGAAGCAGCTTGTTATATTTGATATTTACGAAAACAATGCCTTTGAGCTTATGAACGAGCTTAAGGCCCGTCAGCCCGAATTAAACGTTTGCATACGCATAGGCTCGGTTCGGGATATTTCCAGAATGCGCGAAATATTTGAAGAGTTTCATCCAGAGGTGGTATTTCACGCAGCAGCGCATAAGCATGTGCCCCTTATGGAGGATAATTCGCGCGAAGCGGTTAAAAACAACGTATTCGGCACTCTGAATACCGCCCGCTGCGCACAGGAATACGGCGCGGAGCACTTTGTGCTGCTTTCTACCGATAAAGCGGTTAATCCCACTAACGTTATGGGCTGCACAAAACGCATAAGCGAGCTTATAATGCAGCATTTGAACCTCGAAGGAGGAAAAACTAAATTTGCCGCCGTGCGCTTCGGCAACGTTTTAGGCAGCAACGGCAGCGTTATTCCTACCTTTAAGCGGCAGATTGCCGGCGGAGGCCCCGTAACCGTAACCCACCCTAAAATAACCAGATATTTCATGACTATTCCCGAGGCCGCCCGGCTGGTAGTACAGGCCGGCGCGCTTGCCGCAGGAGGCGAAATATTTGTATTGGATATGGGACAGCCCGTATTTATAGACGATTTGGCGCGCAATATGATTCGTCTCTCCGGCTTTACCCCTGATAAGGATATAAAAATAGAATATACCGGACTGCGTCCGGGTGAAAAGCTATATGAGGAGCTTTATAACGACGACGAATCCAACAAAATGACCAAAACCGAGAACAATAAAATTTTTGTTCTGCAGCCGGTGGATTTTGACGCCGATATATTCTGGAAACAGATTCAGGCGCTTAAGGAGGATGTAGAAAACGGACGTGAGGTGCGCGACGGCCTTAAAGCCATAGTGCCTAATTTTATAGAACAAGAGGGCTAAAATACTAAACTACGGCAGAGGAAGCATATGGTTTTCAGCAGTATTGAATTTATCTTTATATTTCTTCCAATATTTTTTCTGGTATATTATTTTCTACCTTTTAAATTTAAATTATTTGGCTGTTTATAGTAAGTTTAGTATTTTATTCTTACGGAGTACTGGATAATCCGCTTTATATACTTTTATTGCTGATATCAATATTGCTCAATTACTATTTCGGCATCGCAATAAGCAGAAGCGAGCAAAACCGCCGCGGCTGGCTGGCCGCGGGCTTGGCCTATAATTTTGCATGGCTTTTTTTATTTAAGTATTCCGACTTCGTTTTTGAGAACATTAACGCTGTTTTGGGAAAATTTTTCCCCTCCTGGGGCTTTGAGCTGCCTCTGTCCGAATGGGTTCTGCCCATAGGCATCAGCTTTTACACCTTCCAGATATGCTCTTACATTATTGACGTTTACAGAAAAAAAGTACCTGCGGAAAAATCCATACTGGATTTAGGCGTTTATATCTGCATGTTCCCTCAGCTGATTGCCGGCCCTATAGTCACTTATTCCTCGGTAGCAAAGCAGCTGCATAAACGCAAGCACACCCTGGCTCTTGCTGAAAGCGGTCTTAAGGAATTCGTAATAGGCTTGGGACTTAAAGTGCTTTTAGCCAATCAGGTGAGCACGCTTTGGAGCAATATAGAAGGCATCGGCTATGAAAGCATATCCACTCCCCTAGCCTGGATGGGCATTCTGGCCTTCACCTTCCAAATATACTTCGACTTTTACGGCTATTCCCTTATGGCTATAGGTCTGGGACGCATGATGGGCTTTAAGCTGCCCAAGAATTTTGATTATCCATATATTTCTACATCCATGACTGAATTCTGGCGGCGGTGGCATATTACGCTGGGAAGCTGGTTCAGAGAATATGTATATATTCCTCTGGGAGGAAACCGAAAGGGCATGCCCAGAACAATACTTAATCTATTTATCGTCTGGCTTTTTACCGGTATATGGCATGGAGCAAGCTGGAATTTCGTAATATGGGGACTGGTACTGTTCTTCTTTATTTTTATAGAAAAGCTGTTTTTAAAGAATTTCTTAGACCGGCACCGCTGGCTTGGTCACCTTTACATGATTCTCCTCATCCCCCTGAGCTGGCTGATTTTCGCCATAACCGACCTCAAGCAGCTTGGCATCTATTTTGGGCGTTTATTCCCTTTTCTGGGCAGCAAGCCTATAAACGTATTTGAATTAGACTATATAACATACCTTAAATCCTTCGGCGTGCTTCTTGTTATATGTATTTTATTCTCCACGCCCCTCCCCCGCCGTATATTTACGGTGCTCCGCAGGAATCCGCTTATAGAAGCATTAATACTCATCGCAATATTCGCCGGCTCTGTTTACTGCCTGTTTATGGGGCTGGACGACCCGTTCCTGTATTTCAGATTCTGACGGGCGGCCAATACGTATATAATGCAAATTTAACCGTCATGGAGGTAAAATAATATGCGCAAAAAAACTCATACTGCCCAGCACGTCTTTATAATAATCATGATTGTACTGGTTATAATAGCCCTGCCGGTAACAATAAAGCACCTATTTTTCAAGGACCCGCCTCAGCCCGAAAGCTCCTTTGATATAAGCGTCACTCCCTCTCCTGAAACACCCTCTTATTCAGGCCAGAGTCCAGTTATTGAAGAGACTCCTGCCCAGAGCGGCGCAGCCCCAGGCGAAAGCGCCGCGCCCTCGGCCGAGCCTACAAAAGACGCGGACGGCTTTATAACCGTAGATAAGGATTATTTTAAAGACGCTCTATTTATAGGCGATTCACGCACGGTAGGACTTTATCAGTATTCAACTATAAAAGAGGCGACCTATTTTGCGGACATCGGCATGCAGACATTCAACGTATTAAATAAAGAGCTGGACGTTCCAGGAAAGGGCAAAACCAATCTGGAAAATCTGCTCAAAAACAACAGCTATAAAAAGATATATATAATGCTGGGAATAAACGAATTAGGCTATCCCTCCTATAACAGCATAATATCTAAATACTCGCAGCTGCTGGATACCATAAAATCCATTTGCCCAGAAGCGGTTATATACGTTCAGGCTAATCTGCACGTTACCAAAAGCAAATCGGACGGGGACAGCATATATAACAACGCTAATATAGACCGGCTTAACAGCGCCATTGCCGGTCTGGCTGATAACCAAAAAATATTCTATATAGACGTAAACACGATTTTTGACGATGCAAACCATGCGTTTGACCAGAAATACACCGCCGACGGCAGCCATCCCCTGGGAAAATATTACATGACCTGGGGCGATTGGCTGTGTACTAAAGCAGTAGCAATAGACTGAGCATTCTTTAATAAAAAAAGCCCGGAACAACCTGTTCCGGGCTTTTTTTATATACTTAGACAATACAATCAAATTACAATGCGTTTTTGCTTAAGAGCCCGCTGCGTCCGCTTTGCTGCGCGGTCCTAAAAATACGCCTGGTATAAAAATCATACCGCGCCCGCCTGCTCGCTTTCAAGCATAACTGTTTTAGTTAAAATATCGTTATAGCTGTAGGTAAGTTTTCGTTCTACGCCGTCCAACTGCACGCTGAGAGTAAACACATTAGGATATACGCCGCAGATAACTCCGTCATAATGACTAATTCGCTTGCGTCCTATATCCGCGCTGACCCTTACCCTGCTTCCCAGCATGCCTCCCACTCTTGCTTTTATACGATTTATTTCCTGCATATCAAAAAAGGCTCCGTTTCCCCGCGCACACGCGCGGCTTATTTTTCTTCTCAGACAATATTATTATGCTCAAAAAAATTTTTTCAATGCAGAAAATACCAGCATATTTTTCTGCCTGCGGGCAATAATAAGCTTGAAATCATTAAGAAGGAGAGAAAAACACATGCCAATCAAAGGTTCGCAGAGCATAAGCTGCAATGTTAATTCCTGTGCTTTTAATCAGGAGAGAAAATGTACCCTGAAGGCCATAGTAGTGGCTCCGTGTCCTCACGGAAATTCCGGAAATCCCGAGGACGAAAGTATGTGTGCAAGTTATTATAAGAGGATGAATTGATATGCAAAGCAATATAGAATGCGATGCAGTACGCTGCCTCCATAATAAGGACGGCAAGTGCGACGCGCATCACATAAACGTAAGATGCAGCGATAATCTGGCGGTAGGAGACGCTCATTGCAACAGCTACGCCTATCCTATAAACAATGCCGGCAGTAAGCTTTTGATGGAAATGGGCAAGGATATGACCGTTGACCGTACCGTAAAGGACGCAGAGATTACCATAGCATGCTCAGCGAAAAACTGTATTCACAACAACGAATATATGTGCAGGGCCAGAAGCATTAAAATTCAGGATCCAAGCTTTACCCCGCTTAAGGATTGCGCATGTCAGACCTATTCCCCAAAATGATTTCAGTTCTTTTGGGCTGACGAGCGCAGAAGAACATTTAAACCCGGACGGGAAATTTACTTCCCATTCGGGTTTAATGCTTTTAACCCAGCCTGCGCGTGAAAGCCTGCAAAAAGCGCGAAGCTTCGCCCTCTATGAATGCGCGCTATTTTTTTATAAGCCGATATTCCACACAATTAGCTCCGGACGAGGGAATATTAAAGCTCATTTCGTATTTGCCTGCCGCCGCATCATAATAGCACTGCCAATAATCGTTCCCGTGCACCGATTGGTCCAATTTGAGCCATTGCCCGTCCTGCCTGTATTCCAGCGTATAGCCCGAATACCCGTCCAGCCCGGTAATTGTAACCGGAATATATCCAAATCCGCCGCTTAGGCTGAATTGAACCGTCTGGCCCTCAGCCTCCAGCTTTAACGGAAGCTCAGAAATAACGCTGCCTGCAGAAACAGAAACGTCGTATTTTGATTGGTCGTAATAATACTGCGCCATTTTATAGGTGTTGAAATACTCCGCGGGTATATCGTTTACATCCGAGGTTTCTATATAATATAAATCCTTATTAAAGGGCAGATTTACATATTCCACCTTTCCGCTGACCTTGCTTCCTGCTTTTATTATATTGCCCACAGCCGCCGGCGGAGACAATTCAGCCAGAGGCGCGTACCAATTAGCCCAATCGGTATATGACCGATATAAGCTTACGCAGGGCTGAGTATAGGTCACACCGTTAAGAGTGGCGCTGTATTCCTTTACCGCCAGCATTCTATTGGCTACGATTTGGCTCTGTCCCCAGCTGGACTGCGTCTGGTCGTTAAACACCTCGCCGGTTGCGCCGGTAAAAGCAATATAGCAGCCTGTTCCCGGCACCTCTATTCGCTGCATTGTATCGCTGCCGATATATCCCGCCTCCCGAGTATAATCCAATTCAAATTCAGCGCCATAGCGCATGCCGTTCAATTCAAAGCTTATAGGGCCCTCGTCGTTGCCTATAGTCATGGTGGGATAATAAACTACGTTATAAAAATCCGAGCCTATCTGATAAAAGGCCATACGCTCAAATTCCACATCCTTTAAAAATTCATATTCAAAGGTATGCAGCGCTTTGCTCAAATCGTCTGTGCGGCCCAAGTTAGCCGTCATTTTTACAGCTATGGCCTCGTCAGAGGTCACGGCGGTATATATCACCTCGGTAACGTTAGGACCCTGCTTGCGGAAATAAATCTTCATATTCTTAAAGCCGACATATTCCCCGCTGGTATCCGTATAAATTAAAAAATTTCCTCCTCCGTTTGAATTGACCCAGCCATACTGCTGTCCGCCCTCCGGAGTAACGCCAAAGGGCACAATATCCACAATAAAGCCGGAGCGGCAGTTGTTTTCCGCATCATAGCAAAACGCCTCGTGCGAGGAGCCTATAGCGCTTGTCTCCCATACCTGCCCGCTCTGACGGCCTATCCACCCGGCCAGACATAGCTGCGCGTGGCTGGCGGCATATAATTGGCCCCACTGCGCATAAGCTATTGTAAATTCATATTCCACTCCGGTATACGCCGGAACTTCTATAACGGTATAGGCATGCAGCCACGTCCCCTCCAAATATCTGTGCGGGTCGTCGGGGGAATAATTATCCCCCAGATAATGCCAGTTCTTGCTGAGCTGCACGCTCAGACCGGTAGGTTCGCCGGTAATTATATCACGTATCATAGGAGTTAAGCCCTCAACGCCGAATTTACCGTCCTTAAAAAACATTATGGGCACCTTGACCATCCGGCCCGTAGGATTTTCAACGGTAAACCTCAGCCTATCATACGAGGTGCGCGCCTCTTCGTCAGCAAAATCAGTAAGCCGGTTTGAATTCATCCTATTTGCGTCAATAATAAAATATCCATGCTCCGCGTCATAGGAAACCCGTTGGTTTCTGCCCTCGCTCGGTTCTATCTGTACTGCCGAAACCTGCGCGCTTTCTACAGAGCGCTGATATTCCGCGTCAGCGCGCGAGGCGTTAAGAGATGGCACACACACAACTCCAAAGCCCTGATATTCTTTAGCGGCTAAATCCCTGCTGCATTTAAATGTAATGGAGGCGCCGTCCGTTTCAAGACTGGCCCCGCTTTCTCTGGGCAGCACAAAGGTAAAACCGCGGCCGTCTGACCGTTTAAGAGTAGCCGCAAAGCCGCCGTCATAAACCTCAACGCTGTTAAAGCTTTCATCCAGCTTAAGCGTAAAGGATAATTCTGCATCTGATACGGCCGTATAGCTGTATAAATTAAAATACAGAGAAAAATGCGATGGCATTGCCTTTATTTCCATGCGCCCCAATATATCACTACGGCCGCTGAACTGCAAAAATAGCAGCTCCATGCTCTGCATATAATGCCCTGATTCAAGAATCATGGAATTAACCTCGCTGCCCGTCACCTTTTTAATAGAATACGCATACGGATAATCGCTGCCGTCTATATTAACGTTATAATTCATAGCGCAGGAGGGCATGCTGTCAATCAAAGCGGCGTCCTGAGACTGCGCCTGCGCTTCAGTCAAAGGCTCCTCTATCCAGCCCAGTTTAGTAATCATCCCCAGCTTGGTATCTACGTTTATGCCGTAATAGCCCGACTGAATGCATATCTCCGGTCTTCCCATTTCCGCATTATTTGCGTTTACAAAGCCGTTTTTCCACCACATGCATACATAATCCCGGTAATCCGGCTTTTGAATATATGTTTTATCCATACTGATTTCCCTGTCCTCCGTCCCCGTTACTGATATCTGCCCGTCGTCTGGCGCCGTCGTGCCCGCCGCAGTCGGCGAAATCCCCTCTGCGCACGATGAAAGAGACAACGGCAGAATTGCAGCCGCTATCAGCGCCAAAAGCTTTTTATATCCCAACAATTTATTTCCTCCTTCCGATTTAAATCCCGTAAATTTATGGGGCTGTCTCTAAAGCTATATTAGTTTAACTTGGACCCTTTTAAGCCGCAATGCACAATACTAACCATAAAAGCTACAAAAGTAACCGCAAATCCGGTTATTTTTAAGGCTCTTAAAACCGTGTTTTATATATATTCTGATTACCCTCAGTTTACAAGGCTGAAAATCCGACGGCCCTTAAAAAATAAACTCGGCCCGTTCCGCAGCCGTTATTCAAGCTAAAAGGCCATAAAAAGCAGCCGCAATGGAACTCTCCCCCGGAGCGGTCTGCAACAATATTATAAAAAGCAAACTCACAAGCCGAATAAGTTAGAAACGGGCAACAGCAAGTTAATATTGTCTATGGCGTTTTTTATAAAATTATTGTATTCTTTCAGGGTATATAAATTAATACGATGGAGGTATTATATAATGGACTGCAAAAGCTGCAAGATGGGCAGCATAAAACCCGTCGCACTTATGGTGGAGCAGGTGGAAAATCCTCTCGGTATTTTCCGCGCTCAGCCTCGTTTCTCCTGGCAGATACCCTGCGCTCAAAAGGGGAACTATCAAAAAACATATAGGATAGAATGCGCTTCCAGCCGCGAATTATTAGAAAACGGCCAAGCCGATCTCTGGGACAGCGGCATTGTAAGCAGCAACCAGCTTAACCTTGTTCCTTACCAGGGCAAGCCTCTTTCCAGCCTTCAGGGCGTATATTGGCGCGTCCGTATTACCGACGCCTTTGATAAAGAGGGAGAGCCCAGCGATATCGCTTATTTTGAAATGGGCCTGCTGGACAAAAACGAATGGAAGGGGCTTTGGCTGACCGACCGCCTTTACAAAAACAAATCCGCCTGCTATTTCCGCAGCGATTTCAGCGTAAAGCCCGGCCTTAAGCGCGCCCGCGCATTAGTTTCGGGAATAGGCTATAATATCGTCAGCATAAACGGAGCAAAGCAGGGCGACGCTGTTCTGGATCCAGGCTGGACTACATACGACAAGCGCATACAGTATCGCGTACATGATATAACCTCCGACCTCAAAGAGGGCGAAAACACCATAGGCGTTACCCTGGGCGAGGGCTGGTACCATAATAACCATTACGCCTTCAACGGCTTTTCCTTCCTTGAAGCTTTGCACTGGCTGGGACAGCCCCGCTTTACCGCTCAGCTCTTCTTTGAATATGAGGACGGCAGCACACAATGGATATATTCCCGGCCCGAAGACTGGAAGAGCAGCTACGGCCCCATAATTTATAACGACGTATTTAACGGCGAGCATTACGACGCGCGTATAGAAATGCCTGGCTGGGATACGCCTGCGGCCAAGGACTGGCCCTGGAGACCGGCTAAGGAAATTGAAGGCCCCGGCGGAGAATTGGAGCCCGCGATTGCCGAGCCTATAAAGGTTATCCGGGAAATGAAGCCTGTAAGCGTTTCGCAGCCCAAGGAAGGCGTTTACGTTTACGACATGGGCCAGAATTTCGCAGGCTGGGCTGAAATTAAAGTAAACGCTCCAAAAGATACCAAAATCACCCTTAAATTCGCCGAAATGCTGTATGACGACGGTACGATTAACCAGGAGAATCTCCGCTGGGCGGAAAACAGAGACATATATTTCTGCAAGGGTACAGGCGAAGAGGTATTTGAGCCCCATTTCACCTATCATGGCTTCAGATATGTTCAGCTTGAGGGAATAACTCCTGAAATGTGCGCTTTAACCGGCAAGGTGGTACGTTCAGCTGTACGCAAAACAGGCAGCTTCTCCTGCTCGGACGAGATGCTAAACCGTATTCAGACCGCTGTGCTATGGACGGAGGAGAGCAATCTGCATTCCGTGCCTACCGACTGCCCGCAAAGAGACGAGCGCCAGGGCTGGACTAACGACGTATCAGTACGCGCTGAAGAAACCATATATAATTTTGGCATGGGCGCGTTTTACCGCAAATGGATGAAGGATTTAGTGGACGAGCAGGGTGAAAACGGCAGCATAACAGATGTTGCGCCCCGCGCCTACGGCTCCATTCAAGCCGACCCCATATGCAGCGTGTTCCTGCTTATCCCCTGGTTCAACTATATGTTCTACGGCGACGATTCCCTGATTGAAGAATATTACGATAACATGTGCCGCTGGGAAGAATTCCTTACATCTAAGAGCAAAGACGGAATTGTTCAATATTCCAATTACGGCGACTGGGCCGGACCGGTAGACGGCTGTATAGGCGGCCGCGAAGCCAATATGGCTCTTTCAGCCATAACTCCCGGCACATATATGTCTACGGTATTCTATTACGTCAACGCGCGGCTGCTGGCTAAAATTGCAGAGCGCATAGGCCGCAGCGAGGACATAGCCAAGCATAATGCGCTGGCCGATTATATTAAGGAGCAGCTAAATAAGGAATTCTTTAATTATGAGACTGCTCAATACGCCTTAGGCTCGCAGGCCTCCAATTCGCTGGCGCTGCGCTTTGACTTAGTGCCCGAAGGATACCGTGAAAAGGTTAAAAAGAATCTGGCGGACGACATACGCAAGCATAACGGGCATTTAACCACCGGCAATATCGCAACTAAATACATGCTGGAAGCTCTTTCAGATAACGATATGGGAGATTTGGCCTTTGAAATAGCCACTCAAAAGGATTATCCCAGCTGGGGCTATATGTTTTCCAAGGGTGCAACCACCATATGGGAGCGCTGGGAATTAGGGGTCACGGCAGCCATGAATTCGCACAACCACCCCATGTACTGCACGATAAGCACCTGGTTCTTCAAGCATTTAACAGGCATACGGCCCCTGGAAAAAGGCTTTGACCGCATACTTATCGCTCCGCAGCCGGTAAGCGGGCTTACCGACGCCAGCGCAATAATGGAAACCGTGCGCGGCAAGGTAGCTTCAGGCTGGAAGAAGCAGGACGACAAATTAATAATGGACGTTATCATACCCTTTGGCGCTACAGCTATTGTGCGCGTGCCCAAGGAATACGGCGCCGTATATTCGGGCGAAAACTGCGTTTACGGTTTAGACGGCTTTAAAGCTGAGCAAGGCATAACCGGAGCGCAGGAAAAGGACGGCTTTATCCAGCTGGAAATATCCAGCGGACGCTATGCGTTTGTGGCTGTAAAAAAGTAACGCTTTATTTTAAAGAGCGGAAAACAAAGTACGCGCTAAAGCTCCCGGCTTTAAAAAAGGGGGGCGGCGCGCATTCGGGCGCCTGCAGGCGCCCGAATGGGACGCAAAATATGCCTGGGTGAGAACAGCGTTCTCTCCCAGGCATATTTTGCGTCCGGCCCGACCGGAGGCCGGGCCCGCGCCGCCCCCCTGCCCCAAAAGCTCGCAAGCGCGCCCTTTATTTTCTGCTCTTAAAGAAAAGCCGGAAGCAGCACAAATATAATAAAACCGGCAAAATACCCATAACCGAGCCTTATATACTAATACTAAAATATTGTTATAAAATAAATTGTATTTATGCCCGCGTTATTGTATAATATTAAAAACTACTAATCAAAGGACAGGAGTATGGCTTTACTCAGCATAAATCAAGCCTCCGCGGCATTTGGAGATAAAACAATATTTTCAAATATAACCCTTTCTGTCAATAAGAAAGATAAAATAGGCATTATAGGCGCTAACGGAACAGGTAAAACCACCCTTTTTAAGCTTATTCAAGGGATTATTACCCCCGAAAGCGGCAGTATAAGCCTGCAAAAAGGCATATCCTTAGGATATTTAGAACAGCATACCTCCCTGAACAGCAATAATACGGTTCTAGACGAAGCATTAAGCGTATACAGCCGCGTTTTCGCAATGGAAGAAGAGCTCCGCGCATTGGAACAGGCCATGGCCAGCTCGGCAGAACACGAGCTAATGGAAAGATACTCCGCTTTAACTCAGAAATACGAAGAGATGGACGGATATTCCGCCAACAGCCGCGTTCTGGGCGCTCTGCGCGGGCTTGGACTGGGAGATGAATTCTTTAACAGAAAGGTTTCCACTCTAAGCGGCGGCGAGCAGATGCGCCTGGCGCTTGCCATGCTCCTGCTGGGAGGCCACGACATGCTTTTGCTGGATGAACCGACCAACCATCTCGATTTAAAGACTGTGGAATGGCTTACAAGCTTTTTAGCAGATTATAAAGGCACGCTTATGGTCGTCTCGCACGACCGTTACCTGTTGGACAGAGTATGCACGGGTATTGGAGAAATTGAAAACGGACGTCTGTATTTCTACAGCGGCAATTATACTCAGTACCGCCAAAAGAGAGAACAGGCCAAGGAAATAAATCTCAAAGCCTATCAGGAGCAGCAAAAGGAAATTGCCCGTCAAAAGGAAATAATTGCGCAATACCGTTCCTTTAACCGGGAAAAAAGCATACGCGCAGCAGAAAGCCGCGAAAAGGCCCTTGAACGCATGGAGATAATAGAAGCTCCGCAGTCTGTTCAAAGCATACGGCTGCGCTTTAACGAAGGTCCGCGGCCGGGCAACGACGTATTATCCTTTAAAAGCCTTACAAAGCGATACGGACAAAAGCTTATATTTGAAAATATACACGGAGAATTAAAGGCGGGAAGCCGAATTGCGCTTATAGGACGCAACGGAACGGGTAAAACCACTCTGCTGCGTCTGCTGGCCGGGCTGGAAAGACCGGACTGCGGAAGCATATACTGGGGCGCAGGTGTAAAAAAGGGCTATTACGCTCAAAAGCAGGAGAATTTAGTTATGAGCAATACCATACTGGACGAGGTATGGTCTGCCTGCCCCGCAATGAATCAAACCCAGGCCCGCTCCAGCGCTGCGGCCATGCTCTTCAGAGGGGAGGACGTCTTTAAGCCTATTTCCGCATTAAGCGGCGGCGAAAGGGCGCGGGTGGCATTAATAAAATTAGCCCTTGGAGAAAACAACGTGCTCCTTATGGACGAACCGACCAACCACCTAGATATGGACTCCCGCGAAATACTGGAAGAAGCCTTAAAAGCTTTTGGCGGCACAATAATCATGGTTTCGCATGACCGGTATTTAATAAACAGGCTTGCGGACAGCATCTGGGAAATGGAAAACGGCGAATTAAAGATATACCCCGGCAATTACGACCAGTATTTAAAAAGCAAAGCGCCCGAAACCGTTTTAGACTTTCAGCCTCAAATTACTAAAACCGCCCTGGATAAGCAGCGCAGACTGGATAAAGCCGCACGGGAAAGAAAAAAGCAGAAAGCCGCCCTTCTGCGCAGTACAGAAGCGGATATAATACAAATCGAAACGCGCATATCCGCTTTGGAAGCTCTTTTTTCTCAGCCCGATACCTATTCGGACGGAAATATATCCTCTTTGCAAAAGGAATATAATACTTTAAAGAAAAAGCTTGAAGCACTCTATCTACAATGGGAAAATTTAAGCAGCCAGGACTGATTGGAGCGAATAAATATGAATAAACACATTTCCGAAGCAGTTATAAAGCGGCTTCCCCGATATTACCGATGTATGTGCCGTTTAGAACAAGAGGGCGCCGAACGCATTTCCTCGCATGAACTAAGCAGGCTGACCGGCCTTACCGCAAGCCAGATACGACAGGATTTAAACTGCTTCGGAGGCTTTGGTCAGCAGGGCTACGGCTATAACGTAACTGAATTAAAAAATGAGCTGCGTTCCCTTCTCGGCCTGGGAAAGGAAATGGGAATGGTAATAGTAGGCGCCGGCAACATCGGCCAGGCCCTGGCTCATTACAAAGGCTTTAAACACGAAGGGTTCTGCGTGCGCGCAATGTTTGATATAAATATCCTTTCAGGCCGAACCATTGAAGGCATAGATATACTGCATACGGATATGCTGGAAAAATACCTAGAAGTAAATAAAGCGGATATAGGCGTTATCTGCGTACCCCAGGAGAGCGCGCAGAATATTGCCGACCGCCTATGCTCCGTCGGTATAACATATCTATGGAATTTTACTCCCTGCGATATAAAGTCTCCTCCCGGAGTGATAATAGAAAACGTTAATCTCAGCGATAGTTTATATCTGCTCTCTTATCGGATAAACGCTCAGACGCAGCTTAAATAAATAGCTTTTTAACCAATAAATAACTGCGCGGCAGCGCGGAAAGGAATAATATTATGAGAATAGACGCTTTCCCCAGCACAGGGCAATGGTTTAAAGGCAATACTCATGCTCACACCTCGGTTTCAGACGGCATATTTGAGCCTGAAAAGCTAATAACTGAATACAAAAAAGCCGGATACAGCTTTTTAGCCATTACCGACCACGAAATCTACTCAGACTACACTCAATACGATACGCACAGCTTTATAATGATGCCCGGCGTGGAGCTAATGCTTTGGCAGGGAGATAAAAAAATAGCCTTTACCACCCATCTGGTAGGCTTGGGGATTCCAGGCAAAAATAAATTTTTGCACGGACAGAAGCTGGAATATAATAATATTACCCCCATAAGCGAGCTTATAAAATTCCTTCATGAAAACGGAAATTATGTTATTCTGGCTCACCCATACTGGTCAGGCACAAGACTGGAGCAATTCAACGAAAATTTCAACGGCATAGACGGAATGGAAATATATAACAACGTATGCAACCTGGCCTACGGCACGGGCTACTCCGAGGCATTTTTTGATACCGCCATTTGGGCGGACAGGCATATTGCCTGCTTTGCCAGCGACGACACCCACCAAAAGGTTGCCCAAAAGCCTGATTTCTGCGGAGGCTTTATTATGGTAAAAGCGCCTCGGCTGGATAAAACAAGCATATACCAAAGCATAAAGGCGGGCCATTTCTATGCCTCTACCGGCCCTGTCATTGACGAATTCTATCTGGAGGAAGGCGTAGCCTACGTAAAATGCCCGCCCTGCGAAAAAATCTCCTTTAACACCGACTTCTATTCAGGAAACTGCACAATCAGCCCAGACGGTTCCCTAACTCAGGCGTCCTGGGAATATAAATGCATAGGAGACAGCCCTCGCTATGTGCGCTGCAAAGTAGAGGGCAAAAACGGCACGGCCTGGAGCCAGCCTATATGGCTGAAATAAATCCCGCGCTTTATTAAAACCCGGCGGTATAAACTAAAAGCTCCGCTAAAAACATCCATTTTCTTAATTGAATAACAGCTTATACGGCCAATAATTGCCCATAGCGGCCGGAGCATGCGTTCATCCTCAGGAATAATCCTATTCCTTCTTTAATGAATTTCAGCAGCGCGCTCCGGCCCTTTTATATATATTTTACAGCGTATCCGTCTTTTTTAAGTGTAAATAGCTTACAATCATGTATGTAACCAATAAAATTAGAATTACAGCCGTAACAAAAACCGCCGGCCCCGACCAAAGCGCCGTAATATAATAGCCTCCCAAAACACCCGCCGCAAAGCTGAGGATAAACAGAAAATATTTTAAGCCTATCCAAAAAGCCCCTCTATCCCTTTTAAAAATAAATTTATGAAGATATTCCGTCATTGAACGAAGATTTCCCGTACAAAACGCCGTTGCAAAGGGAAGCCCCTCCATTTTTCTAAAGCTGTTGAACTGAATGGCCGCCACTAAAGAGACCAGCGCGTTTACTATCATATCTGAAAAGCTATCCGGCAAAAAGCCAACCAGAATAAGCAATACTATTTCCGCTCCTATTATACAGCAATGCCCCCAAAAAGAGCCCGCCTCATTTTTTCTAACGCCCTTAAGCAGCTCGCTTAAAATAACTCCCACTATAAAAAACATAATGGGCACAAAATATCTCAGCGCCGAAGCCCCTTCTCCCGAGGCCAAGCCTAATAACAGCAGAATAATGTTTCCCGTCTGCGCATTGGCAAAGACTCCGCCGCGCGAAACATATGTATAAGCATCTAAAAATCCGCCTATAAAACATAAGCAAAGCCCTACCTCCAGCCATTCATAAATCTTTCTGCGCGCTAAAAGCCTTTTATCCTTTTCCAATTCCCTCATACCGTCAATTCCTTTGCGTCTTTTAACACCATTATATTCACGCCGTGCCTATTGAGCGCATGCATCCAAGTCTACTTATCCAGCACAACGCTGGGAATACCCAGCAAACACGCTGTTTTTTCAAATAAAGCGACATTATGCCCTACGCTAATGGCAAAATGATGGGTAGGCGCGCAGCCGAACCATTCGTCCATATATGTATCCGGGTCATGCCTGAATTTTACCGGCGTCTGCGTATTGCCTATAGTCATAATTTCCCCGTCGGTAGTTTCCGCCTCAGTTATAATAAATTTGAGCTGTCCGTCCGCCGTTCCGTCAATTAAGAATTGCCGTATTGTTTTCCCTCTCATTTTGCCCTCTCCCCTGATAAAACAACTGCCGCCGCAACAGGTTGTTAGTACGGACGATATATTATCGTTAAACAGCTTATCATCTCGCAAACCCTGCTTCCCATTTCCCATTTCTATATTTATCCGTTTCTCATTAAAGGCCGGGAATTTAGCACACGCATTTCAATCCACCCTTTTTTATCTAATCCTTTGCAGCAAGGTTATTACCTCGACATGTCCCGTCATAGGAAACATATCCAGAATCTGTACGCGCTCAGCATTATATTTGCCGCCTAAAACCGCCAAATCGCGGGCCAAGGTAGCCGGGTCGCAGGATACGTATACAATACGGGGAACATTCGTCTTTATAATAGCGTTTAGTAAAGAAGCCTCGCAGCCCGCGCGCGGAGGGTCTAATACAACAACGTCGGGCAAAGCGCCCTTTTCAAAAAGCTCTGGCAAAATACGCGCGCAGTCCCCCGTTTCAAAGCGCACATTGTTTATATTATTCGCGGCGGCGGCTCTGCGGGCGTCCCTTACAGCGCTCTTTACTATCTCCACCCCTATAGCCTCGGACGCCTCCTTAGCAAGCAGCATGGTCATTATCCCTATGCCGCAGTAAGCGTCCAGCACCCTTTCCTTACCCGTAAGCCCTGCCATACTTACGGCCAATTTATACAAATTTTCCGCCTGAACGGGATTAACCTGCATAAAGGAAAGAGGAGAAAGCACAAAGTCCAGGCCGCACAAACTCTCATCCAAGCTGGGTTCGCCCCACAGAGGCTTAATTTCCCCGCCCAGAATAACATTGCCTCTTTCCCTATTGATATTGAGAACTATCCCTGAGCATTCGGGCACCCGCTCCCTTAAAATGCTTATCCATTTATCCTGCCCTTTTAAATTGCCGGAATTTACTACCAGCATTATGACGCACTGCCCGGTCTTATAGGACACACGGCTTACAATATGCCTTAAATCGCCCGTATGCCTTGCTTCATCGTATATGCTTATACCAGTCTGCTCAACAGCGAGCCGGACGGCTGAAATAATACGGTCGGTGCATTCGTGCTGAATAACGCATCTGTCTATATTTACAATGTTATGGCTTCTCGGAGCATAAAAACCGATTTTGACTTCGCCGTTAACGCTGCAAACTGGAAACTGCGCCTTATTGCGGTAATGGTATGGATTAACCATACCAATACACTTTTCCACGTTTATATCCATACCAGAAATACGCCTTAAGGTCTGCTCAGTTTCGCTGCGCTTTATCTCCAGCTGAGCCGAATAATCCATATGCATAAAAGAGCAGCCGCCGCACCTTTTAAAATACGGGCAAAGCGGCTGCACGCGCAGGGGAGAAGGCTCAACGATTTTCAGCAGCCTGCCCACAGCGTACTTTTTAGCTACTTTAATTATCTGCGCTTCTACCCTCTCGCCCGCAAGCGTATAGGGAATAAAAACAGCCATGCCGTAAAGGCGCGCTATACCCGTCCCCTGCCTGTCCATAGAATCTATGGTTAAATTATACACTTTATTTTTTACCGGTCTGGACTGCTCCATAAAAGTTAAACATCCTCCCTAAGCAGACGTTCAAAATTGCCGGCTATAATATCCCCCATTTCGTCGCAGCCTACGCTCTTGCAGCCGCCCGAAATATCAATGGTACGCGCGCAGGCTATGGCCCCGCGAACCGCCTTTTCTATAAGCAGGCTCTCTCTATCCATATTAAAGGAATACTTAAGCATCATCCCAAGAGAAAGCACCATGCCTATGGGATTAGCCATATCCCTTCCTGCAATATCGGGCGCCGAGCCGTGAATAGGCTCATAAAGACCGGTTTTGCCTCCTAAGCTTGCCGAAGGAAGCATGCCTATTGAGCCTGTGAGCATGCTGGCCTCGTCTGAGAGAATATCCCCAAACATATTAGAGGTCAAAAGCACGTCAAACTGCGACGGATCACGCACAAGCTGCATAGCGGCGTTATCCACATACATATGCTCCAGCTTTACCTCCGGATAATCCTGCGATACTTTATTAACAACGCTGCGCCATAGCCGCGAACTTTCCAGTACGTTCGCCTTATCCACGCTGCATATGCGCTTACTGCGCTTAAGGGCTATATCAAAAGCCATACGCGCTATGCGCTCAATCTCCTTTTCCGAATACTTTTCGGTATCATAAGCGTATTCCGCGCCGTCTTCTGTTCCGCGGCCCCTTTTGCCGAAATATATGCCGCCCGTCAGCTCGCGCACCACCATTATATCCACTCCGCGCGAGACTATCTCATCCTTAAGAGGAGATATGCGCTTCAAATCCTCATATATAACGGCAGGCCGAAGATTAGCGTAAGCCTTAAGCGCAGAACGCAGGCCTAAAAGTCCCGCTTCAGGCCTTTTAGGACAGGCGTCCCATTTAGGCCCGCCTACAGCCGCCAGCAATACCGCGTCCGCGCCGAGCGCCGCTTGAAGAGTACCATTTGGCAAGGGTTCCCCCGTTTTATCAATAGCACAGCCTCCAAAATCCTCCTCCTGCAAGGCAAAGCCTTTTAAAAGAGACAAAACCTTAACCGCCTGAGCGGCTATTTCCGGACCGATTCCATCCCCTTTAAGCAAAACTATATTTTTCATATTCTGCCTTCCTTTATGCATTCTATAAGTCCGCCCGCTTCCATTATACTGCGTATAAAATCAGGCATAGGCTCGAACGCATATTCCTTATTAAGGGTTTTATTTATAATAACTCCCTTTTCAAAATCCACGCCTATAATATGCCCCGCCTCAGCCTCAGCCGCGGCCTGTCCGCATTCAATTATAGGCAGTCCTATATTAATGGCGTTGCGGTAGAATATTCTGGCGAAGCTGTAAGCGATAATGCAGGCAATGCCGCACTCCTTAAGCACCATGGGCGCGTGCTCGCGCGAAGAACCGCATCCGAAATTTTCTCCTGCCAGCAGGATATCTCCCGCTTTTACATTATTAATAAATGCCCCGTCTATATCCTCCATAGCATGGGCGGCTAATTCCTTTTTATCGGCTATATTAAGATAGCGCGCGGGAATTATAACGTCTGTATCCACATTATCCCCGTATTTATGCGCTTTTCCTTCAATATACATATTCATTTAAAGCCCCTCCTCTTCTAAAGCATATCGGGCGTTGATATATACCCGCGCACAGCGCTGGCCGCGGCCACATACGGGCCTGAAAGATATACCTCGCTTTTTACATGTCCCATTCTTCCCACAAAATTCCGGTTGGTTGTGCTAACGGCGCGCTCGCCCTCAGCCAAAATGCCCATATATCCGCCCAGGCAGGGACCGCAGGTAGGAGTGCTCACAACGCAGCCCGCCTCGGCAAAAATATCGAACAGGCCTTCGCGCGCGCATTGCAGCCATATATTCTGCGTAGCCGGGATTATTATGCAGCGCACGCTCTCATGCACCCTTCTGCCCTTTAAAATCTCGGCGGCCGCACGCATATCCTCCATGCGTCCGTTAGTGCAAGAACCTATAACCACCTGATCTATTTTTATATCCGCTCCCTCCTGCGCAGGATGAGTATTTTCCGGCAGGCTTGGATAAGCTACCGTAAGAGGAATTTTATCCAAATCCATTTCTATAACCCGCTCATACTGAGCGTCCTTATCTGCTCTGAATACGACCGGCTCTTTGGCATTATGCGCTTTAAGATAATTAAGCGTATTGTCGTCCACCTCAAATATACCGTTTTTTGCGCCCGCCTCCACAGCCATATTGCAGAGCACCATCCGGTCGCTGATGCTTAAGGTCTTGGCACCTTCTCCGGTGAACTCCATAACCTGATAGTTGCAGCCGTTGGCTCCGATCTCACCGATGATAGTCAGGATCAGGTCTCTGGCATAGACACCCTCCGGCAGTTTACCGATGAGGTTGAATTTTACGGTCTCCGGAACCAGCACCCAGGAGGTACCTGTTACCATACCATAAAGGAAATCAGTACATCCAACGCCTGTTCCAAAAGCCCCAAGTGCTCCATAAGAGCATGTATGGCTGTCTGCGCCGAAGATCAGCTCGCCGGGACGGACATAATTCTCCATCATCACCTGATGAAATACGCCTTTGCCCTCCCAGAAATCAATATGATTCTCTTTGGCAAAGTCCCGCATTTTCTTCTGGGAAGCAGCGGTTTTCGGATTATCGGAGGGAACGTTGTGGTCCACGATCCACACCAGTTTATTCACATCTGCGATGTGGGGATGTTTTAATTTGTTGTGATACATATCAATGGTCAGATGAGTGGTTCCGTCGTTACTCATGAGGCGATCCACCTCTACGGTATGAATATCGCCGGGGCGGACTTCACTGACGC
>URIR01000019.1 GCA_900547955.1 uncultured Eubacteriales bacterium | reverse complement strand
GCGGCGTTTGGCAGGCGCAAGCGCCTGCCAAACGCCGCCCATAGCGCGCCCGAACGCTAAGGCTGCGTCTCATTTGCGAAGCAAATGAGACGCAGCCCCCCGCCCCCCACCCCCGCCGCCCCCGCGACGTCGGCGGCCGCAGGCCGCCTGGCCGAGCCTGCGGCTCGGCCTACGGCTGGCGCAAGCCAGCCGGACGTCGCGGGGGCGTGGGGATGATGGGCGGGGGCAAAATAATCTAAAATAATAAATTATATATTAAAGGAGAAAGCCATTATGAACGAATGCTTATTCTGTAAGATTATAAAGGGCGAGATACCTTCTAAAAAGGTGTTTGAAAATGAGAGCGTATATGCGTTTGAGGATATTGCTCCCGCGGCGCCTGTGCATGTTTTGGTCATACCTAAAAAGCATATAAGCTCAGCCGCCGCTTTGTCGCCTGAGGACGCCGACCTGCTTTGGAAGCTGTTCAGCGCGGTAAACGAGGTTGCCCGGATTAAAGGAATTGATAAAAGCGGCTATAGGGTAGTTACAAATGTGGGCAAGGACGCCGGACAAAGCGTATTTCATATGCATCTGCATGTTTTAGGCGGAAAGGCCTTTGGAGCTAGCTTCGGCTGAGCGGTCAAATGCTGTTATTATTAGTATTATCGGCTTTAATTCTATTATGTGCGGCAGGCTATAGACCAGCTGTGCGCCGTTATGAGCTTAAAAGCCCAAAAATAAGGCGGCCGGTGCGCTTGGCGCTTATATCTGATTTGCATAGCTGCCGTTACGGACGGAACCAGTCCAGGCTTATTAGGCTAATAGAAGCGCAGAATGCCGACGCGGTATTTTTGGCCGGAGACATAGTGGACGACAAACTGCCCGAGTACCGCGCTTATGCTCTTTGCCGCGAGCTGGCCTTAAAATATCCCTGTTTTTACGTCGCGGGGAATCATGAATTCCGCACAGGCCGCGCAGATGAAATAAAGCTCCGTTTAAAGGATATGGGTATAACGGTACTTCAGGGAGGCTGCGCGAGGGTATGCGTACAGGGACAGCAGCTCTTAATATTCGGTCTAGACGACCCTGAATTTGGGGAACGGGCATTTCAAGCGCAGCTTTGCGGCGTTCAGGGAGGAACAGAATACAGTATTTTAATCTCACATAGGCCGGAATATATAGAAAGCTATCTTGAACATAATTTGGATTTGGTGCTTTCGGGGCATGCGCACGGCGGACAATGGCGGCTGCCGGGGCTTATAAACGGCCTTTATGCGCCCAATCAGGGATTTTTGCCTAAGTATGCCGGCGGTTTGTATAAATTTGGAAAGAGCTATTTTGTTGTAAGCAGAGGGCTGGCCAGGGAAACTACGCCTGTTCCAAGAATATTTAACAGACCGGAAATTCCAGTTATTGATTTAGTGCCCAAGCATTATCAGAATGGCTGATTTTAAAAGAGCGCTTTAGCCCGTCCTGCAAAAAGGCGGCGCGGCGCCCTGCCGTTCAAGCCTAAAAGGCTTGAACGGCAGGGCATGAGGGCAGCAAAAAACCGGCGTTTGGCAGGCGCATGCGCCTGCCGGGCAGGGCAAAATGCCCTGCCCGCGGCCATAAAGGCCGCAAACGCCGGTTTTTTGCTGCCCTCGCTGGGGCGGAATCCTTTTTAAGGATTCCGCCCCAGGCCGCGCCGCCTTTTGCAGGACGGGCTAAAGCGCTCATATAATAATACGATTCAAAACGGCATTATTTTTGCCGGCTGTTATCCTCGTCATCCGTGCTGTCCTTGCCCGAAGGCTTTAAAACATATGCCAGATAAGCTATTCCTACGCAAAAGCACAGCGCAATAAACATTAAAAGATATTTCATATTGAAGCTCCTTCGTGTTCAATTATAAATTGGAGGACCTTTATCCCCTCTTCAAGCCTTTCGGGAGAGTTTTCCAGAATGACTGCTCCCGAAAAATCTGCTTGAGCTATCTTATTCAGTTCAGCGGACCAATCGGCAGGAAAATCTCGCGCTCCGCCCAAAGGCAGATGCAAGTCGTTAAGGCAGTCGTTTTCATGCAGGTGAAAGCTGCCAATATTTTCAATCGCAGGCATTTCACCGCCTAAAGAATCTATCATTCCGTGTCCGTAGTCGTAGCAGAATTTTAGCAGCGGACTGTCCGCCATATCGGCTATGGCGTCAAAATCCTCCCTGCGCGAGGGCAGTCTCAGCAATTCGCTCCTAAAAGGAGCGGGATAAATGTTTTCAAGGTGTACTGAAAGATTATAGCCTTGGGCGTATTCCATAAGTTCGTCTAAGGCCTGCGCCAGCGCCGCTAAGGCCTTACGCCTCAGAAGCTGGGGATTGCCCCGCCCCTGGATGCTTCCGCCGTGAAAAACTGCAAACTGCCCGCCTATGTCGTAGCAGGTTCTAAGCGCCTCCTGCGCCAAAAAAAGATTGGCCTGGGCCAAGGCAGGAATACCCTCGCAGAGATTAATATGCGGATATGCGTGTACGCTGAGGCTATAGCCTGACTGCGCCGCCGCTTCGGCCGCCCGCTTAAGCCTGGAAAGCCTTCTTGGCTCGGCAGGCTCTCCGGGCAGCTTAATCTGAACATGCTTTATAAACGGGTATTTTTTTATTATTTTCAGGACTTCCTCCATGCTTTGGGCGTCGACTGAAACTCCCCATGCCAATTCATATATGCGCATTTTATTTTATACGCTCCTTGCCCATAAAGAGCAGGCCTATGGTGCCCGGTCCGCAGTGAGTGCCTATTACGGGGCCTACATAGTTGAGCCATATATCTTTGGGAGTACACATCTCCTTTATAAGGTCCACAAGATACTGCCCGTCCTCCTCCGAGTCGCCGTGCAGCACAACCACAAGCTGCTCCTCGGGCTTTTCGACGTATTCCTTAAATTTTTCAGCGAGCGCTTTTAATGATTTTTTACGTCCCTTTGCCTTTTCAAAAACCACTAGCTTGCCTTCGCTGTTTACCGTTATAATGGGCTTTATATCAAGCATTGTGCCCATAAAGGCTGCTGCGCCTGAAAGCCGTCCGCCTCTTTTAAGGTGGTTAAGGTCGTTGACGGTAAACCAATGATGTACCCTCTGGCGGTTATCCTCCACCCATTTAATTATTTCGTCCTGGCTGGCGCCATCTTTCCAGAGCCTGGCAGCGTAATAGACAAGCAGTCCCGCGCCCATGGAAATTCCCAGAGTATTGACTACTTTAAAGGAGCGCTCGGGATATTTTTCAAGCAATTGGAGCCGCGCCTGCTCAAGGCTCTCGTGGGTGCCCGAAAGAGCGGAGGAAAAGCTTATCATAAGTATATCCGTGCCGCTCTTTAGGGTAGGTTCGTATATTTCAAGATAATTTTCCACGTTAAGCGCCGCCGTGGTAGGCATGGCGCCCTCTCGTTCGCGCTGGAAAAAGTGCTTAAAGTCCGTATTCTTGCCTAAATCATAGTAGTATTCCTTATCGTCCAGCACATAGGGCATGCTTACTACCTTAATCCCGTTTTCTTCAGCGAACCAGTATGGTATCTCCGAATTGGAATCACAAAAAAGCTGATACATTTTACTCCTCCTTAAAGGCTAAAAATAAAAAATATAAGTACTGGACCGTGTATTATGAAAATGCAGTCCACATTATATTATATAGCCTGAAGGCGTATAAAACAAGTAAAAATTAAAAATGTATATAACTTTAAGATAAAATTGATGAAACACCTGATTATTTTTCGGTAAGCCTTTCTAAAAAAGAACAGATATCCTGCGTTGAACTGCGGTTTATAATTTGCTTTTGGCAGCTTATCATTTTTTCGGCTGTTTCCCTGTCGCTTATCTTTATAAGAGCCTGAATAAGCTGATTAGCCTGCTTGCCGCCGTCCAGGCTCATATTGTGCCGGGAGAAAAATTGCAGGTTTATGCTTTCGCAGCCAGGTATAGGGGAGACGTGGATAATTGGTACGCCTGAAACCGCGGCTTCGGTTGAGGAAAGGCCGCCCGGCTTTGTTATAAATACCTCGCATGCTTTTAGGTACCAGGCCATATGAGAGGTATGTTTTATAGGCATTATTTGAATATCCGAGGCATAGCTTTCATTTAGCTGCTGGTAGAGCTTATTATTGCTGCCGCAGATTACTATAAGAGTGTACTGCGGAGCCTCTTTTAATTTTTCGCCTAGCAGGTTTACGGTTTGAACCATGCTGCCGGCGCCCATGCTGCCTCCCGAAAGAAGTATATACTTCCGTTCAGGCTCAAGCTTTAAAAGCGCTTTAGCTTCCGCTTTGGATATATCCTGGGTAAAGGCGCGGCTTACGGGTATGCCCAAGGGAAGCAGCTTTTCTTCAGGTATGCCTCTGCGCGTAAAGTCCTCTTTAAGCAGGGAAGAGGGTATAACGTAATAATCGCAGTCGGTTTCCTCCGTAAAGGGAATACAGGAATAATCGGTGGCGATAAATACGGTTTTAGGCACGCGCTTGGCGCGGCGTTTTAAAAATGTCAGGATTTCAGCGGGAAACAGATGGGGCATTATAGCTACGTCATAGTTATTTGATGATAAATATTCTTCCATACGCTGCGCCATAAGACCATTGGCCCAGTATATAGGAGAGAGGCCGGGCAGCTGGCGAACCGCTTCGCCCAGCGAATACATAAGTCCAAAAGCGCGCGGGGCGTCGGTGGCCAGCTTTATATATGCTCCGTCCACTCTTTTGGGCAGCTTCTCGCCGGCTAGGTTATATGGATTTATCATTACGGCATTATGGCCGCGAAGGGTTAATTCCTCTTTAATAGCTTTGCCGGCGGCATTATGACCGCCGCCCGTTCCGCAGGATAATATTAACGCTTCCATAGGACATTCACCTTAAATTTTTCTTTTTCTTCATTGCTCAGGAGCAGCCGGAGACAGACGATAACTGTGATTATGGCAAAGCCCCAGCAAATATATTTATTAGATATCAGCAGAAACATAAGGATGGCCGAGAGAGCGTAGGTTAAGAAGGTGCGGTGATAATGCGGATATATTTTCAGCACCAGGGAAAAGAAAAGGAATGTGAAGGCCAGTATGCTTACGGGAATGACGGCGGGCAGCAGGCCCAGCAGGCACCCAAAGGAAACGGCTATGCATTTTCCTCCGTGAAAGCGGTAAAACGCGGGGAATGCGTGGCCTAATACAGGAGCGGCTAAAACAAAGGCAATGCCCCAATCATTAAAAAGGGAAAAATCCTTTCTTAAATAGAGAAATACGGGAAGAAAGCCTTTAAGCAGTTCAAAAAGAAGGGTCAGCAAACCGCAGAAAAAACCGCCGTACATAAAAGCGTTTGCTGTGCCGGGGTTGCCGTCACGGCTTTGACCGATGATATCCTTTTTGAAAACTGCACCGAACACCCGAGCGAATAGAATACTGCCCGATATATAGCCCGCAGCCGAATATATAAGCGCTCTCACTAATAAGCTCCTCTTATGATTTTGCCTGCCGCTCCTGAGGCGAACCTGCGCCTGGAGCGTTGGATTGCATTTTTCGATATTTTTTCTTATAACAACTTATAGCTTATAGTAAAAACTTTAAACTGTCAAGAGAGGTTAGCATTTAAGGCGTTTGCCGGGCTGCTGCCCGGCAAACGCCTGCCCGCCCCCCACCCCCCGCCTTAGTTTGGCTTGTATTATAGTTTTTTCTGCAATCCCGCCCGCCTTGTTCGAGCGTACAGTTTGGTTAGCCATATGTGCCTGCGGCGCATATAACGGGCTGTCGCCCGAAAGGAAGCGGCGTTCCGGAAACTGCCGCTGCGTTAAACGCAATATGCTTGGATTATGCTTGAGCCCCTTTTCAGGGTGGGGGCGGCTGAGGCCGCCAATATAAAAGCAGGCCCTGGAAAACGCCGTTTATATATGTAATTGCCTTTAATAAATATAAGAATTTATATAGCTAAAGGCTGTAGGGCCTGCGAGGGGCGCAGCCCCTCTCCTTAAAAGGGCGGGGAAAAGGGGCGTTTAATTTATACGCACAGCTTCTAAAAAGAATAAATACTGCCTTAATTTCAATAGGGGTATTGACTTTAAGGTGCTGGCCGTGCTAGAATGCCAGCAAAAAATAATGGAGGTGTTTAATATGCCCTCATTTGAATTGGGGGTCCAGCCGCTCGAGCCGGTTAAGGATACCCGTATATGTGTTTATCAGCATACTCATGCTCATGTCTCAGAACTCTTTCCTAAAATATGCATGCTTACCTACGATTTTCAGGAGTATCGCTATTCGGAACTAATATTGCTTCTTAAAATAATAATAGGCTTGGGAGAAAACCCCGTCTGGCTCGGTCCCGAGGCTGCTGCCGGTTACAGCGCTGAAAATATCCCCGGCGGATTGGCTGCCAAAGGAATTTTTAATGAAATTCCCATTTATATTGAGGTATATCCCACGCTGTGCGAAAGAGAAAAGAATAAGCGCCGCGGAGGCATTTTTGTGCATATAAAGGCTGGCGCGCCGGTGTGGCTGAAATGCTGTACCGGTTCTTTGGTCTCGCTGATGGGATATCCGCCTGACGGGGAAGAGCAGACTCTGGATATGACGGGCGGAAGCGCTCAGTTGGATAAGGACGTCTTGCTTTTCTATAACCAGGCGCAGCGGCTGCATATCTGCCTGAAGGCTAATTCATCCTTTGAGGCTAAGGAAGCGGATAAAGCCTCGCCAGGCCTTTACGGCAAGGCTCGCTTTGACGGAGGCGAGGTATGGCTGAACGCCTGCTTTTCATCTGAAAAGGAAGAAGCGCTTGCCCTGGCGATGGAGGAGATTCCCTCCGGCATAGAGAAAGTGCGCGGCTATTATAAGAATATGTTGGATAATTGGTATATACATACTCCCGACGCAAATTTGGACGAAGCGTTTGCGCATGCAAGACTGAACGTAGAATACGCATGGTTCAGGCCGTTCGGCTGGGTGGAAGCGCTGCACCATTGGATAAGCATGTGGCATATGGAGCATACGGCCGCGGAGGAATGGGCGGGCAACGCTCAGCGCTCCCGTGAAATTTTTACTGCTCAGCTTGAAAGGCTGCTGGATGGCGAACGCGTACCCGAATTGTCTGCCCCTGGCTTTGCCCGCAGAGAATGGGGCGGGGATAATCCGTATTTTTTCCGGGGCGTAGAGCATTATCTGAAAATGACCGGCGATATTGAATTTGCGCGTATGGCTGAGCCGTATATGCGTAAAATTTTAAGCCAAACCTTCAGGGAATACGACCCGCTGAAAACAGGCGTAATGGGCTTCGGCACCCAGCTGGGCAACCAGGAGGACTTTTTAGCCACTCACGGCCCAGGCAGCGGCTCAGGCTGCGAGGGCGCGCATATGCTTAAGATTATGGCTATGCTTGAAAGGCTGCTGGATAATAAAAACGAGGCCGAGAAATACGAATTATATTCTAAGGCCGTGGAAGAAAAGGTGCGCGCGGATTTTTGGCTTAAGGACGCAGGCCGGTTCGCCTGGTATAGGGACGCCCTGGGCCAGCTTAGGCTGGAAGCGCCCTATCACAGCGTATGCTACCCTATATTGTATGATATGCTGCCCGACAGGGAAAAGGTGAGCAGCATAGACCATTTAATGCATCGTTTAAGCGGCCCCTCGGGCGAAATGTATATTTCCAACCTTTTTGGCGGGCACTGCTATTACGCCGTGAGCACCTGGGGTATGCAGTGCGGCGGGAATATGCAGTATTTTGCCGCCGCGTCCTATGCGCGCCTGGGCATGAATAATCAGGCTGTACGGCCTCTGAAATTTATTGCGGATATAGTATGCTCACGGCATAGAGGCGCGTTCCCTGAAACCGCCAACGACGCGCATAAGGCGTATTTCAGTCCTGCAGCCTGTATGTATTCCCAGGGCGTAATAGAAGGGATTTTTGGGCTGGACAGGGACGCCGCGGCAGATAAAACGGTGATTTCTCCCTGCTTCCCAGATAGCTGGGACAGGGCGGAAATTAAAATTCCGGGCGCGCATATAAAATATACCAGGCAGAATGAACGGCATCTGTTTTCTATTTGCCTGGAGGATAAAACAGATAAGCGCCTGCTGTGGCGACTGAAACCCTATTCTAAGATAAGCGCCGTGGTTAATAATAAAGCCGCGGAGGTTCAAACCCGACCCCGCTGCGGCTGGTTTGAGGCTGAGCTTGAATTGGGCCGGGAAGAGAGCTTTGAATTGGAAATTATATATACCCCAATAGCGCTGCGCCTGGAGAAACCGGGCTGCGCCTCGGAGGGAGGAGAATATGTTCTGCGCGCCGAGGGCGTTTCTTTAGAGGGTGTGCACGACCCGGCCGGTGTATTTAAAAGCGTTTATATATCGGACGACGGAATGCGCGCGCGGCTGAGCGGGAATTTGCTGGAGAAATACCGGCCCTATGGCTGGTTCGGCCTTATTAATTTTGCCCGCCGCACGTTTTATTTGAGCCTCAGGGCGGGCGAGGTACAGTTTGAATATCCTGTGCACCTGACTGTGCTGCCTCAATATGTATTGCACGCCCGGCCGCTTTGCGGCGCGCCGGCAGTAACTTACGAGGAATTCATAGCTCCTGCTTCCGAAGCGTCCCGCAGCGGGAACCCTTCAAAAAAGAGGAAAATTCTGGAACTGGAATTAATAGATTATACCCGCCGTGAAAACACGCCCGCTGAAAAGGAGATAGCCCTGCTGCTGGCCGGAGAGGCAATTAAGGCCAGGGCGGTTATCAGTCCGTTTAAGGCTAATAGCCTTTCCTTTGAAATGAGCAGGGCCCAGCTTGAAAGACTAACTCCAGGCCGGAATAAGGGCGCGCTTCTAATAGACGGCCGCAGGGAGGAATTTTTTGTGGAATACCGGCCGGCGGAAAACGTTGCCTTCAGCATACCATTGCCCGAAAAATATCTTAAGCCTGCGCTTTATTGGAATGAAATAGGCAGGAACACCGCGCCCGGCTCTACTATATACTGCGCGACCCCTGAAAATATCCTTCAGGACGTCTTTGATAAATACGAGGTTTTGGAGAATATGCCGGGAGTACCCTTTAAAATAAATAAAAAGGGCTTTCTGCCCGTTTCTTCCAGGCATGAAAGGCATGTCTGCATCAGTCTTAAGGGGGTTGAGGCTAAAAAGCTGTATGTGCTTGTCAGCGCTTTTATAACCAATCAGCACGCTTTCAGCCAGCCGTTTTATATGGAACTGGAGGCTGAGAGCCAGGGAGAATATTTCCCTGCGGTACGCCGGGCGCATCTGAGCTTTCCGGGCTGCCTGGATATAGGGCTTTCGGGACGGGGCAATTACGGCTTCCCCACTTACGTTGAGGAGCAGCCAAGGGGGGAACTGCCTTCTCTTCCGGGTATGGAGGAGGAGGATTATCCCCGGGCCTATCCGCCGGCCTATCCTCAGCATCTGCTTTGGAATGAGCTTAAGGCGTTTCAGGCGGGGGAGACGGTATTCAGCGTTATAGAGCTGGAGCTGGATGACAGGCGGCCTTTAAGGGAATTGCGCGTATGGGTGAGGGATTCTAACGCGGCCTTAGGCATATATGCGCTTTCGGCAGTTTAAGGCGCGCCGGGCGGAAGGCGGCTGTTAGGGAGGGGAAACGCGGCTAAGGGGGGCGGCGTCCGGCCGGGCCGGAGGCCCGGCCTGGGCCGAGCCTTCGGCTCGGCCCGCGGCCTGAACGGCCGCGGACGCCGCCCCCCTTAGCCGCGTTTCCCCTCCCTAACAGCCGCCTTAATATATAATGTACAGCTGCTTAAGAAGTTAAACCGGCGTAAAATGCGGAATTTTACGCCGATTTAACATATTTACGCCCAATTGCGCAATATCCATTAAAGCCAAAACTCCATGTTTATGATATACTGTTAAAGTGCCGGCGGAGGCAATCTGTCGGCGGCGTATCCGTGCCGCGCGGGGCTGCGCGTAAAATAATGCCTTAAGCGTTTCGGCCGGATAAGACTGAATTTTATCTAAGGAGGATAAAAACGTGATAGAGCTCAAATCCCTGACTAAGGAATTTGAAGAAAAGGGCAAAGACAGGCGTTCAGCTTCAAACGGAGTGTTCAGGGCGGTGGACGGACTGTCTTTGAAAGTAGAGCCGGGAGAAATATACGGGCTTTTAGGCTCTAACGGAGCAGGAAAAACCACTACCCTTAGAATGCTGGCTACCATGCTCAGCCCTACGTCGGGCACGGCTGAGGTGGCAGGCTTTGATATAGTTAAGCAGCCTGAACAGGTGCGCAGAAGTATAGGAGTGCTTTTCGGCGGAGATACCGGTCTTTACGACAGACTGACCGCCCGGGAAAATATAGAATATTTCGCCCGTCTTTATGATATGGAGGAATCCCAGATAAAAAGACGGGTGGAGGAATTGAGCGCCGTATTTGAAATGGGAGATTATATAGACGCCAGATGCGCGAAGTTTTCCAGGGGAATGAAGCAGAAAACTGCGTTTGCGCGCAGTATTGTGCATTCGCCTTCGGTTATGCTCTTTGACGAGCCTACGGCGGGGCTGGATATATCTGCCGCGCTGGAGGTGCAGAATTTTATCCTCTCCTGCAAAAAGGAGGGCAAGACAATAATACTGTCCAGCCATTATATGAACGAGGTGGAAAAGCTGTGCGACAGGGTGGGCATAATTTCACGCGGCCAGCTGGCGGACAGCGGCGCCATAAGCGAACTGACGGCTAAATATGGCCAGACGGATATGGAAGGGGTATTCCTGCTGCTTACCTCGGAGGATAATAAAGGGGGCGCTGCAAAATGAAATTCAGACATATAAAGATAGTATATAAAAAAGAGCTTAAGGATTTGCTCAGAGATAAGAAAACGGTATTCAGCACGTTTATTCTGCCCCTTATACTCTTTCCCCTTATAATGTTCCTTATGGGCGGCGGCATGGGCAGTCTTATGGGGGATGTGAGCGATAATCCCTATGAAACCCCCGTAAATATGTATGTAGAGCCTGTCCAGGGCGCGCGCGAGGCGGCGCGCGAGATTTTCGCCGGTTCAAAGGTGAATTTTGTAGAGGCTGAGCCGGAGGAGGCTGAAAAGCTTTTTGCCGACGGAGAAATAGAGGTGCTTTTGAAGCTGGAGGAGGATTTTGCCTCCAAGCTGGAAGCGCAGGTTCCCGCGCGGGTTACGGTGGTTTACGATGAGATGTCCACTAACAGCCAGGCCAAGCTGTCTTCGGTTATGCAGCTAATAGAGCTGTATAATACGCGCGTGGGCTATGAACGGCTGGAGGCGCTGGGCGTTTCTCCTGAAATACTCAGCCCGGCTGTTTCTGAAACCGTTACGCTGAGCAGTTATTACGGCCTGTCCAACCGGGAGGGCTCGGATAATATGTTTTTGCAGATGATGCTGCCATACCTGGCTGCCATACTTCTTGCTACCAGCGGGCTGGGCGTGGCTATTGACATGATAGCGGGGGAAAAGGAGAGATGCACCCTTGAGCCTCTGCTATCTACCGGCGCCGACCGCAACAGCATACTGCTGGGCAAGTTTTTGACGGTGCTCAGCGTAACTATGCTGGGTGTAATTTTTCAGGCGGCGGGCATGGCTCTGGGCTTCTCCATACTGGGCTCCAGCGCAGGCCTGAGCTTTATGAGCGGCGGCATTAACCTTTCGGCGGGCGTGATAATTCTGGCGCTTTTGTGTCTGGTGCTTATGGGCATGACCTTTTCATGCATCACCATATCTATTTCGGCTGTCAGCAGGACCTATAAGGAGGCGCAGACCTATTCCAGCTATGTTGTAATGCTGCCCATGATAATAGGGGTGTCCTCAATGTTTATGCAGGCCTCGGATGTTTCGGCCGTTACCATGCTTATACCCGTGCTCAATGTAGTGGCCTCTCTTAAGCTGGTGCTGGGAGGAGTTGTGAATTATGCTTATCTGGCCCTGGCGGTTGGCTCCTCCCTCTTATATATGATTCTGGCTTTAGCCCTGGTGCGGCGGCTGTTTGCCAAGGAAAAATATATTTTCAGAGGCTGAGCCTGTTTAATTTCAGATTGATTTTAGGCATAGTGCCCGCTGTCCCCCCTTTTTTAAAAGGGGGGACAGCGGGCTTGAGGGACGTCCGGCGCTAGGCGGGGGCGGCGTCCGCCAGGTGCCCAAATGGGCGCCTGGCTGGCCGGGCCTGCGGCCCGGCCGGGGCGGCTTGCGCCGCCCGGACGCCGCCCCCGCCTGGTGCCGGACGCCCCTCTGCGGGGGCGCCCTGCGGGCGCCGCCGCGCCATTAATACAAGTTCAAATTTAACAATTAATGAGAAACCGGACAGGCGGCAATAAGTAAGCTGGGTCGATATCGCATTTTTTAATAAATTTTTTTTATTTCTATATATTGATATCAAAAGTTTAACTTGCTATTTGCGTGCCCGTGTTGTATAATATCTTTTGAAGCTGCCTAAACAGTATTTCAATATCCAAAATAATGGCTGTTTTTTCTCTGGCGCTGTTTTTGTTTATTGACGCGCTTTTAGGCTGCGTTAGGATGTGGAATATTTTTAAGCGCGCCGTTTATCCGCGGATTCAAGAATAGATGGCCGTGCCTTAAGATTTTCTATATCCAAAAGTATTTTTATTTATTTTTGTTGAAAGGAGAAAGGCACTATGAAAAAGAAGATTTTAGCCTGCGCAGTTGCATTATGCCTTGTATTGGCAGTTATTCCTGCCTTTGCAGACGGGGGCGAAGTAACCGACGCCCAGGGCTTTAAGGAAGCGCTGGAAGCAGGCGGCGATGTTGTGCTGGGCGACAGCTTTGAAATTGATTCCAAATTAGGCATAACTATCACCAAGCCGGTTACCCTTGATTTAAAGGGCAATACCGTGACCGAGACTTACGGCGGTCAGAACAACTTTATTATAACCATTAAGGAGGGCGGCTCGCTCACCATCAACGATTCAGTAGGCGAGGGCGCAATTATTGCTGAGCATTCCAGCTACGGCTATGGAATACAGCTATACAGCGGCGCAACCTTTATCCTTAACGGCGGCACCATTGAGACTACTCAGGAATCCATAGATATTTACGACAGCTCTAAAAATGTCAAGGTGGAAATTAACGGAGGCAAGGTAATTTCCAGCGACGATAATGTTTTGGGTATCCGGGGCAGCGAAAACGTAGCTGTGGATATTAAGGGCGGCGAGCTTGTTTCTTCGGGCCGCACGGCCATGTATGTAAGCAGCTATCAGGAAAATGCCATAACCGTTAATATTTCGGGCGGCTCTCTGATTCAGACTGCCGAGGGCGGAATGAGCGGCGCTATTCAGGCGTATAAGGGCGCTACTATTAATGTAAGCGGTACTGCTTCAATAAGCAGCGCTTCCTCTTACGGAATACAGGTGCAGGAAAACGTAGCGCTTAACGTAAGCGGCGGAAGCATTTCCACCAGCAGCCGTTCGGAAGCCATAACGGCGGGCGAGCAGGGCAAGGTGACTGTTACCGGCGGCGAGATTACCAGCGCTAACAATTCAGCTATAAGCGCTGAAGATAATGCCAGCGTAACCGTTTCGGGCGGCAAGCTGACCGGTAAAGAAGGCCGTGACGCCATAGAGAAGGAAGACGATGCCTCCATACAGGTTACGGGCGGCTCGTTCAGCAGCGACGTTTCGGAGTATGTCCCCGAGGATTTAACAGTAGAAACTGACGGCGAAGGAAATTTTGTGGTCTATGTAGAAGTTACCTTCTCGGATAACGACTCAACCACCGATAACGATACTGTCGTAAAGGTGGCTGTGGGCGGCAAAATAGACGCAACAAAGGCACCTGCGTTTGAAAAGACCGGCTATACTCTGAAGGGCTGGGCTACTGCGGATGGAACTGCCTGGGATATGGAAAACGGCGTTGTAAGCGAAAATATTACCCTTATTCCCGTTTGGGAGCTTAATGCTCCTGAGGTAAGCCTGAAGGCGGACAAGACCAGCGTTCAAGAGGGCGAGAGCATTACTTTAACTGCCGAGGCTTCCCATGCTTCTGCGAGCGCTACTTTTGTCTACGCCTGGTATAAGGACGGCGCGCTTATAGAGGGACAGACGGGCGCAAGCCTGAGCGTAACTCAAAGCGGAAGCTATTTGGTTAAAGTCAGCGCTGCAGACGGGGAATTTACATCGGCTCAGACTGAGAGCGAGGCTGTAAGCTGCACGGTTGCTCCTGCTGAGGAGCCGGACAATCCTGATATTGACGACCCCGACGATGGCGGCGATGTAAGCTTAGCTGCGCTGAGCTTCGGCATGATTGCGGCAATAGCCGGGCTGGCGGCTGTGGTTATTTGCTTTAAGAGAAAAAGGGCTTAAGATAATTTGATTTGCAGTAATATTTAAAGGCTTTTATGCCGCGGCCGGTTCAGGCCGCGGCCTTTTTAATGGGGGGATTCATTCCGGCCCGCGCGACGGCGGCAGGCGCCTGCGGCGCCTGCCGCCCCCGGCCGAGCCTTCGGCTCGGCCGGACCCTTCGGGCTGTCGCGCGGGCGGGGGCGGCTCTTGAGTCAGGCGCCCGAATGGGCGCCTGACTGGGGCCGAGCCGAAGGCTCGGCCCCGCGGCCTGCGGCCGCCAAGAGCCGCCCCTTATGGCGCCCCTTGCCCGGCGCTTCCCGCGGCGTCGGCGGCCTTCGGCCGCCTGGCCGGGCCTCAGGCCCGGCCTACGGCTGGCTTTGCCAGCCGGACGCCGCGGGGAGCGCCGGGCAAGGGGCGCCATTTCTTATAAAAATTTTTATCCCCTTCATTTAATATGCTTGACAGCTTAATAAGAGAATGCTATACTAACACCGCAAATGAATAGTTCCCTTACCATAGACAGAAGGTGCTTTGAGCGTAAATCCTGCCGAGGCAAGAATAATTTCGTATGTTATTCTCTCATGCTGTCCGTATGGGAGATTTTTATTTGGCTAAATGTTATAAGGAGGTGTAAATGGATATGTCTAAGGCTGCTATTGAATTGAAGTCCCAGAAGGTAGAAGAGATTAAGGATATGCTATCCAGGGCTAAATCGGTTGTGATAGTAGATTACCGCGGGCTGACCGTCAGCGAGGATACTCAGCTCAGAAAAGAGTTCAGAAATGCCGGAGTAGAGTACAAGGTGCTGAAGAACACCATGGTAAGCAGGGCCGCCGCCGATTTGGGCATTAAGGATGTGGACGGTATGCTTCAGGGCCCCAGCGCGTTCGCCTTTGGCTACGATGACCCCGTTACGGCTGCTAAGGTGTACAGCGATTTTGCCAATAAGGCAAAGAAAACCGAGGCTAAGGGCGGTATAATGGATAACGCCGTTATAGACGTTAGCGTTATTAAGAAGCTCAGCGAGCTGCCTACCAAGGACGTGCTGCTTACGAAGATTCTCTGGTCGCTTAAGGGAAGCGTGCGCAATCTGGCTTGTGCGCTTAATGCTGTTAAAGAACAAAAGGAAGCCTGAAATTATTAAATATGGAGGTATAAAATTATGACAATTGCAGAAATCGTAGAAGCGATTAAATCTATGACCATTCTTGAGGTTGCTGACCTCGTTAAAGCTATTGAAGATGAATTCGGCGTTTCGGCCGCTCCTGTGGCCGTAGCCGGTGTTGCCGGAGCTGCTCCCGCCGCTGCGGCTGAGGAGGAAAAGACCGAATTTGACGTTGTGCTGGCCGAGGTGGGCGCTAATAAGCTTGCAGTTATTAAGGCTGTGCGCGAAGTAACCGGTCTGGGCCTGAAAGAGGCTAAGGATTTAGTTGAGGCTGCTCCTAAGGCCATTAAAGAAGGCGTTCCCAAGGATGAGGCTGAGGCTGCTAAGGCTAAGCTGACCGAAGCGGGAGCAACCGTAGAGGTTAAGTAATTTTTAGGTCTGAATATTTCAAGTATTTAGAGAAAAAGCGCGGCTATTGCAGAGTGTCCGTAAGACAGTAATTCACCCAAAATTACGAATTACGGCATCTGTTAAGCAGGATTGGAAACAAGCAGACGACATTCAACTTCAGTTGGGTGTCGTCTGTTTTTGTGCGTATAAGGGTTGAAAATCGTTTATTTTCTGCCCTGTAGTGCGCTATTCAAAAGTGGGCATATCCTACGATATTTTGTGTAAAACGAATCGAAGCGATTGAACGAAAAGGAGGCTTAGCGAAGTGAGTCCAAAAATCAAAATGAGCGATATTTACGATGGACGATATGATTGAGTTGACGGACGAGGAATTAAAAGAGATTATGGAGGATGAGGATTTTGATGCAGGCGCAGACGATGAAGCTGCTCCCATCCCCGAATACCACTTCACCAACCCCAACCCATATTTCAAAGTCAGGCCTCGTCCCGATGCTGCTCCCAAGCGAGATGTTTCCTTTGACGATAAGGGCAACATCGAAGTCAAAAATACGTCCGCCTTTTGGCTTCCCGAAATCACCATTACGGAAGAAATCGGCGGTGCGGAGTTCACGATAACAGGCAGCTATGAGGGTACGGAGACCCTTGATAAAAAGCTCAAATGCATTATGCAGCATCAAGCCGCCAATGATGAAACTGATATCATGGAGGATGGCGAAGAATGAACGAATCCTCTTTTGATATAACTCAAGAATCCAATCCTGTACAGACAGTTGCCCAACCGAAGAAGGACAAAAATATGTTAAGGGCAGCAGACAAAATTACCGCGCTCTATTGCAGACTTTCGCAGGAGGATGCTCTGGATGGCGAGAGTAATTCCGTGACCAATCAAAGAAGAATCCTCGAAACCTACGCCCGTGAACACAGCTTCACGAACCTCTCGTTTTTCGTGGACGACGTTTATAGCGGGACTGATTTCAACAGACCCGGATTTCAGAAAATGCTCGCCGAGGTGGAAGCTGACAGAGTATCGACCATCATCGTTAAAGACCTCAGCCGCTTTTCAAGAAATTCCGCTATGGCGGGTATGTTCATCAACTTCACTTTTGCCGAACACGGGGTACGCTTCATTGCCATCAATGACAACTACGACATCATCGACCCTAACAGCATTGACAACGATTTTGCAGGAATCAGGAATTGGTTCAATGACACCCTCTCATAAAGAATGACTATACACGCAGGACATGGCATCGCTGTTACCTCCGACAAAGCTGGTCAAAAAGCGTCTGAAACAACTAAAAGCTGGGATGCCTATCACTTTTCACGGGGCCAATGGTCTGCTATGTATCGAGTGCCCATCGAGGCTCCTGTGGTGAAAAAGCAGGGATTATTATCCATTCATTTGACGGAGGAACGCATTATGAGTAAACACAACCCCAAGCTGACTTACACCGCTAACGGGGACTGCTTCATCCCTAATATCGCATTTTCGGTAGCGGCTACCGAAACTCTCGGCAAGCACGGGAGACTACGGAAAACGTACCTCCAAGAACACAGGCCAGGTCTGTTCAACAGGCGCGGATACTATCTATGGGGAATTAAGACACGCCTGCAGCGTCATGACTGTAATTGTCATGGTTGCCACAGAGAGCAAAATCGCTGGGAATAAGTACAAGTGATTGAAGTCGGATCAGCTGATTTACCCTCAGTTTACAAGGAACTACACGGTCAGAAGGCATAAAATCTGGGTCCTGCTGCGTTGCTTTCGCTCCATGTACGCCCGGTAACAAGCGCCTTGCATGACGCAGATTTTATGCCTTCTGACTCTGGAGACCTCAAACGGAGAGAATTTCTTCATTTTCAAGGCAGACCAAACCCCATTGAAAATCAAAAGGCTTTCTCTATGGCACGCACCCTGCCATCATCACGCAGGAAGTCTTTGACAAGGTGCAGGAAATTAGGCAGCAGCGGCATCGCAGAACGGCAACGGGCAAGAGCAGTATCTTCTCCGGCCTGGTGTTCTTTGCCGATTGCAAGCAGAAGCTCTATTATTCCACCACAAGCCGCTTTGAAAAGCGGCAGGACTTCTTCATCTGCTCTACCAATCGCGGCAATAAGGACAAGTGCAGCGGGCATTATGTTCGTGCCGTAACCTTGTAGAGTATGGTCTGGAAACACATGGAGTCAGTCATATCCATCGTGACCCATTACGAAGGATATTTCCGCCGTGAGATGGGATAGATGCTCCAATTACAGAGCGAGGAAGCAATTCGGGTACACAAGAAGCGTTTGACACAGGCTGAAAGACGAATGGCCGAGCTTGACCGCCTTTTCCTCAAAACCTACGAGGACAACGCCAACGGTAAGCTGAGTGACGAGCGATATGCTATGATGAGCGCCACCTACGAAAACGAGCAGACCGAGCTGAAAACCGAGGTCAATAAGCTGCAAGAGGAAATCAAGGCACAGGAACAAAAGATACAGAATTTTAAAGTGTTCATCCGAAGGGTGAAGAAGTACACCACCCTCCGGGAACTCACGTCCTACGCCCTCAGAGAGCTTGTAAAGGGCATCTATGTGGAAGCCCCCGACAAGTCCAGCGGCAAGCGGAAACAGAAGGCGCACATTGAGTATGACCTTGTAGGCTTCATCCCGGTTGATGAACTGATAAAAGCAGAAAAGGTATGACCGAAATCATACCTTTTCCGCAAAATCGCTATTTTACTGTTTTATGAGCACTATCCTATAGCCGCCTTTTTTTCGCCGCTTAATTCGTATTGGTATAAGCGGCTTTTACAGGCGCTGCATACCCTCGTTTTACAGGGAAATACACGCTGAGGGATAATTTCTTTGCTTTCTTCAATCGGCGTAGAGACGCATGGAGCAGAAGCAACGCTTTAATATGCAAATTACTGCGTCCTGAGGCGTCTGAATACTAATATCATGTTTATATTAAAGGTGTTTTGTAGTTCCTTGACTTTAGCGCTAAGTTATAATAAAATAATTAAGCAATTATTAATTTTTTTATAAGAAGGTATGAATATGATAGAGCTCAAGGAGGTCAGAAATAAAGCTGACCTAAAGGAATTTATTCAGTTTCCCAGTAAGCTGTATGCGGATTGCCCGTATTATGTCCCCAGTCTTTATATGGACGAGGCGGATACGCTTAATCCCAAGAAGAACGCAGCGTTTGAATACTGTGAAGCGCGGCCCATGCTGGCATATAAGGACGGAGTGTTGGCAGGGCGGATTTGCGGTATACTCAACCACGCCTATAATGAAAAATGGGGCAGGCACCGCGTGCGCTTCAACCGCTGGGACGTAATAGACGATATAGAGGTGACTAAGGCCCTGATATCTGATATAGAAGCATGGGGCAAATCAAAGGGCGCCGATGAAATAACCGGTCCTATCGGGTTCTGCGATATGGATAAGCAGGGGCTGCTGGTAGAGGGCTTTGAGGAGATGGATCTTTTTATTACCTCATATAATTATCCCTATTATGCGGAGCATCTTGAACAGCTTGGATTCAGAAAGGACGCTGATTGGGTGGAAATGCAGATAAAGATGCCCGACAAGCTGGATGAAAAGATAGTCAAGGTTTCAGAGGGAATAATGCGCAAATTAAAGCTGCGCCGGCTGGAAATTAACAGCATAAAAGATGCGTTTCCCTATGTGGATAAGATATTCGACCTGCTTAACGAGGCCTATGCTGATTTATACGGAGTTGTGCCTCTTAATCAAGGCCAGGTAGAATTTTACAAGAACCAGTTTAAGATTATTTTGAATCCTAAATTTGTTTCTGTTGTTTTAAACGAGCAGGACGACGTCGTGGGCTTTGGCATAGCGGCGCCCTCTATGGCTGAAGCGTCCATAAAGAGCAAGGGCCGTCTTTTTCCTCTAGGCTGGTATCGCATACTGCGTTCCATACATAAAAATGATACGCTTGAATTGCTTTTGGTGGCAGTAAGGAAGGATTACCAGAATAAGGGCGTAAACAGTATTCTTATCTCGGATATGTATAAAAGCGCAGTAGAGTTTGGGATTAAGCTGGCTGAAACCGGGCCTGAGCTGGAGCTTAACGAGCAGGTGCAGTCGCAGTGGAAGCGGTTTGAGACTCGAAAGCATAAGCGTAGGCGCTGCTATGTTAAAGCTATAGAGCAATAGGGGTTATTGCTTAATATAGGGGTATTTTTATATATGGCTGCAGCGGGCATGCCTTAATATTTAAGGCATGCCCGCTGTATTTATGCAGTTTTTATAGCAGAGCGCCCGTTCTCCGGCTTAATTTAAGCCGGAGAACGGGCATGAGCGGCGCAATGGCGGCGGCGTTTGGCAGGCGCGCATGCGCGCCTGCCTGGGCCGGGCCTTTAAGGCCCGGCCCAGCGGCCGGAAGGCCGCAAACGCCGCCGTCATTGAGCCGCTCGCTTAGGGCGTCCCCCTTTAAAAAAAGGGGGACGCCCTAAGCGAGCGGGCAGGGGGTTTTGCATGCAAAACCCCCTGCCCATGTTCTTAAAAATATTGCGGAATAAATTTTTATTCCTTTAAAGAGTCTGCCAGCTGTTCAAGCTGGTCGAAAACCTTAGTATCCGCAGCAGATTTTATAGTTATTACCGGTTCGTATATTGAGACGTCCTTCATTTGGCCAAGCAGTTCCTTTATCCCCTTGGCGGCGCTGGGCGCCCAGGTGCCGTTTTCAATTATGCCTACTCTGCGGGAACGGTAGGTCTTGGCTTTCAAATGATGGAGAAATTCTTCCATGGGCGGGAATATGCCGCCGTCATACGAAGCGGAGGCCAGCACCATCTTATCATATTTGAACGCCTGGGCTACGCAGTAAGAAACGTCTGTCCTGGCTAAATCCAGCAGGGTTGATTTAATTCCGCGCCGCGTAAGCATATCGGATAAGGCCGAGGCCGCCCGGGCAGTATGTCCATAAATGGAAGCGTAGGCGATAAATACGCCTTTTTCTTCGGGGGTATAGCTGCTCCAAAGCTTGTATTTTTCAATGTAGCAGTTCAAATTGTTCTTGAGCACAGGCCCGTGCAGGGGATATATAGCCGTTATATTTAGTCCGGCGGCCTTTTTTAAAAGCGCCTGCGCCTGGAGCCCGTATTTGCCTACTATATTATAATAATAGCGCCGCGCTTCGTCTGTCCATTCTTCAGTAATGTCCAAAGCGCCGAATTTGCCAAAGGCGTCCGCTGAAAAGAGTATGCCCTCAGTTTCCTCATATGCTACCATAACCTCAGGCCAATGCACCATTGGCGCCATATAAAAGCGCAGCGTCCGGCTGCCCAGCTTTATTTGGTCTCCCTCCTGTACCGTTACCGTTCTGTCGGATAAATCTATATCAAAAAATTGAGATACCATATTAAAGGTTTTGGCATTTCCCGCAAGCTTCATTTGAGGATATTTTTTAGCTGCCAGCTCCAGACTGCCGGCGTGGTCGGGTTCCATGTGGGAAATAATCAGGTAATCAGGTTCCTTTCCAGCCAGAGCCAGTTCCAGGTTTTGGAGCCATTGGTCTGCTGTTCGTACATCTGCTGTATCCATAACGGCTGTTTTTTCGTCTAGTATTAAATAGGAGTTATAGGATACTCCGTTGGGCACCGGATACTGCCCTTCAAATAAATCAATGTTCTTGTCGTTTACTCCTATGTATTTTATCTGCGCTGCTTGCATATGCTCAGGCGGAATTTCCGCCCTCCTCCTTTCGTATGCTTTTATCCCCGCCCGCCCCCGCCCGCGACGTCCGGCTGGCTTGCGCCAGCCGTGGGCCGAGCCGGCAGGCTCGGCCAGGCGGCCGAAGGCCGCCGACGTCGCGGGCGGGGGCGGCGGGGCGGCGGCGTCTCATGGCGAAGCCATGAGACGCCGCCTTAATAGCCCCGTCTAACTGCTTTTATTATATCATATATCCCTCCGCCTGGCTAATAAATAAAAAGCTGCCTGAGCAAAAAATATGTTTTGCAGCCGTATGCGCGCCGGTTATAATGACGGAATAAGTTAAAAAAAGAAACAGCAATATAAATATTGCTGTTTCTTTTTTGGAGCCAATGAAGGGGCTCGAACCCTTGACCTGCAGTTTACGAAACTGCTGCTCTGCCAACTGAGCTACATTGGCGCTGTTATGTAACGGTAAAAATCAAAAAATCTATTTCCGCCGTCAGCGAAAAATATTATATCAATAAACCAGCCGTTTGTCCAGCTAATTTTATATTTCACAGCATACCTGCAATTTACAAGGAGCTGAACGTTCAAAATGTATGAATCTGCGTTCTGCCGCGTTGCTTTGATTGCATGTACGCCCGGCATATGCCCTTCAAGCGCGCTTTGCCCGGCATAAATTTTATGCGTTCCGACCCTGCGCTCTGCTCAAAAATATTTAAGCGCGGGCCGGACGGAAAAGAAGCCGCCGTGGAGAAGCGTCAGCTAATCAAATTCTACGCTTTTGGCCCAGTCTAAAATACTTGGCCGGCAGGAGGAATAATTCTCCTTCAGGCATGCGAATTGTATAAGCCAGTAATCCCCGCCGTTTTTATATACTGACGCAAAGTAGTTAAAGGCTTTGTCGTTTTGCGTGTTTGTAAAATCATATTCAAAATAATACAGGCCGTCCTCCTGCTTTAACTCGATGGACGAATCCATATCGTTCTGAGCAATAATCCTGTCGCCGTATTCCTCAAGCGAGAGATTCTCCTCAAGAGTTTCCTTTAAAACAAATATGGCTACGTCCGAAGACTGATAGCATACGTTAAATCCCTTTGCGGAGGTTTTTTTAAAATAGTCGTTAAGGGTAATTCGCATGTTTTCATAGCTAAAAGTGAGCTTCGCGCCCGTTTTGCCGGGAGCAAACAGCCAAAGCCCCAGGAGTATTCCTATTATAACGGCGCACGCCAGCAATAACCAGCCCCTGAGCAGTCCTCTTCTGCGGTTGTCCAGAGCCTCTTGGCTGCAGTTTGAATCAAAACGGAACATATTTCCGGCCGCCGGATTAAAACTGTTCCTGCCAATTAGCAGAACGTCCTCGCTCCCTGCCGGCAGCGTATAAATTTCATTAAAGAGATTCCTGCTTAATTTATCTGCCGTCGCAATTAAATTAACCTGTTCCTCTGAAACAGAAAAGGTCTTTTCCTCGCCGTTTTTCAGGGTTCCCAAAAGACGGCACAGGGTATCGTTTATCAGCGTGTCCCCAGTACGGTCGGCTATATATATCATTACCTTGCCCAGAGAACCCGCGGCTTTTTTCATTCTTTTAATTGTTAGATTTCTCATAAATAAAATATTCCTCCGGCAAAGCTATTATAGCATGGGCGGCGTCTGTTTGACAAGAGCGCGCGCATTATTTGCTCAGCCTTTAAGCCGAAGCCGCTTTTTGCCCGGGTGCCGGCCCGAATACGGGCGGGAGAGCAAAAAACAGGTTGACACGCCCATATAATCATGTATAATAATAAAAGCCGTTTGATATGTTTTTATTTTATAATAACTCTGTGGCTGTTGTGGCCGTTGTGGCCGTTGTGGCTGCTGGCTGCGGCGATTTAGGAGATTTAGGCTGCTGCGGCTGGGTTGCGCTGCTGATTGCCCGTTGGGAAATATATAAATATATCGGCGCATAATATGGAGAGGTATCGAAGCGGTCATAACGGGGCTGACTCGAAATCATGTTATCTGCGCCAAAAACTGAATATTTTCTAAATGGAGACGTATCGAAGCGGTCATAACGAGCTCGACTCGAAAACGAATGCCCTTTTTGGAAGCTCACCTCTGAAAAACCTTGATTTTACGGGGCTTTTCGGCTATCATTGAAAAGTAAATATCCCTTAGTTCTCTCCATCAGTTCTCTCCTTTTTCCAAGATGTTTTTGAGGGCTGATGTGAAGATAAATACACGGAGAGATGTCCGAGTGGTCGAAGGTGCGACTCTCGAAAAGTCGTGTTCCTAACGGAACCGTGGGTTCGAATCCCACTCTCTCCGCCAGAATGCTCAGTCTGCAAGCGGTTTTTACCGTTTGCAGGCTTTTTCTTTTTTCTGCACCTTTGGGATTTTTCCGTGAGTTCTCTCCTGAAAATCGGTAGTTCTCTCCTAAATTTTCTGAGATTTGAACTTTGGATATGTAGTTGGCGTATCTTTATGTGAAGCGATACGCCGCAGAAGCTATGAAATAACCTCTAATGCGCCACTCAGACCGTTTACCATTGCGTCAGCCGATGACAGCTTGGAATTGTAATCCAAATGGGCATATACATTTGCCGTAGTTGAAAAATCGCTGTGTCCGAGCCATTCCTGTATCTGTTTCATAGGAACACCGTTCGCAAGAAGCAGCGAAGCACAACTATGGCGCAGGTCATGGAAACGAATGTGGCGCAAATTGTTCTTTTCAAGCAGCTTTGGAAATGATGATGTGAGATAGTGCGGAGAAATCAATGTCCCCATCTCATCTACACAGATATATTCCAAATACTTTTTGTTGTAGCATCGTCCGCATACTCGTTTGTATTCTTCCTGCTGTTCCTTGAGCTTTAGCAACTTCTCTTTGAACGCAGGAACAAGGGGCAGCGTTCTCATACTCGACTTGGTTTTGGTCGTATCCTGTGCTATCTGGATATGCTTGCCATCAAGATTGCAGGAAGTAACGGTGTGTCTAATGGTAATCGTATTGTTTTGAAAATCAATAGCGTCCCATTTTAAGCCGAGGGCTTCACTTCGCCTTAGTCCATAAAACGCACCGAGAAAAATCGGTATTTCAATCAGCGTTCCTTTGGCGGCTTCAAATAGTGCCTGTACTTCGTTGCTGTCATAGAAGCTGCCGATAAACTTATCAGCTTTAGGGCGTTCCACTTTATCCGCAGGATTGACAGAAATAAGGTCAATCTTTACGGCATATTTCAAAGCCCTGTGAATAACAGCGTGATAGTGAATAACCGAATTAGCTTTTACTCGTTTCAACTGCTTCATATAGAAAGCCTGAATGTCTGTTGCCTTTATTTCGGAAAGTGTGATTTCTCTTTCCTTGAAATACGGAATGATAACGCTCTTTGCCATACCTGAGTATGATGCGTATGTGGTAAGTGCGATAGTCGGCTTTGCGATTTCCAACCATTGAAGCAGAAAGTCCGAAAACAGCATATCGTCCTGTATGGGTTTGCACTCAGGCACAAAAGTCTGCCTTGTTTCCATTAACATCTTTTCCGCTTTCTTTTTATTGCCCTTGACAGGCAATCCTGTCGGAAACCATTTCGTTTTTCTTTTTCCCGCAGCATCGGGATAGCTCAAAACCATATAAAAATAGCCTTTTTTCTCTTGCAGATGTCCTGCTACCATAAATATAACCTCCTTTGCGTAGCACCGACTTCTGCTGTTGACCATATACATTGTAGCAATTTAAGCCAAAGAAGTCGAATGTGCAAATTCTTTAATTCTCCGCATTCCGCAGACCTAACCTCAAATAAGAAAGAAGATGGGCTTTCGGTACTTTGTACGCTCTGCCCACCTTCAGGTGTTCTATTTTGTTTTCACGGAGTAATTGATAACCTGTTTTTGTGCTGACACCAAGAGCCTTGCTCATTTCATCAACGGTTAAAATGTCTGGGTATTCTTTTAAGACTAACGCATATATATCTCCAAAGTTCATAAGCTCCTCCTTTTTTCAACTCCGATACTGATGAGGAGAGGAAATTCAAGCGATTTCAAATACTGCTCATCAAGGTGTGTGAGATGTTCTTTCAAGCGGCTTTTATCAATCGTGCGTAACTGCTCAAAGAGAATGATTGAGTTCGCAGGAAGCCCCTCAATTTGCCCCAAATATAAGTGTGTAGGTAATTTCTTCTTTTTGCGTACACGGCTTGTTATGGCGGCAATAATGACCGTAGGACTGTGCTTGTTTCCTATATCATTGGAGATAACAAGTACAGGTCGTGTTCCTCCTTGCTCCGAGCCGACAACAGGGTTTAAGTCTGCGTAGTAGATGTCACCACGCTTAATTGTTTTATCCATTAGTTTGACCTCCTATCTGGATATAAGCAGGTAAGCTCTGCCTATGTAATCAGCCAAACACAAGGAAGTTTTTAAGGTCGGGAGAGCATAAACAATTCTCTGTTTCAATAGACCGCCTTGTATTTGGCTTTATGATAGAAGCATCTCTATTTGTCCTCGACACCCCAAGATGCAAATGCGTTTCACGCAGGGAAGTCGCCAAACGGTCAGCAGCGAACTGACACCACGGGAGTTTCACCCCAACTGACGGTCTGCCAGAGCCGCCCTCATTGCCTGCGACGGTTTTATCACGCTCGGACTGTGACTGGACGGGAGTATCATTATCCTCTTTGTGGGTTACGGCGAAATCGGGAGCTGCCCGATATTTTGAGTAGGTAGTTATCGCTCTCTGCCTTACGGCAGGTCGTGGCGTACCTCTCGACACGCTTATGCTTATCACAATCACAAAGAGAAAGTATTTGGCGAATGGCTATTCGATTGACAAGGAACAATCCTGTTTTCGCCACACAAAGGAAAACAGGGTGTGAGGATTTTATCCTCTCACCCTGTAGCCCGTGGGGAACTGCGATTTTCCCCTCTATTCAAAAAACTTTTTTAATTTTTCTTTGAGCCTGTCCATTCGCCTGTAAACAGCTTTCTCGGTGATGTTGAGAGAGTGGGCTATTTCACGAGTGGAATAGCCTTGTATCTTCAGCAAGGCGATTTGCAGGGTCAGCTTGTCCACCTTAATCAAAATCTGATAGAGCTGCTGATTTTCGATACTGTCCAGAAAGTCCTCAACTGTCTTTATTTCGGGCTGCTGCATATCATCAGCAACTCCCTCAAGGTATGTACCCGCTTCCTGCATACGCTGATAGTACCGCCTGTCTGAATTGAAAATCGCCCAATCGTGAGAACGGAGCGTTTCAATAGTGCTTTCATCAACGCCGAGCTTCCTTAACTGTTTTTCTTCGGCTTCTTTCCAGAGCCGCCATTTCTTTTCTTCTTTGGCTTTGTTGTAAGCCATACCGTTTTACCTCCAATCTGAATTTTTGAAAAATCCAGATTGAAGGGCGGCGAACGGCAACCAACACCAGATATAGGCTTGTCCTTTATTCCGACAAATAACGACAAACAAAAAACCGCAAAGGCAGTCATACCTTTGCGGTTATAAGCAATATAAGTTCTATTGTGTAGATATATAGCTTCTACTTTAGAAGCGTAATAGTACCACGAATAACTTAGGATTTTTTTAACAGATTATCCTCACTTATTCGTGATGCTATGTAGGTAACTGCTGCTTCTGATAAGCAACAAGGCGCTCAGGGCAGACCAGCGCATAAAAAATCCCTCCAAACTCAAAACGGGTTTAGAGGGCAGCGATATTTTTATTCGGGCGTGCCAAAACAGCCCACCAAAGCACCGTTTTTTTTATTCGGTGGACTTGTCCAAGTATAAGAGAAAGAGCCGATGACTGTGATTACTCACAAGTTCATCGGCTCTGCGTCTGTGCGTCTGGCTCTTTGATGACAGTTATATGTAGTTCCTTTGCATCAATCAAACTTTCCTGTTTACATTTCGGACAGTAGAGAGGATAGTTTTTCAATACTGTATCCTCTCTAAGCCTATTACGAGTTTTGCTACCACAAACAGGACACAATATCCATTTTTCTTCTATCCTTATCACCCCTTGCATTCTATAACTCAATAACACATTCAAAAGCTAAAGCTAAATACCGTTCAGCATTTGATAATCCATATTCTAATAAATCACGAGGTTCCCATTCAGGACTATCTAAATTATCTGCTCCATATAAAAACTGTGCAAATGGTACTCCACGAAATTGTGTTACAGCTAAGGCAGCAGCACATTCCATCTCAACGCACAGGCACCCTGTTTCTTTTCTCTCTTCGATTACTGACTCCGTTTCCCTATATATTGCATCTGTTGTCCAAGTTTTTCCTGTTATATATGAATATCCGCACTTATCAAGACACTTCGTAATTTTATGAACGGTATTTTCATCTACAGATATTTCATTACTCGCTTTTAGATAATGATAACTTGTGCCTTCATCACGAACTGCTGATGTCGGAACAATAATTTTATTATCGGCAGAGGCTTCCAAAATACCACAGCTTCCAAACAGCACTATTTTTTTCGCACCTAAAGCAATGACTTCTTCTATCCCTGCAACACAGGCGGGAGAACCTACCCGTGATAAATAGAACGCAATCGGCGTGTTTTTATAAATAATTTGATAAATCGGCACACTTCCATTTGCAGTATATAAATGGTCGATTACTTTCACATTATTTAAGGAAGCAAATTTGTCAATAATTCTATTTGAGAAAGTTGAAACGCAAAGTTCAGGAAAATCTGGATTTTGTTTTGTAAAGTCCTCTGGGTTAATAAATGCTCTTTTTTCTTTCGGATATTTTTGAAAAACAGTTCCCATAATGCACCTCCTAAACTAATAATGTTTTTTTAATATGGTTGACAACTCTCATTGGTATTTCTTCGTCCAATGGAACAATCGTACTATACATACGCACTCCTTGATATGAAAATATGATAATATCAATAACCTCTTTACAGTCTACTTTCTTAAATTCGCCTCGTTTTATTCCATAGGATAAAAATTCGCTCCACATATCCACAGAATATTGGTATTGCCTCAAAAGCAAATTATCTTGTCCGTCTGAAAAGTTCTCGCTGAAGAACTCATAAATTGCTACGCTTAAAGATGTGCTACTATCCAACATTTCCATACGATAGCGTTCTAAGATTTCCTCAAGTATTTGTCGAGCAGGAAGTCCTGCAGCCATCTTCTCCGACAATTCATTATCCTGTGAGTTCATAAGCATATCTACTATTTCAGAGAAAATCTGCTGTGGACTATCATAATGCCTGTATAATCCACCTCTGCTTAGACCTGTAATAGCACATATATCTTTCATTGTTACATTTTTGTACCCTTTTTGAGCAAAAAGGCAAGCAGCTTTTTCTCGTATTAACTTTTTGGTGTCTTCACCTTTTTTTCCCATACACTTGTCCTCCTATCGAATTTTGCGACATATATGTCGCAAATAAATTATACGACACTTGTGTCGCTTTGTCAAGAAATTATGCAAATCCGATATGGAGAGTTGGGATTATTCAAAGTAGTAACAATACAAAACAGAGCCGATGACTGTGTTTGCTCACAAATTCATCGGCTCTGCGTCTGTGCGTCTGGCTCTTTGATGACGGTTATATGCAGTTCCTTTACATCAATTAAACTTTCCTGTTTGCACTTCGGACAGTAGAGAGGAAAGTTCTTCAATACAGTATCTTCTCTAAGCCTGTCACGGGTTTTGCTGCCACAGACAGGGCATAATATCCATTTGGTATTCATATTGAAGCTTTACTTGTCACAATAAGCGAAAATTGCCTGTCTTACAAATTCTGCCGTTCCTTCTCCGCCAAAACGGTCGATGTTTTTCTTAAAACGCTCATCGCATACATACATCTCGCCCAATCCTTTTAAAATCTCATTATTGCAAGTATAGAATTTTTCGTTTATATAGGATTGCAAAACAGCGACTTTTTCTTGAACAGCTTTATCAGTAGGGGGTAATTGCTTCATCGTTCCGAATTTAGTGAACAGGGACATTATCTCATCGGCAAATTTATCATAGTTGTTCTCACCGTGAGAAGCAGCTCTTTTTTCATACTCTTGGTATGCATTAGAGTGTCCCCACTTTGCTTTGACTTCTGACTTGTACTGCTCAATCTCATTCGTATCAAAAACTTCAAAATTCATTGTCCTTACTCCTTTACTCTGAATTTCACGGGCGAAGGAAATAAGCTCACCTATATGCTTATATTGTAATTCTAACAGTCTAATTTGCTGTGCTATCGCTTCTTCTTGATTAAAGTTAGGACTATCAAGAATTACTTTAATTTCCTTCAGAGGGAACTGTAATTCACGAAACAATAGAATGTTTTGCAAACGGCTAAGGGCTGCATCGTCATACATTCGATAGCCTGCCTCGGTTACTTTTGTAGGCTTCAAAAGACCAATGGCATCATAATAATGTAGTGTGCGCACACTAACACCTGTGAGTTTACTAACTTCTTTTACTGTTCGCATATTTATCACCCCTTCCGTGTAATATCATTCTAAACTATAACGCAGCGTCAGAGTCAATAGGTTATTTGAATATTTTTTCTGCTTCCGAATTTATTGCTTGCGTGTATGCCTTTTTAATGACAGTTATATGTAATTCCTTTACATCAATCAAACTTTCCTGCTTGCATTTCGGGCAGTAGAGGGGAAAGTTTTTTAGTTCAGTATCTCCTCGTATCTGTAACCTTGTTTTACTACCACAAACAGGACATAATATCCATTCTGCTGTTTTTATCATATTTTCACCATTTGCTTCAATTATTTCTTTTTCTAATCGGATGCCTTATGACGGTTTTCCACTTTTCAGGGGCAACTTTTCGTGTATCAGACATATAAATTTCGTGATGCAGCCGAGTATCGCTTATATCATTGATATATCCGTTCTCATTTAGAAACTTATCCATAACAGCAACGGTAGCAGGTTCATTATCAAACGACCCAATGTGCATAATCTGCACACATAAACCTTCTTCGATTGTCAGAAACTCCGCAGAGGAACAATCTAACTTTTTCTTTTTTGTTGCTGTGTCAACCGCCCAATCAAAATCTTTTTTTGTAACAAAATCAGGCAGACGAATAACGGAAATCCAATTAAATGTATCTTTATTTGCATAATCTATGCTATGGCAATTATTCTGCCACCAAAATCCTTCAAGAGGGGGAATAACATACTCATAAAACCCCTCTATTTTATGCTCAGTCTTATAGCTCATTTTCAATGTATATGCGACTGCGTATAGCACAGCTATTGCTTTCTGATAATCTCCACCATCTTCATTTGGGTTACCTTGTCCCCGTACCGCTATATAATTTGCCGTTGGAACAATCACAATTTCTGGTTTGCTCTTTGGCATATAAAACTCCTTGTATTCTTTCTTAAAATCAAAAGCCATCTATTTAACCTCACTTTCTACCAAAATATATTTATCTCATTTCAAAATCCCAAAGGCTGAGTTGCTTACTTGTATCTTTCTCCTCAAAAGTACGCAAATAGTTAAAAATCTGTTCATTGTTATGGACTATGCCATACTGTTCGCACTTTTTATGAAACAAGTGCATTAAATTTGTATTGTTTGGACTGGCAATTATATATTGATTTCCGTATCGTTCAATGTATTTTTCCTTTAATCGTGGGTATAAACGGTCTAATTGTTTATAAAAGTATTCTCTGTTCCCTTCACGAAGTGTCAGACCCATTCCAAAACAAATAATGCCATATACCTTTGCTTCAATACACATATCCAAAATGCCAGAGATGTTTTCTTCCGTATCATTGATAAATGGCAAAATTGGAGTCAGCCACACAACAGTAGGTATTCCTGCATCTCGCATCTGTTTCAAAACTTCAAAGCGTTCGGCTGTTGTGCTGACATTTGGCTCAATTTTTCTACATACTTCTTCATCATAGGTCGTTAGGGTCATTTGAACGACACACTTTGTTTTTTCATTTATCTTCTTTAACAGGTCTATATCACGCATTATACGGTTTGACTTGGTTATTACTGTAAAACCGCAACCATATTCATATATTAACGAAAGCGCCTTTCTAACATATCCGATTTCCAATTCTAATGGAATGTAAGGGTCGGTCATAGAGCCTGTCCCTATCATACATTTTTTCCGTTTTCGTTTAAGAGCATTTTCTAAGAGAGGAATAGCATTCTCTTTAATTTCAATATCCTCGAAATCGTGTTCCATATGGTAACAGTTACTTCTGGAGTCACAATAGATGCACCCGTGAGAGCAACCCCGATATAAATTCATTCCATTTTTTGCTGACAAGATACCTTTTGCAGTCACATAGTGCATATTATTGTTCCTTTCTAATTCTCTATTGGAGAATATCACTCAGTCTACTCATAATCTTTTCCTCTCAATAAAAAAACCTGTTATAATAATAGCACGATAATCTTGACACCTTGTGTCAAGATTTATTTTTTTCATATATTTTTCTTGCCTGTTCTGCTAAGACTTCTTTTAAGTACAATGGTTCGATAATATCAACTTGTGTTCCAAAAGTTAACAAGTACCCAATCAGCCAAGCATCTTAGGGCATTTCAGTCGAAACAATTAAATCTCCATTTACTTGTATTTCGACTTGTGTTATATCAAACTCATCATAAACTCTGTAAGCAACTTCCTTTGGAAATCTTAATACAATTTTTTTATAGACTGGTTTTGAAGTCATCTCTAATTCAGGAAACTCCTTATTAGAAAAACCTTCAGATAGAACTTCTATATTCATAATTCGAGTCAACTTGAAAATCCTATAATCTTGTTTCAGCGTACAATACGCTTTCAAATACCACGACATAGACTTATACAGAAGTTTTAGTGGTTGTATAATTCTTTCCGTAATTTCCTCATAAGAGCTTGCATAAGCAATTTTAATGCATTTTTGATGGATAACAGCAGATTTTAATTGCTCAAATTTTTTGTTATCACTATGCGGCGTACCCCATCTTGAAAAATCAATTTCAAGCCAATTGTCTGTATTGAGATTAAATATTGCAGAGAGTTTTCTTATTATTTCATCATTGTTTTTAGCAATGCTCAGGCTTTGCATTGCTAAAAGAATTTCTTGTTTTTCTTCATCGGATAGCACAGCTTTATCTAAAACAAACCCCTTCATCAAGTAGATGCCGCCATTTCTGCCTGTTTCCGCATATATTGGGATACCAGCTCCACTTAATGTATCTATATCTCGATATATTGTTCTAACAGATACTTCAAAATGTTCTGCTAATTCAGGAGCAGTCGCTCGTCCTTTATCAAGCAAATAGTAAACAATTCTAAACAGTCTGCTTTCCTGCATTTAATCATCCTCCGTTACAGATAAAATAGCACATAAAACCTGACATCTTATGTCAAGTTTTATTATAATATCTGGGATAACTAATCTCAATAACGACCATATGTACTTTCAATTCTATCGATGACAAGCAAAACATCATAGCAGTAAAGTATATATTTTAAATTTCAAAGAGCCGATGAGCTGTGAGTTACCTCACAAGTTCATCGGCTCTGCGTCTGTGCGGCTGGCTCTTTGATGACGGTTATATGTAGTTCCTTTGCATTTATCAAAGTTTCCTGTTTACATTTCGGACAGTAGAGAGGATAGTTTTTCAAAACTGTATCCTCTCTTAGTCTGTCACGAGTTTTATTACCGCAAACAGGACATAGTATCCATTTGTTTTTCAGCATCTTATCTTCCTATTACAATATCGTGCAATCTTTTATCCGTTATAAATTTTTTTCTTCTGGGGTCACCCTCTGCACGATAAATCATTAAATTTGACAAATCAAATATAGAACTCCATATTGTTTCAAAGTCTGGCTCATCATCGTATTGACACATAAAACCATATTCACCTTTTAGCAGTTTTTGAGTTTCTACAACAGGGTCATCGCTTGCATTGTTAATGCAATTATCCATAACAACAGAGTATCTTGTGTAGGAATGATAGTCATCTCCTTTAGCAAAATCATAAGGCTTAAGTTCGTCTGAAATAAAACTATTAACCGTACATACCAAGTAACCATCGTCAATACTTTTTGCTTCACGGATTTTCTTTATATTCGGTGTGCATTCAACTACCACCATTTTACCGCTTTTGTCTGCAATCAAAATATTATAATTTGACGCAATAGGTAACTGTATTAACAGATTAAGTGCTTGCTCTGTGGTATTTGCTTTTTCAAGCAAATACCTAACCGTAAAACAAGAGTTAAAACCTGCTTTAATCTTTCCAAGCTCAGTCAGAACAAAAGTCATAGCAACAGCTAAACCGTGTTCGTTTAAACCTTCTTCACCGTTGATAAACGAAGAAGTTGTTAAATTAAATCTATTCCCATTTTCTGGAGCATAAATTTCGCTGCTGCTACCATTTTTTAAATATGGTGGCAAATCATTATTTCTGCCATATATTACTCTATTGTCTTTAGAATATGCAAATGCCGTACACCCTCTAATTTCAACAGGGACATTGTCCTCCAAATTATACATACAGCACCCCATACACAGCATCCAAGAAACAAATTCAATGTAATCTACACCTATTGTTTCACTTAAACCTCGGATTTCCTCACATACCTCTGGAAAGAATGTATTTAATATTTTTTCGCTTTCTTTACCGTGTTTCATCTGAAACTCATCTAAATGCAGCGGAAAGGTTATGCCACCTTTTTTGAATATATTTCCTCTCTTAACCCCCATCTGATAGTGATTACCTTTTAGTCTTAAATGATACATTTTTTAACTCTCCTTTGTCTTTTTTATTGCAATCCAAACTTCAGAATGCCCTTTGGTTGGTCGTCCTTCGGAAATAGGATATATCTCAATGTCTGGAAGTCCAGCGTATTCATATCCAGAAAACGGAAGAAACTCTGTTAAGAAGCGATGAAATACACTTTGTACATCTTCTTTGAATAAACCATCGTTCTCAAATACTACCCACATAGCTTCTGGAATAACAAACTCTGTTATGTCATCAAATATAGGAACATCACTTGCAACTGCTATATAATAATAAATATCTTGTGGGTTTGTATAGACACTTACTCCCATTATTCCAGTTGGCTTTCCATTGGATAATTTCGAAAGTTTAGAAATCTGATTATTGTCTAATGCCTGTTCCCAAAACATTGGGACAATACGCATATTTTCTTCTAAATCTTCCGTTAAAGGTGTCTTGATTCCCACAATACGGATATTCTCTTTTTTCTCAATGTGATACGACATTTCTTCTCCTCCCGTCACTTTAATTGAAAATTTGATTGGTGGATATGCACTTAGTGTGCAGCCCATATTTTTAGCCAACATAGGTGTTATCCCGTGAACATTTTGAAATGCACGATTAAATGAAGTAGGAGAAGAGTACCCGTATTTCAAAGCAACATCAATTACCTTACTTTCTGTTCTTTGAAGTTCAAATGCTGCCTGCGTCATTTTACGACGGCGCACATACTCAGATAGCGTAATCCCAGAAATATAAGAAAAAATACGCTGAAAATAATATGGTGAACAACACGCAATACGGGCTGCTTCCTCATAAGATAAATCTTTATCTAAATTTGTTTCTATATAATCAATGGCTGCACTGATTTTTCTCAACCATTCCATTAACTTGCCCTCCCTTTATGTTATAGTAATCTGTTACTAATGGTATTTCCTCTCTTTTTCTGCTCACTTTTGTAAACTTGTATATAGTGTATCTGAATAAAAAATATGTTTCAATCTTCAAATTACAATGTTTAATATGAACTTTTGGCTCTGTAAGCAGGAAGTGAAATATCTTATAGACGGTATTTTCACATCGTTTAATAAGAAGCCACAAATCCATACAATATAATAAGAGAATTATATTGGCACAAGGTGGTGAGCTTATGGACGAGAGAAACAACGATTTTGATTTCGATTTTATG
>URIR01000018.1 GCA_900547955.1 uncultured Eubacteriales bacterium | reverse complement strand
CCGCGCGCGCCCCCCGGCAGGGCCGGGGGGCGCAGGCCCGCGTCCGCGGGCCTGCGCAGGGGGCTTTCAGCCCCCGCGCGCGCGGCGCGCCTTAAGGCTCATTCAGCGCTTAAAATTCGGTTGACGTATCCGACTCTACCACATATAATAATGCATGTCAGCAAAAGGGAGTAGCTTGCGGAATCAGTCCGTAATATGCGGCGTCAATACGGCTCTTGTCTTAAAAGCCCGCCCATTATTTTAAAAAGCGAGACTTCTGACGTTTTCCAAAAGAGCGCCCGAAGTCTTTTTTGATGTTTTAAAGGTTTTTCCGCCCGCTTAAAAAGGCGGGCTGTAATTAAAAAAAAGGGGAAAAAATTATGAGCATGCTGTATGAATACATCATGATGATTGAATGGCAGCAGGTGGTAATGTGGGCCATAGGGGGCCTGCTTATATTCCTGGCCATTAAATACGATATGGAGCCGACTTTGCTGCTTCCTATGGGCTTCGGCGCCATTCTGGTCAATCTGCCGCTTTCGGGAGCGGTTACCCAGGGCGCTGAAGAGGGAATAATAGATCTTCTTTTCAGGGTCTGCATTTCAAATGAATTGTTCCCGCTTCTGCTGTTTATAGGAATAGGCGCGATGATAGATTTTGGACCGCTGCTGCAGAATCCGAAATTGCTGCTCTTCGGAGCCGCGGCGCAGTTCGGCATATTTATGACCTTTTCCCTAGCCTCCCTTTTAGGCTTTGATATAAAAGACGCAGCCAGCATAGGCATAATCGGGGCGGCCGACGGCCCCACCTCCATTTTTGTGGCCAACTATCTGGGCTCAAATTATATAGGCGCGATAATTGTGGCGGCATATTCATATATGGCTCTGGTGCCCATAATTCAGCCGCCTGTTATAAAGCTTATAACTACTAAAAAGGAACGGCTTATCCGCATGGACTATGAGCAGAAGAATATTTCCAAGACGGTCAGGATACTCTTCCCCATAGTCATAACCGTAATAGTAGGTCTGGTTGCGCCCCGCTCGGTATCTCTTATAGGCTTTTTGATGTTTGGTAATCTGATAAGGGAATGCGGAGTTTTGAGAATACTTTCCGAAAGCGCGCAGAAGGAGCTGCCCAATCTGGTTACCCTGCTGCTGGGCATAACCGTCGCGGCGCAGATGAAGGCCGAATCCTTCCTGGATATCAATACTCTTATCATACTGGGCCTGGGCCTGTTCGCCTTTGTATTTGATACCATAGGCGGCGTAATGCTTGCCAAATTAATGAACCTCTTCTGCAAGAAGAAGGTCAATCCCATGGTGGGCGCGGCTGGAATCTCGGCTTTCCCAATGTCTGCGCGCGTAGTGCATAAGATGGGGCTTAAGGAGGATAACCAAAATTTCCTGCTTATGCATTCCATAGGCGCGAACGTTTCAGGGCAGATAGCCTCGGTTATTGCCGGCGGCTTGATTCTGAATTTTGTAATTGCCGGATAAGGAGGAAACAAAATTATGAATGTTCAGGCGTTTATAGATTCTCTTTGGATTATGCTTAAGGGCATGGCGGGTATTTTCATTGTTACTGTTGTTATAGCTCTGGCTATGTATTTGCTGGTGAAGCTGTTTCCCGAGAGAAAAAACAAATAATAATAGTTAATGCAATCAGAGCGCGACGCGCCGCTGAAGCGGTCGCCAAGACGTATAGAATAAGCGGCCGCCCGGGCAATTTGTCCGGGCGGCCGCTTATTTTTTATGCGCTTAGAGCGTATAGGGCGCTCTGCTGGTTTTTTCTATTTTGCCTGATTTGCCAGATTTGCCGGGGCGCCGGGATTTTCATGGGATATTGTTTTTTCTGGGCTGTCTAAATTAATCCAACTTATTTAATCCGCCCGCATTAAGCTAACGCATTTAAAAAGCCGCCGGCCGTCTGTAAAAAGCCGGCCGGAGCGTAAAATTTATTGCAGCAGGTCACAGCATTCAAAATCGGAATCGATATTATGGGCTATAAGGCGGGCCTTGAAGCTTCTTGCGCCGCACATGGAGCCGCTGCTTTCCCCGGCAAGGCTTAATTCTTCGGGGAGGACGAATTTAATGCATTTTACCAGCACATCGCGGCAGGTTGGATAGCTGTGCGCCGGTACGGTTATAGCCTTAACGCCGCGCTGGTATTCGTTTCCCTCGGCGTCTACCTCAGTCAGGATAACCCCTAGGGCTACCCGCCTGTTAGGGCAGACGTTTTTCAGGTTGACGTCCAGCTGGAGTATGCGGCCCATGGATTCCAGATATACGTCTCCGGCGTCAAACACTACTGAATCCTCGCAGCCGGTAACGGCAATGTCTACAGGAACGGGGCAGGGCTCGGGATGCACTATTACGCCGCACTGCACGTCCACCTCGGGCTCGGGGAAAACGGCCGTGTTGCCTTCCGAATCTGTATAGGAAATGGACTGATTGACCTTTTTGTTCCCTGGCGTATCCGCTACATGAATTATATCAAATTCAAGGCTGGCCCCTTCGTTGGCCGTTGTGCCCAATTGGTCTATTGTCCATTTAAGGGTGGTGGCGTTAACCATGCTGGCCATGCCCTTGGTGGGCATGGAGATGCTGGTTATTGCGAAATCCGGATTTATAACTTCGTCTATTACGATGTTAGTTGCGCCCGGATTGGAGATATTCTGCGCCAGGTCCTCGAATAAATCCTCCAAGTCCGCGTCGTCGGGGGTGATTGCAACATGCGAATCATTAGGGTCGGTAGCCCATTCGTCCAAAATGTTCGGATCTATTCCGTCCGAGCCTACCAGGCCGATGCAGTATATTATTACGCCTGAGGCGCGCGCTGCGTCGGCCACGGGGTTGGGGTCGGGGCCGGCGCTAGTTTTGCCGTCGGTGAACATAACCATAACCTTGGCGTTGGACGAACTGGGGTCGAACAGGGCGGAGGCCTTGGCAAAGGCGTCGGCGTGGTTGGTCGAGCCGCCGGCAGTCAGCCCGTTCACGGCCGCCTTTAAATCGGCTACCGAGGTTATAAGCTGCGTGTTCTGCACGGCCGTGTTGGAAAAGCTGACTATGCCTATCCGGCTGCCCGAGCCAATCTGCCCGTCGGGCGTGCCGTCAGTCGCCTCTTCAATTATATCGATAAATTTGTTGGCTCCGCTTTTCAAATTGTCCAGCGGACTTCCCGCCATGCTGCCCGATCTGTCCAGAATAAAGACTATATCGGTTGGCGAGGTGGTTATATCGGGGGAAGCTGAAAGCGCCAGCGTTACCCGCAGGGAGCCTGCGCAGTCAATCTGGTTGGCGCTGATAGTTTTATTGGAACTGTTTAAACCCATAATTAATGCCTCTCCTTTTGTTTTTTAGGGTCTTGGCCCTGATTTAGTATATGTTGGATTTTGTTAAATAGTGCCATGGCAGGGGGGCGGCAGCTTGGCGGCCTTCGGCCGCGGGGCCGCGCTGCATGCAGCGCGGCCCAGGCGGGCGGGGTCCCTGCCCGCCCAAGCTGCCGCCCCCTTTTTTTTGTTCCGCGCGGTATTTTTAGCGCAGAAAAATAATATTTTTTACTTGACATAACGGCTGAAAAGGAGTACTATACAGTTCGTGTCCGAACAATTTATGCGGGGTCAGGCACTTTGAAAGGAGCTGGGCTTAGGTGGAAAAGGACTGCGGCGCGCTGATAAATATATTGTCGCATAAGGTGAAAAAGCGGCTGGATGCAACATTGCAGGATATAGGCATTACCGGCGTTCAGAGCCGAGTGATATTTTATATCCTGAGCCATTATCAGGAGCAGCCCGTTTTTCAGCGGGATATAGAGGGAGTTTTCGGACTTAGCCGCTCGACGGCCACAGGCATACTCCAGCTGCTGGAAAAGAACGGCATTATCCGCAGGGAGAGCGTTTCAAATGACGCCAGGCTGAAAAGCCTTGTGCCCACCCAGCGCGCTGTGGAGCTGGACGCAAGGGTATGTCAATGCCTGCGCGAAACAGACCGTCAGCTTACGCGGGGAATATCCAGCGGCCAGATTCAGCTCTTTAAGGAGACCGCCGTGCAGATGCTGAGCAATTTGGACGCCTGGGAGGAAGAAAGCTGAAGGCGCGCATAAAAAATATGTTCGCGGCGGAACAAAAGACGGCGTATCCGAACGTTTAAATAAAGGCTGCCTGCAAAGGCTGTGCGCCGGCTTTAATTAACAGGGAAATAAAAAGGAGGAATGCAATATATGATAAAAACTTTGGCCCGCAGCATACGCGAGTATAAAAAGGTTTCCATATTAACCCCTCTGCTGGTAACTGTAGAAGTGGTGCTGGAATGTATAATACCCTTTGTAATTGCCAATCTGGTAAATCAGATGCAGAACGGCTGCGGCATGGACGTAATAGTCAAATACGGCGTAGCGCTGATAATTATGTCGGTGATTTCGCTTATTTTCGGAGGCGCGGCGGGCGCGACCTGCGCCAAGGCCTCGGCTGGCTTTGCGCGCAATCTGAGAAAGGATATGTTCTATAAGATACAGGATTATTCATTTGAAAATATTGATAAGTTTTCAGTTTCCAGTTTGGTTACCCGGCTTACAACAGATATTACCAATGTTCAGATGGCGTATATGATGATAATCCGTATTGCTATCAGATGTCCTTTAATGCTGATATTCTCCTTTGTGATGGGCTTTGCCATGGGCGGAAGGCTGGCGCTTATATTTTTAGTGACTATTCCCATCCTGGGCTTCGGCTTATTCTTGGTCATACGCGCGGTTATGCCGCTGTTCCGTCGTGTTTTCAGGAAATACGATGCGCTTAACGACTCGGTTCAGGAAAATGTTCAGGCTATGCGCGTGGTTAAATCCTATGTGCGCGAGGGCTATGAAAAAAAGAAGTTCGGGGCCGCGGCGGAAAACGTCCAGAGGGATTTTACGCGCGCCGAGCGCATACTGGCTATTAACAACCCCTTGATGCAGTTCTGCATTTATGCGGGAATGGTGTTTGTGCTCTCCTATGGCTCTTATGTGGTAATAACCAGCCAGGGCATGGATTTGAATGTTGGTCAGATGTCCTCCATGCTTACATACAGCTTCCAGATACTTATGAGCCTTATGATGCTCTCCATGGTGTTTGTAATGATTACCATGTCCGCCGAATCGGCCGAGCGTATCGTAGAGGTGCTGAATGAAAAGAGCGCGCTTGAAAGCCCTGAAAACGCCCGCACGCAGGTTGCGGACGGTTCGGTGGATTTTGACGGCGTAAGCTTTAAATATTCTCAGAAGGCCGATCGCATGGCTCTGGCGGATATTAATCTGCACATAAAGTCAGGCGAGGTTATAGGCATTCTGGGCGGTACCGGTTCTTCTAAATCCTCTCTTATTCAGCTGATTCCACGGCTTTACGATGTGAGCCAGGGCAGCGTTAAGGTTGGAGGAGTGGATGTGCGCGAATACGACCTGGAAGCCCTGCGCAACCAGGTGGCCGTAGTGCTGCAGAAAAACGTGCTGTTTTCAGGCACAATTAAGGATAATCTGCGCTGGGGCAATCCCAACGCTACCGACGAGGAAATGCAGGAGGCCTGCCGTCTTGCTCAGGCGGACGAATTTATCCAGCAGTTCCCCCAGAAATACGATACCTGGATTGAGCAGGGCGGCGCCAACGTTTCGGGCGGACAGAAGCAGCGCCTGTGTATAGCCCGCGCTCTGCTGAAAAAGCCCAAGATACTTATTCTGGACGATTCCACAAGCGCTGTGGATACCCGTACCGACGCGCTTATACGCAAGGGCTTCCGCGAATTTATACCTGAAACCACCAAGATAATCATAGCCCAGCGCGTGGCCAGCGTGCAGGACGCCGACCGCATAATCCTTATGGAGGGGGGCCGCATAGACGCGGTAGGCACTCATGAGGAGCTTATGCAATCCAGCCCGGTTTACCGGGAGATATACAATTCTCAGAACAGAGCGGGGGGTGAGCAGAATGCCTAATCAAAATGCCAAAGGCCGTCCGCGCGCGCCTAAGGGAGTGCTCAGACGTTTGATACGCACGGTTTTTAAGTTTTATCCGGTGCTGCTGCCCGTGACCATAGTTTGTATTCTCATTAACGCTGTGGTCAGCTCGGTGCCTTCGGTCTTTATGCAGAACGCAATAGCCGTAGTGGAGGAAACCTTCCGTTCGGGCGACTGGGCCAGCGCTTCGGGACGCATCTTTTCCCTGCTGGGCATATTAATAGCGCTGTATCTTATAAGCCTGCTCGCGGGAGTGCTCTATACCCAGCTTATGGCGGTTATCACTCAGGGCGTGCTGGCTAAAATGCGCAAGAAAATGTTCGACCATATGCAGGATTTGCCCATACGCTATTTTGATACCCATAATCACGGGGATATCATGAGCTTTTATACTAACGACATAGATACGCTGCGCCAGATGATAAGCCAGAGCCTGCCTCAATTGCTTATCTCGGCCGTAACTCTGCTGAGCGTATTCGGCATAATGCTCTATTACAGCCTCTGGCTGGCGCTGGTGGTAGTCTGCGGCGTAGTGATTATGACCATTATCGCCCGCTACGTCAGCGGCCGCTCCTCCCGCTACTTTTTAAAGCAGCAGGTAACCATAGCTCGTACCGAGGGCTTTATGGAGGAAATGATGAACGGCCAGAAGGTGATTAAGGTATTCTGCCATGAAAAAGGGGTCAAGCAGGATTTTGACAAGGTAAACGACGAATTATTTGAAAATTCTGAAAAGGCCAACCGCTACGCCAATATATTAATGCCCCTGCTGGGGAATATAGGCAACGTAATGTACGTTATAGTGGCTTTGGTGGGCGGCAGCCTGCTCCTGGCGGGCGCTCCCAATCTGAGCATATCGGGGCTGGCCCTGAGCATAAGCATAGTCGTGCCCTTTTTGAATATGACCAAGCAGTTTGCCGGCGCCATAGGCCAGGTGTCCAACCAGGTCAATATGGTGGTTATGGGTATGGCGGGCGCGCACCGCATCTTTTCATTGCTGGACGAGGAGCCCGAAGCGGACAGCGGCTATGTAACCTTAGTCAACGCCCGGCAGAAGGAGGACGGCTCCTTGGAGGAATGCTCCGAGCGCACTAACATTTGGGCCTGGAAGCATCCTCATCACGACGGTACGGTAACCTATACCCGCCTGCAGGGGGACGTTCGCTTCTACGACGTGGATTTTGCCTACGAGCCGGGCAAAACCGTGCTGCATAACGTCACTCTTTATGCTAAGCCCGGCCAGAAGGTGGCCTTTGTCGGCTCTACCGGCGCGGGCAAGACCACCATTACCAATCTTATAAACCGCTTTTACGATATTGCGGACGGTAAGATACGATATGACGATATAAATATCAATAAGATAAAGAAGGCGGATTTGCGCCGCAGCCTGGGGATAGTGCTTCAGGACACCAATCTCTTTACGGGTACGGTTATGGAGAATATCCGCTATGGCAATCTGGAGGCGGACGACGAGGAATGCATTAATGCGGCCGAGCTGGCCGGAGCGGACGACTTTATCCGCCGACTGCCCCAGGGCTACGACACCATGCTTACGGGCAACGGCGCCAATTTAAGCCAGGGACAGCGCCAGCTGCTGGCTATAGCCCGCGCGGCTGTGGCCGACCCGCCGGTAATGATACTGGACGAAGCCACCAGCTCTATTGACACGCATACCGAGGCTATAGTGCAAAGAGGTATGGACGCGCTTATGTCGGGCCGCACCACCTTTGTTATCGCTCACAGGCTTTCGACTGTGCAGAACGCCGACGCGATTATGGTTTTGGACCACGGCCGCATTATAGAGCGGGGTACTCATGAGGACCTTATTAAGCTTAAGGGCACCTATTATCAGCTTTATACCGGCGCGCTGGAATTGGATTAAGCCGTGGCGGGGCGCAGAGAAAAAGGCCGCGGCGCGTTTGGCAGGCGGAGCCTGCCTGGCCGGGCCTTCGGCCCGGCTGGCGGCCTGCGGCCGCAAACGCGCCGCGGCCTTTTTCTCTGCGCCCCGCTACGGCTTTATTTATTGTAATGCGTTTTTAATCATTATAACCTTAACTGGAATATTACGTTTTTTGCATTGTTCAATTACATATTTAGTACCGTGTGAAATTCCATCCCAAAATGCTAATACTAAGTCAGAATTTTCGATAATGGTTATATTTCGCTTTAAAGGGGCGGCACGGCCATAACGTGAATAGTCGGGTAAAAATTCTTTAAATTTTAATCCATTAATTAAAGCATATTCTCTTGCAGATGTGTCTACTCCTGTTGCACCTCCAGAAATAATTTCGGTGGTATCATCGGGTAAAAAATGTTCTAAATTTTTAATTTTTATACTTCTTGACCCAATTACAGCGACTCTCATATATTATTTCCTTTCAAATTTTGTAGATATACAGTATATTCATTTTAAACATTATAACGCATAATAGCTATAAAATAAACATACAATATGTTTGTTTAACGGTGATTTTATGGCAATTAAAAGCGTTTCTATTAGAATCGAAAAAGAAATGTTAGAAAAGCTAGCATTTATTGCTGATTATGAGGGTAGATCGGTAAACAGCCACATCCTTGTTTTGATAAGAGAAAATATACAAAAATTTGAGAAAGAGCATGATGACATCGGCGGAGGCATTCAACCGGATTTAAATGTAAAGCCTACAAGGAAAAATTAACAGCAATATAGAAATATGTTTGAGTTAAAGCTGTTGTGCTTATGAAAATATTTAATTTGACAAAAGCACTCTTTTATCTAATTAGATATAAAGAGTGCTTTTATTGGTGCCGGTGGTGGGACTCGAACCCACACGATGTCGCCATCAACGGATTTTGAGTCCGTCACGTCTGCCAATTCCATCACACCGGCTCGTATATTATTTTAAGCATAGAAGAGATAGTATTAAATAACAGGCGGCACGGCTAAAAATATTTCCGATGCTGCGAAAATCTCTTATATGCATCTATTGTATAATAGCATAAAAATCTTATGTACGCAATATCTTTTTTTGAATAATGGCCGGCGCGGGCTTTTTTATTTAAATTAAGCCGTGCACCGGGGCAATTAATTTGTTATATAAAAGTAATGGAATGTTCAGAGATTTATGCTATAATAAATTAGCATCTAATTTGCTTAAGGAGTTTTAAATGGAAAAATTTTTGCTGGTGGACGGTAATTCCCTTTTAAACAGGGCGTTTTACGCGCTGCCTGTGCTCAGCACGGCGTCGGGAGAATATACAAACGCCGTTTACGGCTTTTTCAATATGCTGTTCAGCATGCTGGATAGGCTGAAGCCTGAATACGCGGCTGTGGCCTTTGACCGTAAGGAGCCTACCTTCAGGCATAAGCAGTTTACCGAGTATAAGGCGGGGCGCAAGCCCATGCCCGACGAGCTTATTCCGCAGTTTCCCCTGCTTAAGAGCGCGCTGGAGGAAATTAATATTCCCTTCATCGAGATGCCCGGCTTTGAGGCGGACGACCTTTTGGGCACCCTCTCCTTATCGGGGGAGCTTGCGGGCCTGGAATGCTGCGTGCTTTCGGGGGACAGGGACGTTTTGCAGCTTGTTTCGGATAAAACCACAGTTTATCTCACGAAAAAGGGCATAAGCGAATTGGAGACCTATACGCCTGATTATTTGAAGGAGAAAATGGGGCTGGAGCCAGAACAGATTATAGAGCTTAAGGCGCTGATGGGAGATTCCTCGGATAATATTCCCGGCGTGCCCGGCATAGGGGAAAAGACTGCTCTTAAGCTGCTGAACGAATATAAAACGGTGGATAATATTTTTACGCATATCCATGAGATAAAGGGAAAGCTCTTTGAAAAGCTGGAAGCCGGGCGGGACAGCGCCATTTTAAGCCGGAGCCTGGCCGCTATAGACAGGCATGCGCCCGTTCAGGGCGGTATGGAGCAGTTTAAATACAGCAGGGCGGAGGACAGAACTCTGCGCGCGCTTTTTACCCGGCTGGAATTTAAATCCCTTTTAAAAAAGCTGCCGCCGGCCGAGGATGAAATTACTGAAAATAAGCCGGCCGAGATAATAGAGCTGGAATTAGAGCAGCTTCCCCGGCTGGGCGAAAGGATAGCCGTATATTGGAGCGCGGGACAGACGGGCGGGCTGCATATAACCGACGACGGAGAAAAGGAATATTATATAAAGGTGTGCGACGGCCTGCTGGACGAGGGATGCAGCCAGGATGAGGCCTTTAAGAGCCTGTCGGCCCTGCTTAAGGAGCGCAGGCTTATAGGCTTTGACGTTAAAGCGCTTATGCATGCCCTTAACGACTGTAATTGTCCGCCTCCCGCTCAGTATGACGACGTTGTTTTAGCCTGGTATCTTTTGGAGCCTCTAAAAAGTGATTATTCCATAGAGACTCTGTGCGAAAAATATTCCCATTCAACGGCGTGCGCCGTCTGGAGGGCCTTTGAGGATATGTCCGTCCGTTTGGAGCGGGACGGCCTTTGGGCGCTTTACCAGGATATAGAGCTGCCTCTGCTGAGGGTGCTTTTTGATATGGAGCTGACGGGCTTTAAGGCGGACGCTGAGGCGCTCAGGGAGCTGAGCGTGCAGTATGCGGCCCGCTTAAATTCTCTCAGCGCCCGAATTTTTGAGCTTGCGGGAGAAAGCTTTAATATAAACAGCACTAAGCAGTTAGGCAGCGTGCTCTTTGAAAAGCTGGGCTTGCCTCACGGCCGCAAGACCAAGACGGGCTATTCAACCGATATAGACGTACTGGAAAATCTGCGCGAGCAGCATGAGATTATTCCCTTGATAATGGAATACAGACAGATACAAAAGATAAAGAGCACCTATACCGACGGCCTGCTGGCTCTTATACAGCCGGGCGGGAGAATACACACCACCTTTAAGCAGACGGTTACCGCAACAGGCCGTATTTCAAGCGCGGAGCCCAATCTCCAGAATATTCCCGTGCGCACGGACGAGGGGAGAAATATCCGCCGGGCCTTTATTCCCGCCGAGGGCTGCGTGCTTTTAGACGGGGACTATTCTCAGATAGAGCTGCGCGTGCTTGCCCATCTTTCGGGAGACGAGCACCTTATTCAGGCCTTTAATGAGGATGAGGATATTCATACCAGCACGGCCGCCAGGGTGTTTAACGTGCCGGCCAACGAGGTGGACGCGCAGATGCGCCGGGCGGCTAAGGCGGTTAATTTCGGCATAATTTACGGCATAAGCGATTTCGGGCTGGCCTCCAATATCGGGGTGAGCCGGAAACAGGCTGGGGAATATATAGAGGAATATTTCAGGAGCTATCCTAGGATAAGGGAATATATGGACGGCTGCGTAAGCGCGGCCAGGGAAAAGGGCTACGCGCAGACCATTATGGGCCGCCGCCGTCCCATGCCCGAATTGACCTCCTCCAATTACAATACGCGCACCTTCGGGGAGCGCGCTGCTATGAATATGCCTGTTCAGGGGAGCGCGGCCGATATAATAAAGGCGGCTATGGTTAAAACGGCGGAGGCGCTCAGCCGGGGAAATTTTAAAGCCAGGCTCATTTTGCAGGTGCACGACGAATTGATAATAGAGGCGCCCGAGAATGAGGCGCAGGAGGCGGGCAGGCTTTTAAAGGAATGCATGGAGCAGGTAGTGCGGCTTAAGGTGCCCTTAAAGGTAGAGGTTAAGGCGGGCAAAAGCTGGTATGAGACCAAATAGCCGGTCTTCGGCACGTAAGAGCGCTTTGGCCGGCCTTAATTTCCGGACGGTTCCCGGCTCTTAATAAGCCTGCGGAGTCCTTAAAGGCCCATAGGCCAGTCCTTAAAGACCTGGCGGCCAGCCTTGACTGGCGGCTCAAGGCGGGCTTAAGGGCTGGAAAGTCCGCTTTAAAGGCGGCGGCTTACGGCGGTTCGCTTAAATGGCTGGGTACCCCGCGTCAAAGGCTTGACGGCCCGCCTTGAAAGCCTGCTGGTTTGCTTTAAGGGTATGTCCGCCTTGAATTGGAGCGCGGGCTGAGGGTTTAAAAATGCCGGAGCGGGGCGCATGAGCGCCCGAATATTATTATATAAGGAAGAGAAGTATGGAGATAATAGGGCTTACGGGAGGCATGGCCTCGGGCAAGAGCGAGTGCGCCCGATATTTGAGAAGCAGGGGAATAAAGGTGCTGGACGCCGACGGCATATCCCGGGAGCTGACCCGCGCGGGCAATATAGGCGCGCGGCGCCTTATGGAGGAATTAGGCCCGGAATTCTTTATTAACGGCGAGCTGGACAGAGCTAGGACCGCTCAATGGGCCTTTTCTTCTCCTGAAAATACTGAGAAACTGAACGCCGTGCTCCATCCGCTGGTGCTCAGCCGGCTTAACGAGGATATAAACAGGCTTAAAGCCGAGGGAGAAAAAGCGGCGGTCATAGACTGCCCGCTGCTGTTTGAAAGCGGGCTGGATAAAGCGTGCAGCCAGATTTGGCTGGTAACGGCGGATTACGAAACAAGGCTCAGGCGGGCGCAGGAGCGTTCGGGATTGAGCCGGGCGCAGGCGAACGCGCGCATGGAGAGACAGCTAAGCGACGGGGAACGGGCGGCGCGCAGCAATATAATAATAGAAAATAATGGGAGTTTAGCCGAGCTGGAGGAAAAATTGCGCCCTCTGGCCGACGGGCTGCTGGGGTGAGTATGGATTCAAAGAGAAAAAAGAGCAGGAAGGCCGTATGGATATGCGCCGGGCTGCTGGCCGTTCTGCTTATAGCGGCGGCTGCGCTGCGGCCCGCCGTGCTGCGCTGGCGCTATCCTGTAAAGTATCAGGAGTATGTAGAAAAATATGCCGAGGAATACGGGCTGGACGAGATGCTGGTTTATTCAGTCATAAGATGCGAAAGCTCCTTTGACCCGAACGCCCGCTCGGGGGCGGGAGCGTGCGGGCTTATGCAGCTTATGCCTACTACGGCCAAATGGTTTGCCGAGAATAAGGAAAAGATAGAGTACAGCGAGGCGCTGCTTTTTCAGCCCGAATATAATATACGCCTGGGCTGCGCCTATTTAAGATATCTTAACGGCCGCTTTGACGGGAATTTAGGCAGCGTGCTGGCAGCCTATAACGCGGGAGAGGGGATAGTGCGCCAATGGCTGAACAGCAGCCTTTACAGCCAGGACGGTCAAAATCTGAGCGCTATACCCTATCCTGAGACGGAAAATTATGTTGAGAAGGTGCAGGATACATATGCCGCATACATCAGTCTTTACAGGGAAAATTAAAAGGGTTCTTTCGGCGTTATGCGCCCTGACGGCGCTTTTTGGCCTTTCGGCATGCGCGCCCGAAGCGCGGCCCTCGGGCACGGCCAGCGCCGTGAGCACTCAGAGCGCTTCGGCCAGGGTCACTCCCCGGCGGGGAGGAGAACTGGTTATTCCCATGTCCGCTTCGCCGAAGAGCGCTCATCCGCTTTATCTGCAGGAGACGGCGATGGTCAATTTGTACTGGCTTATTTTTGAGCCGCTTATAGCGCTGGACGAAAACAATCTGCCCGAAAGCTGTTTGGCGGACAGCTGGGAATATGACGGCGAGCAGGGAATATTCATAATTAAGATACGCTCGGGAGTGCAGTGGCACGGGGAGCGCGGAGAGGTTACGGCCGGCGACGTGGTTTTTACCCTTAACCAGATACTCTCAGACCAGGAAAGCATATATAATAAGCAGGTTTCCCAATATATAGAAGAGGTCAGCATGGGCGACCTTTATACCGTTTTGATAACTCCGCGTACGGCGAGCTACGCTCTGCTTTACAGCCTGAACGTGCCCATAATCCCTCAGAGCTATTATCAGAACCTAGCGGCGGATACGTCGGCTTCTCCAATAGGCAGCGGCCCGTATGCCGTTTTGGAGGCGGATATGGGCCAGGCGTCCGGAATGACGCTGGGCATAAATGAAAAGTGGTGGAAAAAACAGCCGTATATAGAGATAATCCGCGCTAAGGGCTATGCTGATAACGACAGCGCTCTTGCGGCCTTTGAGCGGGGGGAGCTGGACTGCGTTTATACCGACAGGCTTACGGCTGATATGTACGCCATGAAGGAGGACGTACAGGCTATGAGCTATCCCTCGTATTATTATGATTTTCTGGCTGTTAATTTGGAGAGGGAGCCGCTGGGGGAGAGAGCCGTGCGCCAGGCTATCTCCTACGCCATAGACCGCAAGAGCATAGTGAGCAATATATATCTGGATCACGCCGTGCTCTCCGAGACTCCCTTTATGCCGGGAACAGCCCTCAACGATACCTCCGCCGTCAGGTATGATTATTCTCTTTCCGCCGCTGAAGAGCTGCTGGACAGCGCGGGCTGGCTGCTTAACGAGGAGGGAAAGCGTGTCAAGGACGGCAAAACGCTGGAAATTGAAATAGTTACTCTGGAAAATACTGATAATCCCGTGAAAAAGGATACGGCGAGTGCTATAGCCCGCCAGCTTGAGCTGGCGGGCGTCACGGTTAAGGTAACGGCGCTGGAGAGAGAGGAATTGGATAAGCGCGCGGTCGAAAAAAACTATGATTTGCTTTTGACCCAGGCGTATCTCAGCGGCAGCCCCGATATGCGTTTTATGTATGCTGGCGAAGGGAATATTTCAGGCTATTCCAGTCCGGAATTGGATAAGCTGCTTGAGGCGGTGGATAACCAGCCTCAAAGAAAGGAATTTTTTGAGGCGCTTTATGCTCTGCACCGTGCGATGGCGGAGGAGCTTCCGCATATCGGACTTTTTTTCCAGACTCAAACCCTGCTTTACCGCACGGGGGTTTATCCTTCGGGGCTTAACAGGGATTTAAATGTGTTTTCGGGCATAGATAAATGGTTTATAGCTGAATAGCGGGTGCCGCGCTTTTGCGCGCTGAAAATATTTTTAATTAGTCTGAACAGAGCTTACCCTCAGTTTACAAAGAAGACGGTCAGAAGGCATAAAATTTGCGTCCTGCCGCGTTGCTTTGATTCCATGTACGCCCGGTACATGTCGTTCAAGCGCGTTTTACCTGGCACAAATTTTATGCTTTCTGACTCTGGAGACCTCAAGGAAAAAGAATTTTTTCATTTTTAAGGCGGACGAAGAAAGCGTTACTTATGAGTACGCTGATTGAGGATAACGCAGAAAATGAAGAAATTATCCCGTTTTGAGGCGTGTAGTTCCTTGTAAACTGAGGGTAGGAGCGCCGAAGGGCGCATATAAGTCCGTTCGGGCTTTTTTATTTTGCCCGTTGCCGCCGGCCTTGCCTGCTGACATGGGAAAGCGGCGGCGGCCTGTTGCTGACGGCGCGCCGGCTTAGGCTGAGGCATGTGGCCTTGCCCGGGCCTCGCCGGCTTTGCCTGCGGCAGGGGAAGCACCGTTTGCGCGGCGAGGGTCTTGTCTGCGGCAGGAGAAGCGCTGTTTGCGCGGCGAGGGTCTTGCCTGCGGTTGGGGAAGTGCTGTTTGCGCGGCGAGGGTCTTGTCTGCGGCAGGAGAAGCGCCGTTTGCGCGGCGGTCCCAAGCGAATGGGGCTGAGAATAAAATTGCGCCCGTGGGTTATATCGAGCGGCGGCGCTCATTATATTATTAATAACAGGATTCTTTGGTAAAGGGGCATTATCAAATGTAAATTATCGGGACGTTTTATGTCCTAATTTATCGAATATACGGGGAAATAACCCTCTAAAGCCCTTATTATGGTTAATAATTTTTTAAAAAATGGTGTCTAGCTTATTGACAACTGGCTTGGTTTTGCATTATTATAATGCAGTATAGTAACTTCAGGAGCTTTCCTCTCAATGGCAATCGGGACGAAATATGTCCCGATGATGCGAGGTCACGGGAGATGTGATGGCATTGGAGTTTATATATTTTCTTAATTACCTGCGCTTTTTCCAATATGTGGTTAAGTGCGGTGAATTGAAGGAGGCAATAATGAAAGAAATAGCCAAAAGATTGCTTTCGCTTGTCATTGTGCTGGCATGTTTCCTGTCTCTGTGCCTGCCGGCTTTGGCCGACGTTCAGGCGCCGGCTCAGAACCAGGACCAGGCTGCGCAGGACGAGTCGTCCGAAGAGGAGAGCGGAGGCCTGTTAGACCAGGCTGCGCTTGCCGCTCTTAAAAATTACGATTACGGCGACTATTTGAGCGACCATGCCGGAGCGGCCAGCCCGCAGACCGAGATTTCCCTCAAATATGACGAGCATCTTGAATTTGACGACCAGCTTAAGGTTGTGGAGAACAAGCTCCCCTATGCGGAATTTACCGACGAGTATTTCGACATTACCCGCAAGGCGGTGATTTCGGATGAGGACACAATAATCGGCTGGACCTTTAACGTGCCTGAGGACGGATTATACAGCATCAAGATTAGCTTTTATAATTTTGTAGAGTATACCGACCCCCAGACGGGCGTTACCTATAAGTCCAGAAGCTCCAGCATTGCCAAGCGCGTTTATATAGACGGCGAGATTCCCTTCTATGAAGCCCGCCAGTTTTATATTACCCGCAACTGGATGGACCAGAACGAGGTGGTCAGGGACAGCGTTACCAATAACGATATCCGTCCCTTCCAGCAGGAGATGAGCATCTGGCAGACGCAGTCGGTCAAGGACCATATGGGATATTATTCCTCGCCCCTCCAATTCTACCTGAGCGCGGGCGAGCACACGATAATGTTCGAGCCGGTAAGAGAATCGTGCGCCATATCCGAAGTGGTTATATATAACGAGAAAGAGGTTCTCTCCTATGAGGAGCTTAAGGCGCAGTATGATTCCGCCGGCTATAAGCCGGTAAGCGCTACCGACAATACTCCCATTGACCCGAAGAACCCCAGCCAGAGCAAGGATGAGAATTATATATATATAGAGGCGGAAAAGCCCTCCTTAAAATCCTCTCCCACCATGTACGGCGTTACCGACCGTTCCAGCCCCCTTACCTACCCTTATCATCCCAGCAAGATAAGGCTCAATACCATAGGCGGGGATAAATGGCAGAATGCCGGCGAATGGATAGAGTGGAGCTTTAATGTTAAAAACGCAGGGCTGTACAGGATATCCTTTAAAGCCAGGCAGAACCTGCTTAATAACAGCTTTACCTCCCGCCAGGTGCTTTTAGACGGAGAGCAGATATGCCTTGAAACCAATTCGGTAGAATTTAATTACAGCTCGGATTGGAATCTGGTTACTTTGGGCGACGAAAACGGAGATTATCTGGTTTATCTCAGCGAGGGCGAGCATACCATACGCATGGTCGCCATCCTGGGCGAGGTGGGAGCCATACTCCAGGAGGCCGAGAATATTATAAGCGAGTATAACGCCATATACCGCGATATCCTCATGCTGACCGGTTCTTCTCCCGATACCAACAGAGATTATCAGTTTGATAAAATAATCCCCGATACCCTTGAAAACCTCAAGACCCAGACTGCGCGCCTGCAGGCGGTGTCCGACAGGATTAAAGAGATATACGGCAGCAAGGCCGGGGAACAGACCAGCGAAATAGAGAGCCTGCTCTATGTTTCGGAGCAGATTAATAAGGATGCTGAGGCGATTAAGGACAGATTTACCCTCTTTAAGGATAATATCGCCGCCATGGGCACCTGGATTAACGATATGCGCGAGCAGCCTCTGGCGCTGGACTATATAATAGTTTCAGCTCCTGATTCCCAGCTGCCCCGCGCCCAGGCCAATTTCTTTGAAAGCCTGGTGCATGAGGTCAGCTCCTTTATAGCCTCCTTTACCGAGGACTATGACAATATCGGAGCGGGCCATGTGGATTCGACTGAGGACCCGGTTGTAGTTTGGGTTGAAACAGGCGCGGGCCAGGCGGGCAACAGAGATAACGCCACCGTGCTTAAACAGATAATAGACGAGCGCTTTACGCCCAATACCGGCATACCCGTTCAGCTCAAGCTGGTTGCCGGCGGCGCTCTTACGCCTTCCATCCTGGCGGGCAACGGCCCTGACGCATGTCTTTCGCGCGGCTCGTCCGACCCAGTCAACTTCGCCCTGCGCGGAGCGGTGGTCAATTTGAATGACCCAGAGCAGTTTGAGGACTGCGAGGAGGTGTTTACCTGGTTCAGCGAAAGCGCCCTGCGTCCCCTGCGTTTCCGCAGCGGAATTTACGGCCTGCCTGAAACCCAGGACTTTTTGATGCTCTATTATAGAACGGATATATGCGCCGAATTGGGCATAGACCCGGAGACCGACCTGGAAACCTGGGACGATATCAAGAGCATCCTTCCCATACTCCAGAGCCATTCCATGAACTTCGGAATGCCTGTGCCGGCAGTAGGCGCGGCAGGCGGTACGCTTAACCTCTTCGCCACCCTGCTCTATCAGATGGGCGGAGAATTGTATGTGCCCGATCCCGACCATGAATATGACGGCATAAAGACCAATCTTAATCAGGACGCCGCTTTGGACGCATTCAAGCTCTGGACAGATTTTTATACCGTTTACGGCGTGCCTAACGCCTACGATTTCTCCAACTGGTTCCGTTCGGGCGAGATGCCTATTGGTATTGCCGGCTACAGCCAGTATAACCAGTTGAGCGTGTTCGCGCCTGAATTGGAAGGCTTCTGGTCCTTTGCGCCTGTTCCTGGAACAGTAAATGAGGACGGTGAAGTGGATCATACCGTTGCCGGTACTGTTGTCGCCTGCGTTATGATGTCTACAGCGACCAATAAAGTAAACACATGGAAATTCCTCTCCTGGTGGACGGGCGAAGAGGCTCAGTCCATGTTCGGACGGGAAATAGAGAGCCTGCTGGGAAGCGCCGCCCGTTATCAGACGGCCAACCTTGCCGCCTTTGATTATCTGCCCTGGGATAAGGAGCAGTCTGAGATGATTAAGGAGCAGTGGAAATACGTTAAGGGTATTCCCGAGGTGCCGGGCAGCTATTATACGGGACGAAACATAGAATTTGCCTGGAGAGAGGTTATAACCCAGCGTAGTGATTCGAGCATGTCCCTTATAGAATACGCCGACGAAATAGACAACGAGATTACCCGCAAGCGCGAGGAATTTGCCAACAAGCTCGCGGTGCTTGAATAAAAGGGAGGGGGTATTAGATGACTAACGAAATGGAAGTGCCGGCAACGACACAGGCTAAGCCTAAAAAGCAGAGCTTTTTCGGACATTGGCTGAAAACCAAATTAAGGGAAGCGGGCAAGAACAAAACGCTTTATCTGTTCATGCTTCCTTTTCTGGTTCTGTTCGTTATATTTACGGTAATGCCTGTCGTCACGGCTATATATTACAGCTTTACCTATTTTAACGTGCTGGAGCCGCCTAAATTTATCTTCTGGGACAACTATGTAAGGATGTTCGTGGCTGACGACCTCTTTATGACCGCCTTTAAGAATACGCTGCTGTTTGCGGCCATACTCGGGCCTGTAGGCTATATTCTGTCCTTCTTCTTCGCATGGCTGATTAACGAATTTTCGCCCAAGATTCGAGCGGTGCTTACTCTTATATATTACGCGCCCAGCCTTGCCAATATCTATGTGGTATGGAAGCTGATATTTGATTCGAGCAGCTATGGTCTTTTAAACGGTATCCTGCTGGATTTGGGGCTTATTTATACCAATATTCAATGGCTGGCGGACGTCAATTATATAGTAGGCTGCGTCATAGTGGTGCTGCTATGGTCCTCCCTGGGCGTTTCCTTCCTGACCTTTACGGCGGGCTTGCAGAACGTGGACCGCTCTCTCTACGAGGCGGGCGCCATTGACGGCGTGCGCAACCGCTGGCAGGAATTATGGTATATCACTCTGCCTTATATGCGCCCGCAGCTTCTCTTCGGCGCTATAATGAGCATTACTACGGCGTTTTCGGTGGGCGACCAGATTACGGCGCTGGCCGGATATCCGACGCAGGACTACGTCGCGCATACCATGGTGCTGCATATGCAGGATTACGGCGGCACCCGTATGGAAATGGGCTATGCCTGCGCTGTTGCAACCCTCCTCTTCCTGCTTATGGTAGTTTCCAATAAGCTGGTGCAAAAGCTGCTGCATAAGGTAGGTGACTGATATGAAAAGAGCAAAAAAAGTCAACCGTTCCCGTGCGGGCAGTATTTTCACGGCGCTGTTTCTGCTGCTTATAGGCGCGTTTATGGTGCTCCCCATGATTTATGCGGTCTCCAACGCCCTTAAGCCTACGGATGAATTGTTCCGCTTCCCGCCCAAGCTGTTCCCTGACAACCCGACTACTCAGAACTTTAAGGATTTGTTCATTCTGATGAACAACTCCTGGGTTCCCTTTACCAGGTATTTCTTCAACACCCTGTTCATAACGGTGGTAGGTACTGTCGGACAGATAGTGTGCTGCTCTCTGTGCTCCTATGCGCTTGCTCTGTTTAAATTCCCGGGCAACCGCTTTATAACCAAGCTGATAGAGCTGGCCCTTATGTTTAACGCTACCGTTCTGACCATACCTACATATATGGTTATATCCAACCTGGGCCTGATAGATACTTATTGGGCGCTTATACTGCCGGTGTTCTGTTCGGCGCTGGGCATGCATCTTATGCGTTCGTTTATGTCCCAGATACCTACGACCATGGTAGAGGCCGCCCGAATAGACGGCGCGAATCATTTTACAATCTTCTGGAAGATGATTATGCCTAACGTCAAATCTGCGTGGCTGACCCTTATGATATTCGCCATTCAGGGCTTATGGAATACCGGCGCAAGCATATATATCCAAACCGAATCTCTTAAAACGCTGGCCTATTCGCTTAACCAGATAGTGTCGGTAGGTATAGCGCGTACCGGCGTGGCCAACGCAGTTACCGTTATTATGATGTCGGTGCCGATAATTATGTTTGTAATTTCCCAAAGCAATATTATCGAAACCATGGCTACTTCAGGCATGAAGGATTAAAGGAGGTATTTGTTTATGAGAAAAAAGATACTTGCCCTTTGCCTGTTCGCCGTTTTAGCGTTCACCTGCGCGGTTCCGGCTGCGGCCGAACCGTACAGGAATTATACCTTTGATATGGAAAGCGTTTGGCCTGAGCCTCAGGCGTATGTCGTGGACGACTATATAAGCTCGGACAGGATAGGCGTTGAGAACCTGGTTCCGCCCGCCGACCTTAACGAGGGGGTTTTCAGGCTGGACGGCAAAAAGGACGAGACGGCAGGAACTGAACAGCCCGGGGACGAGACCCAGCCTGGGGACGAAACCCAGCCCGGGGACGAGACCCAGCCCGGGGACGAAACTCAGCCTGGCGACGAGACCCAGCCTGGGGATGAAGCTCAGCCTGGGGACGAAACTCAGCCTGGGGACGAAACTCAGCCTGGGGACGAAACTCAGCCCGGGGACGAGACCCAGCCTGGGGATGAAACCCAGCCCGGCGGCGGAACTCAGACGGGCGGTTCCTCGTCCAATTCCACTATACAGAATATTCTGGTTAACCCCCAGGATTTTGCGGTTTCTCAGCCCGACGGATATATAGCTATAGCGGATACGGGCAATAACCGCGTAATAATTCTTAATTCAAAGCACGAATTTGTGCAGGCTATATATTATATAGAATGCTATGTGCCCGAGGAGGAGGCTGTGGGCAAGACTCTTTTAAGCGGGCCTCAGGGAGTGTTCTTTACCCGTAACGAGCAGATGCTCTATGTGGCCGACACAGGCAACAGGCGCATTCTGAAATACAGCCTGAATACTGAAACCGGCTTGTTTGAATCCTATGAATGCCTTTGGGAGCCTTCGGGGATAAATGAATATCTGGCGGGCACCGATTCGGCTGACCAGCAGAGATATACTCCCACAAAGGTAGTTGCAGACGAGGGCGGCCGCATATTCGTGGTTTCCAGCGGCAACCATAGAGGACTTATTCAATTGGACGCTTCGGGCGAATTTATCAAATTTGTAGGGGCGACCGTGACTGAGGCAACCTTCAGCGCCCTTTGGCGCCGGCTGCTGACTTCTGAGCACCGCTCCCAGATTGCGGATAACCTTTCAACCGAATATACCAATGTCTTTCTGGACAGCGACGGGCTTATATTCGGCACAGTCGGAAATGTGGAGGCTATGGACCTATACAATCACTTTACCGGCGGCAGCCTTGTGGGCGCGCAGGTAAAGCGCATAACGGCCAACGGCGACGATGTGCTGGCCCGCAACGGCGTTGTGCCTCCTTCGGGCGACTTTTCAGGCAATACCTCCGACCGTACCACCTGGTCCTTCTTTGTGGACGTTACGGTATCTGATTCGGGAGTATACAGCTGCCTGGATTCCAACCAGGGCCGCGTATTTACCTATAATTCCAACGGCGATTTGCTCTATATCTTCGGAGCTAAGGGCGATACTATGGGCGCGTTTAAAACTCCGGTAGCTATAGATTTATTTGACGATTCTACCCTGGGCGTGCTGGACAGCACTACGGGCCAGATAACAACTTTCCGGCCTACTGAATACGGCGAGACCATACTTCTGGCGACTATGCAGCAGGAGGGACGCGATTATGACGCGGCGCTGGCCACCTGGAACCAGGTGCTGGATATGTCCGCCAATTCGCAGCTCGCTTACCGCAATATAGGCAAGATACAGTATATTCAGGGCGATTATGAGGCTGCATGCGATAATTTCTTCCTCGCCTATGACCAGGAGGAATACGGCAAGGCCTTCGCTAAATACCGCAATCAGATACTGGAAGATATTATGCCTATACTGATGACCGTCATTATAGCTCTGATAGTAATTTATATCGTCTATAAGCTTGTACGCAGGACGCGGAGCTTTATTAAGAGAGGGGGACGGGAAGAATGAGCGAGCTTGCAGTAAATAAGAGCGGCGTGCGCAGCGAGCGTTTTAAGGCCGGACTTAAAAGATACGGAAGCGCCTTTAAATATCTTTTCTATTTGATGCTGCATCCCTTTAAAGGCTTTTGGGAGCTGAAGCATGATAAGAGAGGGCATATGGGCGTAGGCTTTACCGTTCTTGCGCTATATGTTATCGCGGGTATATTTTATCAGCAGTTTGGAGGATATTCTTTTAACGTCATGGCGGCGTATCCAAGAGGAATAAATATTATCAGCACCACCTTTACGACGGCTATTATAGTGCTGCTTTGGTGCTGTTCCAACTGGGGCATAACCACCCTCTTCAACGGCGAGGGGAGCATGAGGGATATATTTCTTTACACCTCTTATTCCTTTATGCCTACTGCGCTTATGATGTTTTTCCAGACGTTTGCCAGCATGGTGATGTCTGTGGATGAATCTTCTATATTTTCTTTTCTGGGCTTTTTGGGCACCTTCTGGACGGGCCTGCTGCTGTATACGGGCACTATGACCACTCATCAGTACGGCGCGATAGCCACGTTCCTTATTATACTGGTAATAGTATTTGGAATGGCCCTTATAGCCTTTATAGCTATGCTGTTCTTCTTCCTTTTGCAGCAGCTGGTAAGCGTGGTATACACTATTTACAGAGAGGTAACCATGCGCTTCTGATGCTTTGAGGCTTTTAGAAGATAAATTAAAGCGCTTTTTCCCGTCCGCGCGTTTCAGGGCGGGGAGGCGCAAGGGAGCGTTTTATAAGCGCGGCGGCGCCTGGCCTGATTTTCTGAGCCGGCGCGGCGACAATTATTCAGAACGCGCCCCGGAATATGCCTTCAGCGCGTATTCCGGGCGGCGCTGCAAATTAAGGAGTGTTCGGTATTTTATGACAGGTTTGTTTATTAAAACGGCAATGCCGGCGCGAAGAAGAGGAGGGATTTGAGCATGCAGAAACGTATGCCGCAGCAATTGAAAATCTTCCTTATAAAGCTTGTAGTCCTGTTTGTGATTGCGGCTATCGTCGCCACGATGTTTGTTTTAAGCACGCGAGTTACCGCTAATACGTCAACCTACGCTTTCCCAGATGTTTCGGGGGTGCCTGCGTTTGAATTCGGCGGCAAGGTGCTTAACAGGCTTTCGTCGGTAGAAGACGGCGAGGAAATATATAAGGAATATACCCTGGTAGAGGAAAACGCTAATTACGAGCTTTATTTCAGCCAGAGCGACCTTGATGTGGCTTTGGTGCATAAGGCCTCGGGAGAGATATGGTTTTCCAACCCCAACGAGCAGACGATAAGCGCCAGTACGGGTATGTCCGCCCGTATGAGGAGCCAGCTTATCATCCGTACTGTGGATAAAACCAGCGAAAGCATCAGTACCAAGAATACATATACTGACAGCCTGGCCTATCAGAAGGACAGGGACGAGAACAATCTGGACGAGGGCAAGGATACGCTTAAGCAGTATTATATTACCACCAACCCCAAGGGCGGGCTTAGGGTAATATATATAATCGGCCAGGTGCCTCTGAAATATAATTTCCCGGTGCTTGTGCCTGAGGCGAGATATAACGAGCTGCTTGCAGCGATAGAGGCCAACGGCGGCCTGACGGCCAGAATGCTTACCGAGGCGAATTATAAGCTGGTCAATTCCACTATATGGGCGGATACCACATCCACTACTATAACCAATGACCAGAAGGCCAATATCCTGGCTAACGCGCCTAATATAGAGGACCTGCTCGCCGGCGGAGGCGGCTATTATGTGCTGCATTCGGTTTCCATATGGCAGAACAGGCTGCTTTTGAGCAATATGGAGAATTATTTCGCCGAATCGGGCATAACGGCCGAGGAGATGCAGGAATACGACGATATGGCCGGCTTTATTTCGGATAACAGCAACCTCTTTATGGTGCCTCTGGATTATTATTTGGAGGATGACGGCCTTAAGGTCAGCGTTCAGTCGGACGAAATAGAATATGACGATTCCCGCTTTGACATAACCAGCATAAGCGTTATGGAATATTTCGGCAGCGCAGACAGCAGCGAAGAGGGCTATATAGTGGTTCCCGACGGTTCGGGCGCGCTGATTAATTTCAATAACGGCAAGATACAGCTTTCCTCCGAGATGTCCATACCCCTCTACGGCGAGGACAGAGGCAAGGGAAATATATACGACAAGGCCCCCGCTATTACCGAGCAGGGCTATCTGCCCGTATGGGGCATTAAGAAGGAAACCAGCTCGCTCTTCTGCATTATAGAGGGCGCCGACGCGGTTGCTACCATAAAGGCGGACGTTAACCGCGGAACGCGCAGCCCCAGCAATAAGGCATGGGCTGAATTCCAGTATGTAGGCAGCGACGACGTAAGCTTTTTAGGTCTGGACCAGACCCTGACGGCTTATCAGGAGGAGCCTATTAAAGAGGATATCGAGGTTAAATACAGCATTCTTCCCGCTTCTGAGGGCAATGAATACAGCGATATGGCCAGATATTACAGAGAATACCTCATTAATAGGGGTCAGCTCAGGGAACAGACGGCCAAGGAGCACATTCCCTTCAATCTGGAGCTGGAGGGCGCTATAGACGCTTATGCGACGGCCTTTGGCGTAGGATACTTCTATATCAATCCTCTTACCACCTACAGCCAGGCTCAGGAGATACTATCCGCGCTTACCGACGGCGGAGTAGAGAATATTGCGGTGCGCTACAGGGGCTGGGCCAATCAGGGCCTGTATAACCGCTACTGGAACCGCATCCGCCTGCTTTCGGAGATGGGCTCAAAGGATGAATTAAATCAGCTTAAGAGCTATGCGGCGGCCAATAATATAGATATCTTCTATGACGCTGAATTAATAACCGTAGGAACGGCTAATATGCTGGACGGCTTCTTCAGCTATACGGACGCCTCCAGAGAGATATCCAAGAGCAACGCCTTTTATAAGCAGTTCAATCTTATGGAGGGCAACAGCTGGAGCGGCGCATTTATAGTCAAGCCGGCCAAGGTGTCTTCCGCGGCCAAGACTCTTTTGGAGGATTTCAATAAGATGGAGCTGAATTCCATCTGCCTGGGCAGAATGGGCGAGGTGCTCACAGGCGACTATAACGTAAACGAGCTTAAGGACAGGAACGAGGTTAAAAAGATATATGCCGAGGTCAACCAGCTTTTTGAGAACGCTGGCTTTAAGATTGCAAACGTGGGCGCTAACAGCTATATGCTGGGCGGCACCAGCGTGCTTTTTGAGCTGCCCAATACCAGCAGCACTCATTATATGACGGATGAATCAATTCCCTTCTATCAGATGGTCGTGCATGGCCTTATAGGCTATTCGGGCGAAGCGATAAATCAGAGCGGCGACCCGCAGCGTTCTCTGCTTAACGCCGTTGAATACGGCGCGGGGCTGTTCTATCGCTGGATGTATGCTGACGATATAGAGATGTACGATAATTATTACGAGGATATGTACGCTCTGAATTATGTTTCCTGGCTGGATAACGCTATTGAAAGCTATAACCGCTATAATGAGGAGCTGGGACATACCGCGCAGCTGGTGATGACCAACCATAAGCGCTTAAGCGAGGATTTGAGCCTGACCGAATATGAGGACGGAACCCAGGTGTATGTCAACTACAGCGACAGCGAAATAACCGTGGACGGCGTTACCGTTCCGGCCAATGATTATTTTGTAGTAAGGAAGGGGGCTTAGGCGCATGTATAAACCGCGTTCACGCAAGCTTGATCTTATGACCAAGCGTTCACTCTGGGGCTGGCTTTTCGTGCTGCCGTTTATAGTAGGTTTCTTAGTGTTTATCATGTCGCCGCTTTACACCTCGCTGATGATGAGCTTTAAGGAAAGCACGAGCGTATCGGTAGGCGCAATACAGGAATCGGACGGCATGATAGCCAATTCCACTATAGTTACCAGGACGGCGCTGGTGGACAGAGGGCTGGCCAATTACAGAAGGGCGTTTATGCAGGATACCTCGTATATAACCGCTCTTAAGAATGTGGCTACGGGAGAATTATTCTATATTCCCGCGATTCTTATCTTCAGCTTCATTATTGCCAACGTGCTGAATCAGCAGTTTGTAGGACGAGGAGTGGCCAGAGCGATATTCTTTATGCCGGTAGTTACTTCTACGGGCGCGACCTCTTCCATGCTGGGGAATAACTGGGCCATACATCAGATGTCCAACGGAACCAGCGCATCTACGACGGATATGGGTCTGGATATAGTAGGAATGCTGGAGAACACGCTGCAGGAAATTAACGGACTGGGAGACTTTGCAAGCTTTATAACAAGCGCCTTTGGGGAGCTGAGCAATATTATCAGCATTTCGGGCGTGCAGATATTGATATTCCTGGCGGCGCTGCAAACCATATCTCCGGCGCTTTTTGAGGCCTCTGACGTTGAGGGCGCAACCAAATGGGAAGCCTTCTGGAAGATAACCTTCCCCATGGTAAGCCCAATGATACTGGTTAACGCAATGTATACCATGATAGACGTATTTACCGGACAGAATAACGCCGTAATAGCAAAGCTTTTCAGTACGACAAATTCGACCAGCACGACGGTTTCCCAGGCAATGGCCATGGGCTGGGCGTACTTTGTAATGGTTGCGGTGGTAATATTCGCAGTATCGGGGATTATATCAAAATTCGTCTATAACGAAAATGAATAAGGGGGGTGTTGGGATGGCTAAGAAAGAAACCGAGCAAAAGGTTATAAAGGAGCAGCAGCCGGAGGCTGAAATGGATAAAAACCCTTCGGGCGGCGAGGCAAAAGCAAAGAAGAAAAAAGAAAAGGCCCCCAAACGCTCCAGAAAGCCTGAAAAAGCTATTAATCTTGTAGGAGCAGAGGAAATAGACAGCCTTAAGATTGAAAAGGCAAAGGGCTGGGAAAGAGTTAAGCAGTTTTTAAAATCTAAAAAGCTGCGCAAGGTAGTATGGGCCATAGTAAGAACGGTTTTGCTTACCGGCTTATGCTTCTTAGTGCTCTATCCCATACTGACGCTGCTTATCGCGTCCTTAAAATCGGAGCAGGATATGTATGACAGTACGGTTATATTTATCCCCCGCTCCATGAGCTTTAATAACTATATTGCAATGTGGAATCATATGCGCGCGGGTACGCTGCTGATAAACAGCGTTATTTCCTCGCTGGGCCTTGGCATTTTGCAGATGGTTTCCTGTACGCTGGTGGCATATGGCTTGGCGCGTTTTAAGTTTAAGGGCTGCGGCTTTATATTTGCATTGGTTATAATAACTCTGGTTATTCCCGTGCAGCTGTTGGCCGACGCTATGAAGATGAGATACAGGAATTTTGATATCCTTACAATGTTCTCTATGAATTCCCAGTATCTCTATAACGAAGGCGCGGGCCTGAATCTAGTGGGAGGCTGGGGCGCGTTTATAGCAATGAGCGCTACGGCGGTCATGTACAGGAACGGGCTGTATATATTCCTGCTGAGGCAGTACTTTAAGAATCAGCCTAAGGAATTGGAGGAGGCAGCCTATATAGACGGCGCGAATACCTTCAGAACCTTCTGGCAGATAATGCTGCCCAGCGCGCTGCCCCTTTTGATAACGGTAATCCTGTTTGCGTTTGTATTCCAGTATAACGACGCGTGGTATTTAAAGATGCTGTATCCCTCGGCGGAGGTTATGGCTACAAGGATAGGGCAGGCGGGTTATACATATGTGACGCAGGTACTGGATAGGCAGAACGACGCCGCAATTCAAACTATATACGACGCCGTTGCAGTCATACTGCATATTACCCCGCTGATTATACTATATGTATTCTGCCAGCAGTTCTTTACCCAGTCTATTGAACGTTCGGGTATGGTTGGATAATAATAAGCTTTAGAAATACTTTAAATGCAAATAAGCCCGGCCTTAGGCCGGGCTTATTTGCATTTAAAGGCTTGCCCTTTATACTGGCTGCCCGGTTAAGCGCGCGGAAATTCAGGCGGGGGGCGGCTCTTGGTCAGGCGCCGAACGGCGCCTGACCCGGGCCGGGCCTGCGGCCCGGCCCGGCGGCCGCTTCACGGCCGCAAGAGCCGCCCCCCGCCTGAATTTCCGCGCGCTTAACCATTTTAATATAATAGCAATTAATATTCTTAAAGATTAAAACAACTCGCCGCTGCCATAAAATAAAGCCGCCCCCGGCTTCATTTAAAAACCGGGAGCGGCAAGCGAAAGCTGCGCTTAAGGCTTAATTTATGGATGGAGCGTTGGCCAGCAGATATTTTTCCGCCTCGGCGCACCAGAGACCGTTGTTGCGCTTAACAATATCGTCTAACTGCCTGAACAGCGGGTCGGTCCTGCCCTTTTCCGCAAAATCGGCAATGGCGGTCAGCTCGAGCTTGATATTGTTGTAAATAAGCTTTTTGCCGCCGGGGATATTGGGCAGATTAAGAGTGGTGTCTATAACTGCGTTAAGCCCGCCTATATGAGTTACCATAACGGCTGGATTGAGCAGCCCTTTGCTCATCATATCCAGGGATTCAATCATGTCCGCTGTGTTGCCGCCCGAGGTTCCAACAATATGGGTGCCCGCATAGTGCACGTTGTAGAAATTAAATTCCGCTCTGAACTGGGTGTTTGTAGGGCCGGCGAAGAAATTAAGGCAGCCGTTATTGCCTAAAATGCGGTCGCCTTGTTCAACAACCGCTTTAACGGGCGCATATACATATACGTCGTCATAGCCCGTGCCGCTGCTGAGCTCCATAAGCTGGGCAACTGGATCGCCCTCAGAGGTATTTTTATAGATAAGCCGAACTCCGTTTTTAGCCGCGTCCTCGGCGGTAAAGATGGAAGCGGCCCGGTCCAGCCTGTCCTGGCTGATATCTGTTACAACAAGCAGCGAGGGCTTTATAGGACCGTGCAGCGCGTAGTCAATAGCGCCCAGTCCCATGGGGCCTACTCCGGCCAGAATGGCCATTTTGCCGCCCGGTACTATGCCCATTTTATGCTCATAGCTGCCCTGCGCGGTATGATACTGCGCGTGATAGCCGCCTACAATGCAGCTCATAGGTTCGGCAAGAGAGCCGCCGAAGAAGCTGTCTCCATTATATTTGAGCAGGCAGCCGTATTCCATAACCAGGGCGGGAATAACAATATAGGTTGCGTCTCCGCCTATGTAGGGGAAAGAATAGCCCGGAGCCGCAAGGGAGCCTTCGTTGTTTATCGCGGGCTGTATGGAAAATTTATCCCCCGGCTTAAACTGATTTTGCCATTTCTTTCCTACCTCTACAATTTCGCCGCAGAATTCATGCCCTATGATAATGGGATGCTCGCTTACGTCGTTGGGCACGCGCTTGTGGTCGGCGCCCTGTATGGACGCCTTGTAGCTGGACATGCATATGGAATCAGATATGACGTGCGCCAGTATCTCGTCTTCCTTTATTTCGGGAAGCTCAAATTCCTCCAGCCGTAAATCGTTTTTGCCGTAAAGTCTAACCGCTTTGGTTTTCATTATATTCCTCCATATTTTTAAAATTATGCGTAAGGTCTTTTAAAGCACCTTTACTCCACATTCCTGGGCCTCTTTTTTCAGGCTTTGGGGTATATTGTCAGTAACCAGATAATTTAATTCGTTCAGGCGCGCAAAGGAAAAGGGCATGCGCTTATCCGCCTTGGACGAATCCATGAGCATTATTCGGCTGCTGGCTTTATCCAGCACGGCGCGCTTTAATTCGCATTCGCTGAAGGTGCCGCTGGTAAAGCCTGTTTCGTGCGCGTAACCCGAACAAGACATAAAGGCTATATCTATATTCAGGTTTTTAAGAAATTCCATAGAATTTGCGCCTGAAGCCGAGAGGGTATTGCGGCTGAGGTTACCGCCTATCAGAGTAACGCTGGTATGCTGGCGGTGAATGCATTCCAGAGCTATATTAGGGTCGGCGGTAATAATATAATAGCTTGCGTCGTTCAGCGCGCGCGCAAAGCACATCATAGTCGAGCCTGAATCTATAAAAATAGAACAGCGCTCTCTGGCCAGCGCCAGCGCCTTATGAGCGATAGCCTGCTTTTCGTTGATATTAAGAGCAGCGCGGCGCGCGTAAACGTCTTCAGAGACCATAGAGGTGACGTTTGCGGCTACGGCGCCTCCGCGCGTGCGTATTATATGGCCTTTTTCTTCAAGGTAGGCCATATCGCGCCGCAGAGTCATTTCTGACAGACCGCTCCAAATTTCCTTTAGCTCCTTTAAGCTGGCATGACCGCGTTCCTTTATATAATTCAGGATTGCCTCGCGTCTGTCAGAGTTCATATATTACTATTACCTCCAGGGGGTTTTATATATGCGCTTGCATATAAAATATTATACTGTCTGCGGGGTTATTTGTAAACATAAAAATAAGCGGGCTTTGCGCCTTAAGGAGGAGCATTGGAGAGACGGCAAGCAAATAAGAAATTCTTTTAACAGGCGCTGAGGCGGGGGCGCGGCTCTTGGCGGCCTCCGGCCGCAGGCCGGGCGAAGCCCGGCCCGGCCCGGCTTAAGCCGGGCCCAAGAGCCGCGCCCCCGCCTCAGCGCCTGTTAAAAGAATTTACGGCTTAAAACCCCCGGGCCTTAGCCTTCGGGCGCGTTTGCTTTTATCAGTATCATATCCCCCGCGTAGGGCAGGGCTTCTATCCATTTGCAGTATTCCCGCCATTCGTCCAATTTATGCCGCATACGCGCGTAATACATATTGACCAGATTTTCGTAATTCATGGTACAGGTGCGCCTTTGGTTGTAGCTGGAGGGCAGAAGCTGTATTATGCTGTACCATAGCTGCTTGTCCTTATTCTGGATGTAATCCAGCCTAAGCGCTTCCAGGCTGCTTATTATTCCGCGCATGGCCTCCAGGGCCTGTCCGTTCATTTTATCCGTACTGAAATCCTCCAGGCTGAAGGGCTTGGAATGAATTTTGTGCATTGTGCTGGTGGAATTGGCCACGGTCCCTACCTTATAGGTATCAAATTCCTTCCACCAGTACAGCGGAGCGGTTATATCTACGCTGACAAATATCTGTCTGATAAATTTGCGGTGGTCGGGTCCGGCAGTACATAGTCTGCGCGCAAGCGAAAGGTCGTTGGGTCCTAGAATGTAATTGTGCTCATCATTCCAAAAGCTGTCCGAGCGGTCCCAGCTAGACATGGGATTGCGCGCTCCTCTTAGCGCGTTTTCCAAATTCATTACGCTTGTATTTTCTAATTTTATCATAAATAATCTCCCGTCTGTTTTTTGCGTTGCAGCTATATGTTTGAATAAAAGCCAAGCTAACCGTGCTTATTCAATGCGGCGCAGATAATTCGGGCGCTCTCTCTGGACGAGGTAAATTCAACTCTGGCGTATTCAGGCAGATAGTTTATAGAGCTGTCCTTAGCCAGGGAATGAATAAGTGAAAGCACATCGCCGCGCGAATAGGGAACGTCCAGCGTTACGCAGTCCATACATGCGTTTAATCGTTTAAGCATTTCGGTCTTTAAGAGCTCCAGACCCTCGCCTGTAAGCGCGCTTATGCATACGCTGTCCTTGTAAAGGGGAAGCTTTGAAGCTCGGTTCGCTTTATTAAACACCATTATTCTGGGGATTTCTGCCGCGCCTATCTCTTCAAGCACCCTCTCGCATGCCTCTATATGCGCTTCCAGCTCGGGGTCGGAAGCGTCCAGAACATGGAGCAGCAATTCGCTCTGGCTAGCCTCCTCCAGGGTAGATTTAAAGGCTTCAATGAGCAAATGAGGCAGCCGGCGTATAAAGCCTACGGTGTCGGTTATAAGAGCCTGGCTGCCGTCGGGCAGCCGGCAGGCGCGCGTGAGAGGGTCCAAGGTAGCGAACAGCTTATCCTCGCAAAAGGCGTCCGCGCCGGTCAGAGCGTTTAAAAGGGTGCTTTTGCCCGCGTTTGTATAGCCTATAAGGGTAATAAGAGGGGTTCCGCTTCTCTTTCGCTTTTTTCTCATAAGGCTGCGCTGAAGGGAGAGCTGCTCCAGCTGCTTTTCCAATTCCGCTTCCCGGCGCTTTAAATGGCGGCGGTCGGTTTCCAGCTTTTTTTCGCCCGGGCCCCGCGTGCCTATTCCTCCGCCCTGACGGGAGAGCTCGCTGCCTTGTCCTGTCAGATGGGAGAGCGCGTATTTGCATTGCGCAAGCTCTACTTGCAGCTGGCCTTCGCCCGAACGGGCGCGCATGGCGAATATGTCCAGAATGAGTGCGGTTCGGTCAAGCACGGGCAGACAAAATATTTTTTCCAGCTCATATTTGCGTGAAGGGGAAAGCTCTCCATCGTATATTATAAGCTGGGCCTCGTTGGCCTGGGCGGATAAAGCGGCGTCTTTAAGCTTGCCTTCGCCCAGCGGCCTGCCCTTTTGGATAATTTCGGCGCAGACCTCGCCTCCGGCCGTATGCGTAAGAGCTCTCAATTCGGCAAGATCTCCGTGTCCCAGAAGCATAACCTTTTCTTTAGCGGGGGCAGTTTCATAGGCAGTATTTTTAACTATTATTTTGTCCGCGTCCAATATTGCCTGCATCCATTCAGATTGGGGAATATTCCATGAGGGACTGTGCATAAATTTTGGCTTAAGCTGGTTATCGTATAAATCCAGTACCGCCATGCTGATATATCCGGCCCGGCCTTCCTTTACGCCTATTGCGGCTATTGCGTCCAGACGCAGATTTTTCAGGGATTGAAGGTCGGCGCTTGAAAGGGAATGGTTTCCTCCCGGATGGGTGTGTATACACCGAATGCCTGAAAGACGCTGCTGACTCCGGCGCAGGCTCATGCCCTCCAGGGCTACTCTGTCCCTTTCGCCTATGGACGACCAAATTATTTTTCCGCTCCGGGTAATGTAAACGCATACCTCTCTTTGAGCGGCGGCGGTTATATCAGCCAGCGCCTGAATAAGGGGCTGGGAGATAAACTCGCCTGGTTCCAGGCTGATATTTTTTAAATTATCTATTTGCTGTTGGACAGCTTTTTTAATGCCTTTAGCTTCTGGGCCTGTCATATATTCCTCTTTAATATTTATGCTGTATATTATTGCTATTGCCCGGTTCAATGCCTGCGCGGGCTGCGGCGCAGTTCATTTGCGGAAGGATTGCGCGCTTTAAGTGCGCTATAATAATTCATAATGATTATTATAGCATAACGCCGTATATAATTGCAATGGATTATATTTCTGCATTGGCCTGTCTTTTAGCGCGTTCCGGAGGGACGGGGTACAGGGCAGGGCCTTAACTTGTTTCAACGCTTAAGGGATATAAGCGAATTTTTGAGTAAATGCGGGTATCAAAGCTTCTGAAAATATGGAAAAATTTTTGAATGCTAATTCTGCTTTTTGTGAATGAAATAGTTAATTTTGTGCATGGAACGCAGCATTTTAATATTGTATAATTTATTTAAAGACTGCTCTGCTGGATATTTGGGATTTTGTCTGCGGGGCCAATTTATTTTAGGAGGTAATTATATTGAAGAAGACAGCGGCTGTTTTACTGGTTTGCGTTATGGTGCTGCTGGCCGGCGTATCCTTTGCCGCTCAGCCTGACCAGAAGGCGACCATTATGCTGGAAGGCTTTGACGACCTTACGGCGGAGGATATCAATAATGCTTCGGGAGCTGTGACTGAGCCGGACGACCACAGCACATGGGGGCTGGGAGACGGCGTGGCCGAGCTTGTGGACGGGGATACCAGGCAGGGCCTGGCTATGATTCCCGACTATGAGTCGGAATACGGTTCATATGTGCTTCGCTCTACATACAAACGCACGGGTACCGAATACGGCTCTGAGGAAAGAGTGGCGGCTGTAAAAGAGGCTTGGGCTAATGCGGACGGGTTTCGTTTTTATGTTAAGAATAATGTAGACGATAACGTTACCCTGCAGGTGCATCTTACTTTGAACGCGCCCGGCATAGGGGACGGCGACACGATTACCGTTACCTCGTACCTTGGCACCAAGATGTATAATATGCGTGGAGAAGAGGAAGAGGTGGTTTTTGACGCACCCGAAACCTGGAAGAATACCCGTATAGTTATTCCCTGGGGCTTTGAGGGCTGGGTGGATATTCCTCTTACAATAGCTGGAGTGGGCGGTAATTCCCGCGACGGCGAGTTTGGCTGGTTTTTGCCTGAGACCTATACTGACGAGGCTCAAATTGAGGAGCTGCTTGCCAGCGGATATATGAATTTTGATAATGTTAAGGCGGGAGTACAGCTGGATTTCAGGCTTGTTCCATGGGCGGGCATATTAGAGGAGGAAAATCCGAGCGAGTACAATATTGTAGTTGATTCTTTACAGCTTTATAGCAATACTGATGGGGAAGTAACTTATCTGCCTGACGACGAAACTCCGAATTTGCCTGCTGAGACGCCTCGGCCTGAGCCTACTGACGCCCCCGAGGAGACCGAGCAGCCTGCTCAGAGCGAGGACGCCGGGCAGAACGCAACGACTGCTGTGACGGCGGGAGCTACTTCTTCGGACCAGACGGGTGAAGAATCGGCAAATAATAATATTTGGATTATTGCCGCTGTTGCAGCGGTTGTGGTTATAGCTGTAATAGTTATAGCTGTTGTTGCTGCTAAGAAAAAGAAGAAGCCGTCCGATAAGGAATAGCGGGTTATTTATTTTAATAAGTCGGCTTTCCGTCCCCCCGCGCTGCTTTTAGCAGCGCGGGGGGACGGAATTTTGTTTATATTAAAAAGGATAAAATGGCGCCCGGCCGTTAGGCCGGGCGCAGAGTCTCCCTATGGGCCGTAAAGCTCTGCT
>URIR01000017.1 GCA_900547955.1 uncultured Eubacteriales bacterium | reverse complement strand
GCCCTAAGGTACGGGGCGTTCTGGCTTAAGCCAGAACGCCCCGTACCTTAGGGCTGAACCCGGAGCCTCCCAGGCCCCCCAAAAAATACAGTCCGGGCGCAAAATGCGCCCGGACTGTATTTTTTGGGGGGCCTGGGAAAGCTAAATTATTATATTATTGGCCAGGTACCTGAGGAAGTCCGTCAAAGCCCCTTTGCAAATCCTCGTCGGTGGGAATATAGTCGCTCATATTACCGGTAATATAGGCGTTATATGCGGTCATATCAAAATAACCGGTTCCTGTAAGACCAAAGAGAATGGTTTTGCTTTCACCGCTTTCTTTGCAGCGGAGCGCTTCTTGAATTGCTCCGTATATTGCATGCGCGGATTCGGGTGCAGGCAATATTGTTTCTTTTTTGGAGAAGAGCACAGCTGCCTCAAAGACCTTGGACTGCTCAACCGATATGGCTTCCATGTAGCCGTCGTGATAAAGCTTTGATAATATTGGAGACATTCCGTGATATCTTAGTCCTCCGGCATGATTGGCGGAAGGTATGAAGCCGCAGCCTAGTGTGTACATTTTGGCTAATGGCGTTATTTTACCTGTATCACAGAAATCATAAGCGTATTTTCCTCTGGTCAGAGAAGGACAGGACGCCGGTTCTACTGCGATAATACGCGGATTAGCCTTTTTCAGCAGCTTGTCCTGCATAAACGGCGCTATTAATCCGCCTAAATTGGATCCTCCGCCCGCGCAGCCTATTACAATATCCGGATACTCGTCTAAAAGCTCCATGGCCTTTTTGGATTCAAGGCCTATAATGGATTGATGAAGAAGCACCTGATTTAGTACTGACCCAAGCACATATCTGCATCCTGGCGTGGTTACAGCCTTTTCTACAGCTTCACTAATTGCGCAGCCAAGGCTTCCGCCGGTATCAGGGTCTTTTTCCAATATTGCGCGGCCTACCGCCGTAGTGTTGCTGGGACTGGCTATAACATTTGCGTCAAAGGTTTGCATGACTGTTTTGCGGAAAGGCTTTTGCTCGTATGAAACCTTAACCATATATACGGTCAGCGGCAGACCAAAATAGGAACAGGCTTCGGCAAGAGCCGTACCCCATTGTCCTGCTCCTGTTTCAGTAGTCAGGCTGGTCAAGCCCTGCTTTTTTGCGTAATATGCCTGTGCAAGCGCGGAATTTAATTTATGACTCCCTGAGGTGTTGTTGCCCTCGAATTTATAGTATATTTTGGCGGGAGTATCTAATTCCTTTTCAAGATTATAAGCCCTTATTAATGGCGCAGGACGGTATATTCGGTATACATCCATAATTTCGCCGGGTATATCAAAGTATCTGGTCTTGCTGTCCAGCTCCTGACGGGCTAGTTCCTCGCAGAATACAGGCAGCAAATCTGAAAGCTGAGCAGGCTGCATGGTGGCCGGGTTGATAATTGGGTCGGGCTGTTCGGGCATATCGGCGCGCAGATTATACCACTGCGTCGGAATCTGCTCCTCGGTTAAATAAAATCTGTAGGGTACTTTTTTCATTCTGCATCGCTCCTTAAAATAAAATATTTCTCAAATTAAACGACGGGAAACAAAAAAGCTTTTATCCCACTAAGGGACAAAAGCCTTGCTTCTGCGGTACCACCCAAATTGACGTATTTAAACGTCCTCTTATTTCGCGTACTCAAAATATACGCGCTTCGCGGATAATGGGTGAAGCTCCCAGCAGGCACTACTAAACGCCGACGCTTTTCGACCTGCCCTCGTAAGTCCATTCACCTAATTCCATGCCCTGCCGCTTTCCACCATTAGCAGCTCTCTGAAAGGAGGTATATCAGGCTACTCTTCTTACTCAACGGTTTGTTTTAATTTGATTGGCTGTATTATATCATAAATAAGCAGGCTGTCAACTGATTTTTTCACTTTAGAGCGTTAATTGCATGGATGACGCGCACGGTTCTAAGCTTATTGTGCTCTTATTAAATTGTACGGCGGATTATATACGGCGCCGAGGACATGCGCAAGCATATGCAAAACGCTTTTCAAATAATCATAATTCGAGTATAATATTTAAATGCTAATGTTATTTTATTATAAAAAGATGTTAAGCTGTAAGCGTTCGCGCGCTTGTACACTATTGTTTTTGGAGAATCATAATGAATGCAATAAGTAAAAATCAATTAAAAAGCTGGGCGGATTTATTCGTCAAAATATATATTTCAGTAGTTTTGCTCTATCAAACCCTTTGGCAGATAGTACCTGTGCGGGTAGTTATGTGCAATGCCCATTTAGATATAATTTCTCCTGCGATGGCTGTGCTGGGTTTCGCATTTTTAGCCGCTGATATTCTTATAGAAAGAACAGTCATAAAAAGCAGATATTGCGTTCTGCTGGTGGCCACTATCGTAATAATGTGCGCTTCCTCTTTGTTTTATGTAAGCTATGGCTGGACAGAAAACGCCAAGGTAATAGTCTGGCAGGTTGTGCATATGTTTCTTATTTATTCTTTTTATCTTAGATTAGCTAAAGAACATATGGAACGCTTTTTAAGGAATTTATTTCTGGTGATATCTGCTATTTTTACTGTGGCCGTTGTCGTTTCAATATATCAATTTATTATGCAGATTTCGTATATTACGCCGGTTGAGGGCGGGAATAGCCGCCAGGGATTTCAAGGAGGAAGACTTTTCGGCGTATTCGGCTATCTTTATTATGCGACGCTTTTAGCTTTGCTTTTAGGCGTGGGAGCTGTATACGGCGCTGTAAAAGCAAAACGTATATGGGTCAGGATTTTGTTTATTATACAGGCCGCTTTATTCTTCATATATTTGGTATTGAGTGGAACAAGAAGCACATTAGTAGGCTTGCTGTGCGGGATGGCTGTTTTTACTATTATCGCTGTGCGCAATATTATTGCAAATAAGAAGACAGGCGCTTCTAAAGTAGTAAGAGGATTAGGCGCAGTAGCTGCCGCTGTGCTTTGCGTAGTGATACTTTATGGAGCTTATTCAGGAACTCATATGGTTTTATCTAAAGTTCCCGTGCTTCTAGGTACTCAGGATTCTGATAATTCTGGCAACGCGAATGATTCGGATAACGATGATATAACTGGTACTATTATAGACGATGTATTGGAGCGCCCAGATACTCAAACGGGAGATATATCGAATAACCGTTTTAGAATATGGCGGGATTATTTCTTATGCGGGGGCAGCAGCGTCAAAACAATGCTCTTTGGATTTTCTCCCAGTTATATGTCTATAATTAAAGAACAGTTCCCTGATATTTATATAGTTCAATATTCTAAAGAGCATTATCCGCTTTCTTATGAAATTGGTAGAATCTATGATACGCATAATGGCTATCTGGCTATTTATTCCAGCATAGGCTTATTGGGATTTGTCACAATGGCAGCGTTTTTAATTTGCGTATTAATTACGGCAATAAAATATTTTGTAAAAAATAAGCGCCCGGACAGCATGGCAATACTTATTTTTACAATGCTTTCTATTATAGCTGTAACTACATTTTTTGATTCGGATATATTTTTTAAGTGTACCAGCGCTTCGATAATTTTTTGGCTGCTTATAGGCTGTATGATGAAGTATGCTCAGCCCTTGCAAAATAGTTCGGATAATGCTTTTAATGAAAAAGCGTTGTCTAAGAAGGTGGAGCAATCGGAAGAGACCTTGCCGCAGGTATAGATTTTAAAGCGTTTTGCCTTGAGCTGGACTGGAAAAATCTTTAGGAAAAGCGCTTTAAACGCTTGCTTTATTAAATAAAGTGTGTTATTATCTGAATTAAGGCGGAAGACTGGGCGCTGCGCCCTCCGCCATGCGGTAGTTTCAGATATTTATCTGAGAGTGGGCTGTTTTATCCCACTCTTGTTTTTTGAAAGGAGGAATAATTTGCCCGATATAATTCAAAAAGCCGAAAACTGCGCCCGGCCAGCTATAGAAGAGGCGGGCTTTGAATTGGTTGGAGTGGATTACGGCCGGGAAGAAGGGCTTATATGCCTTACATTTTATATATACAGCGAGCATGGTGTGACTATAGACGACTGCGAGCGCGTGAGCAGGCTTATAGAGCCTGTTTTGGAACAAAATGACCCGACTGGCGGAACGCAGTATTGTCTTTGCGTTTCTTCTCCCGGAGAAAGACCCTTTAAGACTGAAAGGGATTTTGAACGAAACGTGGGTAAAACTGTTCAGGCTGAATTAAAGACGCCTGTAAAAGGAAAAAAGAAAAAATTTACCGGTACCCTGCTTGCTTTTGACGCAGGTATGGTTATAATAGAGGGCAGAAAGGAAAAATATGAGCTTGCCCGCGCAGATATAAAAACAATAAGGCCGTATATCGGCCCCTGATTTAATGGAGGATTAAAATGAACGCTGGTCTTATAGAAGCGCTGGATGCGCTGGAAAAGGAAAAAGGAATAAGTGCGGAAATGCTTATGGAATCCATAGAGCTGGCTATGGTTTCCGCCTATAAGAAGGCTAAGGGCTTTGAAGGCGAAATAATAGCGCATATGGACAGGGAAACGGGCGACGTGCATATATATATAGTTAAAACTGTGGTGGAAAGGCTGCATAATCTTGAAACTGAGCTTTCTCTGGAAGAGGCGCAGGAGATTGATCCCCGCTATCAGATAGGCGACAGGATACAGTTTGAGGACACGCCCAAGGATTTTGGACGCATAGGCGCGCAGACTGCGCGCCAGGTTATAACCCAGCGCCTGCGCGAGGCGGAAAAGGGAGCTATCTATGATGAATACGCCGATAAGCAGCACGAGCTGCTTACCGCCTTTGTGCACAGAGTGGAAAACGACTATGTGTTTGTCGAGCTGGGCAGGACGGAGGGCGTGCTGCCTCCTAAGGAGCAGATTCCGGGCGAGGTATATAAGGTGGGCGACCGCATAAAGGTATATGTGGTGGATGTGCGCCGGGGGCTTAAAGGGCTTCAGGTTACGGTTTCCCGTTCCCATCCCCAGCTTATCAAGCGCCTGTTTGAATTGGAATCCCCTGAGATACAGAGCGGCGTGGTGCGCATAGTATCAATAGCGCGCGAGCCGGGCAGCCGCGCTAAGATAGCGGTTACCTCGGAGGATCCTGCGATAGACCCGCTGGGCGCGTGCGTAGGGGCTAAGGGCGCCAGAGTTTCCCAAATAGTCAGCGAGCTGAACGATGAAAAAATCGACGTTATAAAATGGAGCGCAGACCCGGCCGAATATATAGCCAATGCTCTCAGCCCTGCTAAGGTGATTATGGTTAACGCCAATGAAAAAGAAAAGGTCGCCAGAGTTGTGGTGCCGGATAATCAGCTTTCCCTGGCCATAGGCAAGGAGGGCCAGAACGCCCGGCTTACCGCTCGGCTTACCGGCTGGAAAATAGATATCAAATGCCAGAGCCAGCTGGAGGAGCAGTTTGACGCGCAGGCCTTTGAAGAGCATAACGGCCTGGATGATATTGAGCCTAAGGAGCTTGGGCTGCCTGACGGTTCAGAGGAGTAATGCGGCTGCGGCTGTTTTTCGGGCGGGGACGGCGTAGAGGGATATCGTCCCGCGGGGCGTCGGCATATATAACGGCGCGGATATACGCGGCTGCCTGAAGCCTTTTAAAGCAAAGAGCAGTTTGAGCAGAAAAACGGATATACTATTACTATCGGAGGAAGAGCGTTTGAAGACAAAGAAAATTCCCATGCGCATGTGCCTTGGATGCAGGGAAATGAAGCCTAAGCGGGAGCTGGTTCGGATAGTACGCAATAAGGAGGGCGCTGTAAGCCTGGATAAAACGGGCAAGGCTGCCGGCCGCGGGGCGTATATATGCCCAAGGGCAGAATGCCTTGAAGCGTGTATTAAAACAAAGGCGCTTTCCCGCGCTTTTGAAGCGCCTGTAGAGGAGAGCATATTGGATTCCATTAAGGAGGAACTTGATAAGGTTGATTAAAACTGATTCAAAGCTGCTCTCTCTTATAGGACTGGCCCGCGCCGCCGGAAAGGCTTCGGTTGGGTATACGGCGGTGAGTGAAGCGCTTAAAAAGAAGCAATCCAAGCTGGTGCTGCTCGCAGCCCGCAGCTCGGAGCGGACAATAAAGGAATATTCTGCCGCGGCCTCCAGACTGGGCATAAAATGCCTGCTTCTGGATACGGACGAATTAGGAGGGGCCGTCGGGAAGCCCGCGGGCATTGCAGTATCAATAAACGACGCCGGTTTTGCCGACGCTATAAATAATAGGATAAATACCTTGAACGATTTTGGGGGTGCATTATAATAATGAGTAAAAATCAGGCGCTTGCCGAGGATATTCAAAAGGCTGCGGGAAGCATAACCGCTAAGCTGGCCGACGCACAGAGGGATATTCAGTCCCTGCAGGCTTTAATGAATAATAATGAGGAGCTTCTGCGGCAGAAGCTGATGCAGGCTCAGCGCGAACAGGCTGAACAGGAACGGCTCAGAGCGGCGCGCGAGCAGGAATTGCTTAAAAAAGAGGCGGAACAGGCGCAGGCCGAGAGCGATAAGGAAGCTCAGGCGGCCCAGACAGAGGAAAACGCTCACGGTCAGTCTCAGAAAAGCGCCGCTTTGCCTGAAGCCGCCGTTGAGAAAAAGGCGGAGGAAAATGTTCAGGCTCAGGATGCGCAGCCTGGGTTGAGTGCAAAGGCGTCCTCGCCTAAGGAGGTTTTAACAGCCGAACATGCCCAGACCGCTGAAATGCAAAATGGAGCCGATGAGGTTGTGGACGCGGCCGGGGCTTGGGAGAACAGGGAGCCTTTAAACGCGGATAAAGCGCCTGAGGAACCAGCGCAGGCTTCTCCTGTTACCGGCGAAGCTCAGAATGAACAGGCTGCCCGTCAGGTAGCCGCGCCTCAATCTGATAAAGAACGCCGCTTTGACGCGGAGAAGGCCGTCCGGCCGCAGAGTACGGGCAAACGTCCGCAGGCGCCTGCCAATGCGCAGGGCCGTCCTAATATGCAGCAGCGCCCGTTCCAGACGCAGCCGGGAGGACGTCCCCAAGCACAGGGACAGTCTCAGCCAAGACAGGGCTTTAACCGCTCCCAGTCTTTTGACGGGCGTGGGGCTCAGGGCGCGCAGCAGAGCAGAACCATTGGCGAACGTTCTCAGTCAGAGCGCAGCGGCAACCGGCAGGGAGGCCGTGCCCAGGCTCAGGGCGGAAGGCCCCAGTCCAGACCGCAGGGAGGGCTTAAAATTCCCGCCTTTGACGCGTCTCTGCCTACCGAAAAGGGCCGTGTGAGCAATTATGACCCCAATAAAAAGCAGTATTCCCGCGAGCATGAGGAAAAGCGGCTCAATAAAAGGGAGGGCGCGCCCCGTCAGCGCGGAGCGGTATTTGAAGAGGATGAGCGTATTCGGAGCCGCAAGCCCAAGCGCAAGGAGAGCGCCCAGCAGAAGATGGAGCCGATAAAAATAGAGCATGCCGTTATGACTACTGAGCTTATAAGCATAAAGGATTTAAGCGAAAAGCTGGGCAAGCCTGCTACGGCGATTATAAAGAAGCTGTTTCTGCTTGGTATAATGGCTACTATCAATAACGAGATAGATTATGATACCGCTGCGCTGGTGGCTACCGATTTCGGTATAGATTTGGAGCAGAAAATAGCTAAAACCTTTGAGGAAACCCTTACGGACGCAGCCGTGCAGGACGGGGAAGAGGATACGTTTGAGCGGCCTCCGGTCGTTACCATTATGGGACACGTTGACCACGGCAAAACCTCGCTTTTGGACGCAATACGCTCCACTAACGTAACCGCTCACGAGGCGGGCGGCATAACCCAGCATATAGGCGCTTATACAGTCAGCCATAACGGCAGGACTATAACCTTTTTGGACACTCCCGGCCACGAGGCTTTTACCTCCATGCGCGCCCGGGGCGCTCAGGTTACTGATATCGCCATATTGGTGGTGGCGGCGGACGACGGCGTAATGCCTCAGACTGTTGAAGCTATAAATCACGCTACGGCGGCCAAGGTGCCGATAATAGTAGCTATAAATAAAATGGATAAGCCTACAGCCAATCCTGAAAGGGTTAAGCAGGAATTGACCAATCACGGTATACTGCCCGAGGAGTGGGGAGGGGACGCTATTATTGTTCCGGTTTCAGCAGTTACAGGAGACGGTCTGAGCGATTTATTGGAAATGATATTGCTGGTGGCGGACGTTAATCAATATAAGGCTAATCCGGATAAAAAGGCCAGGGGCACTATCGTGGAGGCGCGCCTGGATAAGGGCAGAGGGCCTGTAGCTACCGTACTTGTGCAGAACGGAACTCTCAGGGTGGGCGACACCATAGTAGCAGGTACGACCGGCGGCAGGGTCAGGGCCATGATGAACGATAAGGGAGAACGCGTGGAAGAAGCAGGGCCTTCTATGCCCGTTGAGGTGCTGGGCTTTAACGATGTGCCTGACGCGGGCGATATACTTTACGGCACGGACGACGACAAGCTGGGCAGGCAGGTTGTGCAGGAGCGCCGGGATAAGCTTAAGGCGGACCAGCTCAAGGCTAGAGCCAAGGCGTCTTTGGATGATTTGTTCAGCCAGATAAAAGAGGGCGATATAAAGGAGCTTAATTTAATAGTCAAGGCTGACGTGCAGGGCAGCGTTGAGGCTGTGCGCCAGGCGCTGGAAAAATTGAGCAACGAGGAAGTGCGCATAAACGTTATTCACGGAGCCGTAGGCGCAATAAAGGAATCGGACGTTATTCTGGCCTCTGCTTCAAACGCCATAATTATCGGCTTTAACGTGCGCCCCGACGCTATGGCTACGGCTGCGGCTGAGTCGGAAAAAGTGGATATGCGCATGTACCGGGTAATATATAACGCCATAGAGGATATTGAAAACGCTATGAAGGGCATGCTGGATCCGGAGTTTAAAGAGGTGGTTATAGGTCATGCCGAGGTACGCACCACCTTCAAGGTGCCGGGCGCGGGAATTATCGCGGGCGCTTATGTAACGGACGGTAAGATTCAGCGCAATGCCGGAGTCCGGCTGCTGCGGGATAATATAGTTATTCATGAGGGCAGCATCAGCTCCTTAAAGCGCTTTAAGGACGACGTTAAGGAAGTGGCCGATGGATTTGAATGCGGCATAGGCATTAATAATTATAACGATATAAAAGAAAGCGACGTCATAGAGGCGTTTATTCAGGAACAGGTTAAGAGGTAGACCGCGGGCGCAAATATTGAATTGATGCGTGGTATGCCTTGAATAAGGAGAAAAATTCATGGGGAATCAGAGAACGGAACGGCTGGGCTCGGAAATACAGCGCGCTCTGGCGCAGATACTGCGCGAGGACGTGCGCGACCCGCGCGCAAGCAGTATGGTCAGCGTGCTGCGCGCCGAGGTAACGCCCGATTTGGATATATGTAAGGTGTATATTTCGGTTTACGGCAATAGTCAGGAACAGGCGCAGGCAATAACTGCGCTGAAAAAAGCGGCGCCCTTTATAAGGCGCTGCCTGGGGCAGCGGATAACTATACGCAAACTGCCCGAGCTAAAATTTATATACGACGATTCCATAGAATACAGCGTTCATATAAGCGAGCTTATAGATAGCCTGAACGCCGGAGATGCGGATGAGGAGAAAAAATGAATGCGCTTAAACGCCTTGCGCGGGCCATTGAACAGAATGAATCTTTTCTTATAACAGCACATGTAAATATGGACGGCGATGCTCTTGGCAGCTCCGCCGCTTTAGCGCTTGCTCTTATAAATATGGGCAAGCGATGCTTTTTTAAAGGAGAGGGCGCTTTTCCTGGCCAATTATCCGACATTTCAGGTATAAGGAGGCTGCTGGAACTGCCCGAATTGGAGGAGTATGACGCTGCTATAGCGGTAGACTGCGCGGATATAAGCCGTTTGGGAATTTATGCTCCGCTTTTTTCAGCCGCTCGGTTAAAGCTGGTTATAGACCATCATGTTACCAATCAGGGCTTTGGAGATATAAATTATATAAAAAGCTGCCCTGCTACGGCGCAGTGCGTGTATGAACTGTTTATGGAATTGGGCTTGAAAGCAGAAGGAGAAACAGCGGAATGCCTGTATACGGCGTTTTTAACTGATACCGGCCGCTTTGCGCACAGCGATGTGGGCAGGGATACTATGCTTATAGCCGCACAGCTCTATGACGCCGGCTTTGACACGGCTCGGATAAACAAGCTGCTTTTTGGGACGCGCACCTTTAACGCCAGCCGGCTGCTGGGCAGGGCTTTAAACAGTTTGGAGCTTTGCTGTGAGAATAAAATTGCAATTATATCCCTTACTCAGCGGGATTTCGACCTTTGCGGCGCGCACGAGGCGGACAGCGAGGGCATAGTGAATTATGCGCTGGAGGTTGCGGGCGTTGAAGCGGCGGTATTTTTAAGGCAGCGCGGGGAGGGCTATAAGGTAAGCCTGCGCTCGTCGGGAAGGCTGGATGTTTCGGAAATTGCGCTTTTATTGAGCGGCGGCGGGCACCGCATGGCGGCAGGCTGCGTTATTAACGGTAGCCTGGAGGAGGCAAAAAGGCAGATTGCGGATATGATATCCGGGAGACTGGTTAAATGATTAATCAAGGGGAGGTTTTGTCAGCCGTTTTGAATGCAGACGGTGCAGACGGCGGGAAAAGCGGCGCATGCATGGATAGATACAATGGCGTTATAAATGTAAATAAAGAGGCGGGTATGACTTCAAGCGATGTTGTAGCCCGGCTTCGGCGCATACTTAAGCAGAAGAAAATCGGACATACCGGAACTTTGGATCCAATGGCTACGGGGGTGCTGCCCATATGCGCCGGCAAGGCTACGCGGCTCTCTGATTACATAATGGACAAGGATAAGGTATATGTCGCGGGACTGGCATTAGGAGCGCGCACCGACACGCAGGACGCTGAAGGAAAGGTTATATTTCATTCTAATCATTTAATAGAGAGAGAGGATATATTAAAGGCTATCCCGGCTTTTACAGGTGAAATTATGCAGATGCCGCCAATGTATTCGGCTATAAAAATAGACGGTAAAAAGCTGTACGAATATGCGCGTGCAGGAATGGAAGTGACAAGGAAGCCGCGCAGGGTAACGGTTTATAAGCTGGAGCTTTTGGAGCAGACGGATAAAAATAAATTTATTTTGCGCGTGCATTGTTCTAAGGGCACATATGTTCGTACAATATGCGCGGACCTAGGAGACGCGTTAGGCGCCGGCGGATATATGTATTCGCTTGTACGCACGCGCGCGGGCTGCTATGATATTGCAAATGCGTTTAGCCTGGCTCAGATAGCGGATATGGTTGAAAATGGAGACAATTCTTTTCTGCGGCCTATGGACGAGCCGTTAAGCAGTCTGAAACGCGCCGATATTAAGCCGGAATTTGAAAAGCAATTTTTAAATGGAGTACCATTGGCGCCTGAAATGTATATTTCAGTCGACTTGGCCGAGGGGGAAAAGACGCGCGTATATTTTAAGGGCGTTTTCAGCGCGCTTAGCGTTATGAATCAAGGCAGGCTGAAGGTTTTATGTCTGCTTAGATGAGCTTTAGTATCTGAAAGGGGATTAGCATCCATAAGGTTATGGAGAAAAAAAGTATATTGGTACTGGGCACGTTTGACGGAGTGCATAGAGGGCATCAGGAATTATTCAGGCAAGCGAAGCGGATAGGCGGACAGATGAATATGAAGCCGTGCATTCTTACTTTCAACTGTCATCCGCGCGAAGTATTGGGCAAAAAAATAAAGCTGCTTACCTTAAATGACGAGCGAATAAGCATGCTAAAAAATACGGGTCTTGAATGTCTGGTGCTGACGTTTGACAGTATACTGGCTAATATGAGTCCGGAGGAATATATTGCTTACATCTGTGCGCGCTTTAACGCGGGAGGGATTATTGCAGGCAGTAATCATACGTTTGGCTGCAGGGCGTCGGGTACGCCGCGCGATATAGTGCGCCTGGCAGATAAATATGGATATAAAACCTTTATAATTCCACCAATACTGACAGATGACGGAGAGCGAATAAGCAGCACGCTTATACGAAATAGACTTTTAGATTCGGAGGCAGACGCTGCTGCAAAGATGCTGGGATATAATTATTTTATTGCGGGTAAAGTGACACGAGGGCAGGAGCTGGGGCATACTTTAGGTTTTCCTACCGCTAATCTTGAGTACTCTGATAAAAAGCTGGTTCCGGCCCGGGGTGTATATGTAACGGCTGCTCGGATAAACGGGCGGGATTATCAGGGTATGACTAATATAGGCGTGCGCCCTACTGTTTCAGATACTGGAGTTATTACTATAGAGACCTTTTTATTTGACGTCTCGGGAGATTTTTACGGTAAGGATATGCGCGTCTCATTTTTAAAGCGTATAAGGGCCGAGCGAAAATTTTCTTCTAAAGATGAGCTATCGTCTCAGCTTTGTCAGGACGAGCTTATAGCAAGAGCGTATCTTTCAACACGTGGAATCAAATCAGGAGTTAATGCGGAAAATTGATTTTTGGGCGGCGGCTTTTTTGCGCTTGCGCAGCGCGCATGGCCCGGCCTGCGGCCGGGCCATGCGCCGGGGGGGCGGCGTTCGGGCAGGCGAAGCCTGCCCTGGGCCGGGCCCGTAAACGGGCCCGGCCACGCGGCCGCAGGCCGCGGAACGCCGCCCCCCGGCGCCGGATGCCGCTTCGCGGCATCCGGCGCGTCCGCGGGCCCTTCGGGCCCGCGAAGCAGCTTTTGGAGCTTTCAGTCGCCCGAATTTGAGCTAATAGACTCTTTTACGGGAAATTGAATGGTATTTTTAGAATTGGCCATGATAACATCCTGAATAGCGGAGGTTTTACACATGACCAACTCTTTATCGTTTTTGATGAAAAACGCCAGATAATCTCCAGGCTTAATATTAAGTCTCTGACGGATTGGCAAGGGAATCATAAACTGACCGTTAGCATAAATTGTTACAAGTATCATAAAAAATCACTCTTTCATTATTTAAATTAGTATATATATAAGTTTTTTATGCCAATTTAAATTATGAATAATCGGACAACACAATTTGAGCATACATGTAAATTTTAACTAGCAAAAATCCTAATTATTCCACAACAATTTATATAAGAACAATTTTCTTATTTCCGTATCTATTATAAGAGATTTAAAATAAATTGCAATAGGAAATTACGTAGAAATCAATATATATTCATATTAAAAGTAGAATAAAATAAATTTATATATAAAATTGTATTATAAATATATATTTATGCAACATTATTCCACAGATATTTAATTTTATAAAATATATTAAGTAAGATAGTATATTACTTCATACTACTTTTTATTATTTTGTATTACTTTGTCGTATTATATCCAATATAAACTAAAATTATGTTATTATATTATTCAGGAGGGTGTATTCATGCGTGTACTAAAGCAGAAGGTCAGTATATCCTTGGATGAAGATATAATAACAAAAATAAGAGAACTGTCGGAATTGGATGGACGCTCTTTTTCCCAATATATAAATAATATATTAAAGAAGCATATAGATAATTATGCGATTGAACGTTTTATATATCATGAAAAAGGGAAATAGTTTACTTGCAAGCTGCTTCTTTATAGGCCATAGTACTGTTTATGATAAAAATGCTGTTAAAGAGCGCGTGTATCGTGCGGTAAAAGAGCTTATATTAAACGGGACAAAAGTTTTTTATAACGGGGGCATGGGACAATTTGACGCTTTGTGCGCGGGAGTGTTGTGTGAATTGAAGAAAAAGCATGATATAAAAAGCGTGCTGGTTACTCCATACCCTAAAGTGGATCCAGATAAGGCGAAGCGGTATGACGAGATAATATATCCGGCGCTGGAAAGATATCATCCTAAGATAGCAATTCTGCAGAGAAATAAATATCTGGTAAACATTTCGGACTGCGCTGTAGTATATATAACGCATCCTTGGGGAGGTGCGGCAGGCACGCTGGAATATGCGCAAAAGAAAAAAATTCATATTATTTATGTATCAAAGTCAGATTTTTAGGCTTGTGTCAAAATTATGGTATAAGCCTATTTTATTCGATAATTTATTGCATTCTTTTCTCTTGATTTTTCAAGGCAGTTAGTTATAATACATGTAAATAAGAAAGAAATTTGTTTAATTATAAAATATATAAAAATAATATTTTGAAAAATCATATATAGTCAAAATATGTATTTATATATTTTATAATCAATAAATTATTGAATTAGTAGAGTTTATATATAAATTATGCTGAATTATCAATGAAAGAGTGATTGTTAATATGCAGCTTGTTACTATATATGAAAATGGCAGGATTATGCTTCCAGCTTCAATAAGGAAACGTTTAAATATTAAGGCGGGAGATTTGATGACATTTTTTATAAATTACGATGCGATAATAATTTGCAAAGTGTCAAAAGTGCAGACTGTAATTAATGCACTACCAATTTAACTTATATAAAAAATATATTGACAACAATATTTTTGTATTAAATACAAAATTGTAATATCTATTTCAATTAAAACATTATTACAACATAACTTCCTATTGCATTTTGCATTCTTTATTTTATAATAGACATAGAGTTAAAAATATTGTCGCAAGATTGATTTTGTTAGAAAATTGTTAATATATTATAGAAAAAGCTACTTGGGCGATTGGGCAGAATGCTTAATATTTTGAGTTTCAGCTAAGGGCCGGCCTAGCGGGGCGGGGCGCGCCGTCCGCGGCCTGCGGCCGCGTAGCCGAGCCGTTCCGGCTCGGCCCGGGCAAGCTGAAAGCTTGCCCTACGGCGCGCCCCGCCCCGCTAGGCCGGCCCTTAGCTGAATAGTTTTATCCGCTTCCGCTTAAATTTATCTTAACATTTTGTATCTAAAGTTTTGTTCTGCAGAATAAATACATTAAATTAAATAATGAAAGAGGGATTATTAATGACGATAACTATTTGTGCGAACGGTTTAATTATGATTCCTGTAAAAATAAGATGCGAGCTGGATATAAATGCCGGCGACAGTTTGACCTTCTTTATTGGAGATGATAAAGAAATTATAATGTGCAAGACTACGTCGGTACAAAATATCTTGAGTTCGGCGGCGCATAAGAGAAAACCTGACGCTTAGAAATGCAGTCGGTTTAATCCCAGCGGGTTAAATGAGGATATCCGGCTGTATTATTAATCCGACCGCTTCAAAGGGCCTAAAGGGGCAAAATTGATAATAATTAGTTTACAAAAGGAGCATACTATGCTACAATAAAAATAATTCCGCAGCCGGATGCCGGGGTGTCCGTCTCTCCTTGACGGCATACTCAGTATGCGGCGGTTGGATAAATTATAAGGAGGCCATATTTATGGACAAAGCTAGAAAACAGGAGATTATTCAGGAGTACAAGCTTCACGAGGGAGACACCGGTTCGCCCGAAGTGCAGATAGCCATTCTGACGGACAGAATCAATCATCTTAACGAGCATCTTAAGATAAATAAAAAGGACCACCATTCCCGCAGAGGTCTGCTTATGATGGTCGGACGGCGCCGCGGTTTGCTCAACTATCTTAAATCAGTAGATATAGAGCGCTACCGTACAATAATTGAAAAGCTCAATTTGAGAAAATAAAATTAAAGGGCGGAATTATATCCGCTCTTTCACCATTTTTAAAAGCAAGGGGCTTTTAAAAATACAGAAGGAGAAAAGAGTATGTTTAAAACATTTGAAACCGAGTTTGCGGGGCGGAAGCTGTCTGTCGAAATTGGCAAATACGCTGAGCAGGCGAACGGCTCATGCCTTATAAGATGCGGAGATACGGCGCTTTTGGTTAATGCGACTATGTCTAAGCAGGCGCGCGAGGGTATAGATTTCTTCCCTTTGAGCGTGGAATTTGAAGAGAAGCAGTATTCGGTCGGTAAGATTCCAGGCGGCTTTATGCGCAGAGAGGGCAGGCCCTCCGAAAAGGCTATTCTTACATCCCGCCTTATAGACCGTCCGATAAGGCCTTTATTTCCTAAGGGCTTTTATAATGATGTGCAGGTAGTGGCTACTGCAATGAGCGTGGATAACAATATTCCGCCTGAAATTTATGCTATGATTGGCTCTTCCGTTGCGCTTACTATTTCTGATATTCCATTTTACGGGCCTACGGGCAGCGTTTCCATAGGCATGGTAGACGGGGCGTACGTTATTAATCCTGACAGCGAGCAGAGGGAAAAGAGCGTGCTTAATCTTACCGTTTCGGGTACCAAGGACGCCGTAATGATGGTGGAAGCGGGCGCCAAGGAAGTTACTGAGGACCAGATGCTTGAAGCTATCATGATAGCTCATGAGGAAATTAAGAAATTAGTCGCCTGGCAGGAAATGATTCAGGCTGAGGTAGGCAAGGAAAAGCAGGTTTTCGATTATTATAAGGTGCCTGAGGACATTGAAAAGGACGTGCGCGAATTTGCTACGGATAAGATAGCATGGGTTATGGAATGCTTTGACCGCAAGGAGCGCGAGGCCAGAGAAAATCAGGTAGAAGAAGAGGTGCAGGGGCATTTTGCTGAAATATATCCTGAAAAGACGAGGGAGATTTCAGATGCGCTTTATGCGATAAAAAAGGAAACCATGCGCCGCAAGATACTGGATTATGGTATTCGGCCGGACGGCCGCGGCGTATTCGATATACGCCCAATATGGTGCGATGTGCATATGTTTGCGCGTACACATGGCTCGGCTGTATTTACCCGCGGCCAGACGCAGGTCATATCCCTGACTACTCTCGGAGCGCTTAATGACGCGCAGGAGCTGGACGGGATAGACGAGGTAGAGCAGAAACGGTATATGCATCATTACAATATGCCGCCCTACAGCACGGGAGAAGCACGGCCTATCCGCAGTCCGGGACGCCGCGAGATAGGGCACGGCGCTTTAGCCGAGCGCGCGCTTGAGCCCATGATTCCTTCTGAGGAGGAATTTCCCTATGCCATAAGAGTGGTTTCTGAGGCGGTCTCCTCTAACGGTTCCACCTCTATGGCCAGCGTATGCGGTTCAACTCTTTCCCTTATGGATGCGGGCGTTCCTATAAAGGCGCCTGTGGCCGGAGCGGCAATGGGTCTTATTAAGGATACCGAGAGCGATAAGGTAGTTGTTTTGACTGATATTCAGGGACTTGAGGACTTCCTGGGAGACATGGATTTCAAGGTGGCGGGCACGGAAAAGGGTATAACCGCTATACAGATGGATATAAAGATAAAGGGTATAGACGAGCCTATCCTTAAGCGCGCGCTGGCTCAGGCTAAGGACGCGCGGCTGTTTATCCTTAATAAAATGCTTGCCACGCTGGATAAGCCCAGAGAGGATGTTTCGCCTTATGCGCCTAAAACCATTATTTTCTATATTAATACCGATAAGATACGCGAGGTTATAGGGCCCGGCGGAAAGATGATTAATAAGATAATAGACGAGACGGGCGTTAAGATTGATATAGAGGATAGCGGGCGCGTAATTATATATGCAGTAGACAGCGCTTCTGGAGCTGCGGCTAAGAAGATGATAGACGCCATAGCTAAAGATGTGGAGGTCGGCGAAGTATACCTTGGAACTGTAGTGCGCATTATGCCCTTTGGTGCGTTTGTAGAATTGCTGCCAGGCAAGGATGGATTGGTGCATATTTCAAAGCTTGCAAATGAGCGGGTTGAAAAAGTGGAGGATGTTGTCAATATAGGCGATAAGATAATGGTTAAGGTTATTGAAATTGATGATAAAGGCCGCATCAATCTTACTCGTAAAGGGCTTATTCCTGAAAAGGATGAGAAAAAGTAAAGGAACCTAGAATTGGTTTGTACACTCCGGCGCTTAATATAAGCGCCGGTTTTTTTATTTTACATGGACTTTTATAAAATGAAGCAGAAAAGAATATGTTGAAAAATCCAGAGGACGCGCATGGTCCGGCTGGACCATGCGCCGGGGGGGCGGCGTTTGGGCAGGCAAAGCCTGCCCCGTGGCCGGGCCGAAGGGCCCGGCCACGGCGGCCGGAACGGCCGCCAAACGCCGCCCCCCGGCGCCTTACCTCCGCCTGTAGGCGGAGGTAAGGCGCGTCTATGCATCTTTAGCTGTTTTGGGCCTCCGCCTGTAGGCGGAGGTAAGGCGCGTCTATGCATCTTTAGCTGTTTTGGGCCTCCGCCTGCAGGCGGAGGTAAGGCGCGTCCATGCATCTTTAGCTGTTTTGGGCCTCCGCCTGTAGGCGGAGGCAGGACCCGCTCTGAGTGTCTTAAGCTGCTGTGGGCAGTCTGGAATTTTAAAGGCTAGTTTTGCAGTCGCTGGCCCATTTGCCGAAAAAGTAAATTGGCGCCGCGCTCCAGCCGTGGCATAAGCTGCCGGCCTTGTCAAAAGCGTCGGCGCCGTCTATGGTTTCCCAAAATGAACTGCAGCCCTTGAAAAGCATGCTGCCCCAAACTGAAAGAATTTCTTCATAAACTGTGTTAAAATAACGCTCCGGTTCCTGCATTAATGCGTCTATTTTATATATGTAATGGCTTAGCGTTATAGGCTCCAGTCCGTTGTCCGGCTTTGTTAAACGTTCGCGCAGCTTATGTGAGCGGCTGGGCGGCACAAGCTCAAATTTAAGAGCCAGAGCTTGAGTTAATTCAGAATATGGTCTGCCATCCCCGGATTTGCCCGTGCAATAGGCCTTATGCTTATCGTCCCAAAATATTTCAAAAGCGTTTTTAAGCTCCTGGGCTGCCCGTTCATATTTTTCCGCCCGGACAGTATCGTTAAGGGCGCGGCATAGAAACGCGCCTGCTCGGAGCGCGCCGCAGAAAAAGGCGTTATAGGGGCTTTCGGGATAAATAGAAGGAACAGCCTGCCCCAGATGTCCCGCCAGCCCGTTGGACCATTCGTAAAAATTCCAGTATTCCGCTCCCTCGGGATTTAATAAAAGCCCATTCCGCCGCCTCTTAAGCGCCTTATCCAGCATTTCGGTTATAGCGGATATGTAAGTTATACGCTCTATTCCGCCGTACTGCGCTAATTCTCCAGAGGCTACGGCCCAGGCAAAGGTAAAGCTGGGAATCCTTAATTCGCTGTCGGTAGGAGAGGTAATTCTTAATTGTCCGTCAGGCAGCAGGGCCTGTGCCATAAGGGCCCATGAAGCTGCGGGAAAATCAAATTCCTTAAAGGCGTAGTATCCGGCCAGAGCTTGATTGCGCGCATCCATGGCGTAGAGCGCTTGTTCGCGCCAAGGACAGTCCTCGTAATGCTCGTGCATGCATAATTCAAGTGTTCTGGCTGATGTGTCCCAAATGCGCCGCCCTAATGCGTCGGTCAGTCCCATCGGATAACTCTGACGCTTAAGCGGGTATTCCTCGGGCAGCAAAGTAAGGTTATGAACAATTATATGGTCGCATGAGCTAACGTGCATTTCTAGGTATCTGCCGGCTATTCGCTTAAAATAATTTATAAAGCGCTGCCTGCCGTTTTTGGCGGTGTATCTGAAGGCGAAGTTCCGGCCCCCTATATATGAGCGTACCCGGCCGTCCTCTAAATGCTCCCCATAGCCTATGTCAATCTGGGCGCCCTCGGGCGCGGTAATATCCAGCAGAGGATATCCGGCGTATTCTGCGCCCAGGTCCGCCAGGATATAACAGCCGTCGTAGCCCTCGGGAGTTTGCAGAATATAGCCCTCTGAGGGAAACGTGAGCGTGGGAGAATTGAAGGCTTTGGGCTGCGGGTGGCTCTTGGGCAGCTTGATAAGCTCTTCGGCATAGCGCGGCGCGGTTAACTGATAATATATACGTTTTGCGGGCGCAGTATCCCCGCCGTCTTTCTCGAATGACTCGGGCGGCTCTAGGATTACGCCCTGCGCGGCAATACGGGAATTTACAGGAGCTTTTATAGCGCATTTTTTTATAGGCCGGGGCTCAAGCTGAGTATTCCAGCGGTCTGCAACTTCGGTCGCGGGCGCGAAAACCTGGAGATTTTCAGCTCCCTCCGGCTGCGCGGGGCTTAAGTCTGCATTGAGGCTTTCTTTTCGCGCGTCATATTCAAAGGTAAAGGAGAGCTGAGGGCTTATTAATTCCATCTCGCCCTGCTTGTATTCCTTAAGCTTCCGGCAGAGGGTTTCCGGGCCGCTTGCGTAGGTGTCGTTTCCGACTGTAAGCTCATACCAGAGCCGGGGGGCCGATTGAGCGCATTGAAAGCTTTGCGCGCCCTGGTAGTAAACGTCTATAGCTAACAGATTTTTTCCGGGCTTCAGAAAATGGTCAAGGCTGAGCGTATCGTAATGCTTTAGGCCGGGATAATCCTTGTATTGGCCGCAGGCGATGAAATCTCCGTTCAGCCTTAGAACATAATTGTCCGAGGCCGCCACGCGGATTTGAGCGCATGCCGCCTGTCCGGCTGCAAGAAAAAATTCCTGTAAAAAACGGGCGTAGCAATTAATAAAGGGTTCTTGTTCATTCAGCCATATCCATTTTGCGTTTGCCATTTAGCTCCTCCGAAAATATTGAATAAAATAATTAGAATATAATGTACCTCTTCCGCGGTACATTATACTCTGATTATCCTGCCTGTTCAAGCATAATAAAGCATATAAGCAATAATTATCCCATAGCCTCTACTTCATATCGTTCCTCAAACCATGAGACCGGCTTAAGCTCTATGTTCCGTTCCCATACCGCCTCCTGAACGGCGTTAACCGAGGGCAGGCATTGACGTATTACGGCGCAGAGATATTGAGCCTTTACTAGAAGATTAGGACTTTCAAAGAAATAAGGCAGCTCGTTCTGAGCAAACAGATTTTCAAATATCCGAGCCATATCCTCGCTGGCAAAGGTAGTTGAATAGCCGTCCACAAAATATACGTTGGATATGTCGCTGTAGCTTGCCGGGTCGTAGGGGGTATACTGCGCGCGGTTGGAGCTGTCGTATTCGGTTCCGTCCGGCGCGCGGTAGGAATTAGCGTAATAATAATTTTCAGGCAGAAAAGCGTCCCAGAGAATAAGCCCGCGCTCTATTTGGCCGTCCCAAACCATCTGCTGTATGCGCCGTTCAATAGCGTGCATGAATTCATGGGCGAGGGTCTGCTCAAAGGAATAGATATAATCCAGATTCATGGCGATTATCTGCCTGGAATTATATACAACGGCGAAAGCTGAGGCGGTATCAATGCCCCATTCGGGGTTAATAGGAGTAAACGCGCCGCATAGATAAATATCTATGCCTCTTACCTCCTCGCTTAAAAGGTCGTTAAAAAAACCGTCGGGGAATTTTTTAATAGTGGACATAAGCTGAGTCAGTCCGCGGTATATAAGCTCCTGGTCAGTAACTACCTGCGCCGTATAATCCGGGAAATCCCCCGCGCCCTCCTGCCCGTAGTAAACGTTTATTCCTCTTTCCTCAAGCTGGGTTTTAAGCTGCCTGTTTAAGCGTTCGCAGTCCAGCTTGCCTATGCTGGAGACAGCCTGGGAGACGTCGGGAGCTTCATTTACATTACTGAAGCAGTCCCATAAGAGCATTCTGGAAATATCCCCTTCAAAAATGGAGAGTACGGCGTATCCCTCTGCAAAATGCAGGTTATTTAAACTTACGGGAGTTTGCGCGCCGTCAAATACCATTTTTGAGGCTGACAGACCTGAATTTATATCGTAAAGCCGCAGTATGCAGCTTTGCTCAAGGTATTGACAGGTAGCAAACCATTCGCCGCTTAGCGCCAGATTTATTTCATATTCGCCGGTAACGTCGGGGTCGCCGCATTGAAGAGGCAGACTGTAGGATAAACCGGGGGAGGCCAAACGGGTATATGTGAGCGCTCCTTCGGTTTGATAGGCCAGACAGTCCTTGTATATTTTCATGTCAAAGGGTATAACTCCGCTTTGAACGTAGCTTTTGTTATTAAGGTCGTAGAGGTAAACCGACTGATTGACCGCATACGAGGTCAATAGCAGATAATGCTCGAAGGAAGAGCTTATATAAACCAGCGAATCTTCTTCCCATACGGCGTTCATGGGGTAATATACAGGCTCGCCGCCTTTTAACGGCACGCATGCTATTCGTCCGTTTAATTGGTCGCAGTACCAGTAGCAGCTTCCCGAAGGGTCAACGTATATGTTGTCATCAATATGCTCGGAATAATCTGCCTCGGCAGTTTGGTTTAACTGGCCGTCGTAAATATACAGCTTATATGGGAAGGAGCCCATAATATAAAATCCATCGCCCGCTTCGCCTGCTTTCCAGGGGTTGTTTTCGCCCGATTCTCCCTCCAGTTCCCGCTGAGCAAGTATTTTGTTGCTTTTAACGTCGGCTAATACGGCGGAAATTTTATATGTGTCTGTGTCAATTCTCAGTACCAGCAGCTTGTCGTTTGACAGGCAGGAATCCAGATACATGTGTTTTTCATCCAGCACGCCGTCTAAAATATACATACCGTCATATGGCGCATAGGGCGAATATAATTCTAAGGGATTAAAGGCGCTTTGGGTGGGCGATGGGTTCGGAATATCAGTAGTTTGGCCGGGAGTACCGGTCAGGCCAGGCGAGGCGGGAGGTATTTCGGAGCAGCCCTGCACGGAAAAAAGCAGGATGGCGCATAAAATGATACAGGAAAAACGCAGTAAATTTTGCTTCATATAAATACTCCTTAAACAGCCTTATTTAATTCGTATTTTATCATTAAGAGCGCCGACAGGCAGTTAAAAATATATTACGTTTTAATTATATTTTAGAGAAAACGGCCTTTTAAAGGGCAAAAGACCGCAGGGCAGATTTCCGGGGAAAGGGACGCGTTTATTTTTGAACGCCGGATGGGCTGCGTCCGATAAGAAAAAAGTCTTGCAAAAATGAAGCGCGGACGTTAATATAATGTACGGGCATATGCCGAAAAAAGAAAGGGGATATATTAATATGAGCGAAAAAAAGGGCTTTTTTAAATCATTTAAGGAATTCGCCATGAAGGGCAACGTGGTGGATATGGCCGTGGGCGTAATTATAGGCGGCGCGTTCGGGAAGATAGTTACATCTCTTGTAAACGACATTATAATGCCTGCGCTGGGGCTGCTTATAGGAAATATCAGCTTTTCTGAGCTGACGTGGGTTATATCTGCTCCTACCGAGAGCGAGCCGGGCATAAGCATAGCTTACGGGAGCTTTATTCAAAATGTGCTGGATTTCCTTATTATAGCTTTGAGCATATTCTGTGCTATAAGCGCTCTGAGAAAGGTAAGCGAAAGATATTCGGAAAAGAAACGGCGGGCCGCTGAGGAGGCCGCCGCTGCGGAAAAAGCCGCTAAGGAGGCTCAGGAGGCGGAAAAGGCAAGGCTGCTTGAGGAGGCTCAGGCTAAGGAGGAAGCCCGCCGCGAGGAGATGCTGGCAACCCTGAAAAGCATACGCGCTTTGCTTGAGCGTCAGTAATAGCTGAGGTTAAAAGCATACGGAGGAGCTATGTATAAATTTAAACCGGGCTTTTATGCGGATGTGCGCATAGAGGATAGATATAATACGTTTATCTCTTACAGGGACGGCCGCCTGGAGGATTGCCGGGAGGCAAGTCTTCAGAGGGCGTTTATCCGCGTGTTTGACGGGCAAATATGGTATTATGCTTCTACAAGCAGGCTGGAGGATATCCAGTCGGAGCTGGACGCGCTTTATTTAATGGGCCGTCCTGACTGCGATATAGAAGCAAATGAAATTGTGAAGCGGTTTCAGATTAATAGGGATAAAAAGCTGAAATTTTCCGACAGGCGCGTAAAGGATATAAGCATTCAGGATAAACGGGAATTTCTGTATGCGCAGTCCTCTCTTTTTCAAGGCCGTTATCAAAAAAGCCTGACTGCCTGCTATTTGGATAAGTATACGCTGCATTCCTTTTATTCAAGCAAGGGCGCCGAGCTTGAGCATGATTTTCAAACGGCGGGTATTGCCTGCAATTTGGGACTGGGCTTTAATGGGGAGAGCTTTGAAGAGCAGTTTTCCAGGGCGGCGGTCAGCTTTATGGAGCTGAAGCAAAAGGTTAGTCAGGTAGATATAAAGGAGTTTATTGACGAATGCGAAAATTTCCTTATTAACGCCGTCCCTGTTCAGCCGGGCAGTTTTCCGGTCGTGCTTTCTCCTATTGCGGCTGGGGTTTTTGCGCATGAATCCTTTGGCCATAAATCAGAGGCGGATTTTATGATAGGAGATGAGACTCTCAAAAGGGAATGGGCGCTGGGCAAACGGGTGGGACCTGAGAATTTGTCCATATATGATTCCGGACTTATAGAGGGCAGCGGCTATACTCCTTATGACGACGAGGGCAGCGCCGCTTCCAAAACCTATCTTATAAGGGATGGTGTTTTGACTGGGCGTCTGCACAGCGTGCGCACGGCGTGTGAGCTTAATGAAAGCGCTACGGGCAACGCCCGCGCGGTATCTGCTTGGTTCGAGCCTATTGTGCGCATGACTACTACGGTCATTCAGGAGGGAGAACTGCCGCTTGAAAAGCTTTTCGGAGCGGTTAAGCGAGGCTATTTTATAAAGAGCGTGCGCCACGGCAGCGGCATGAGTACCTTTACGCTAGCGCCAGGCTTATGCTATGAGATAATTGACGGCAGGATAGGTAAACCGGTAAAGATAGCGGTGATAACAGGCAGCGTATTTGAGACATTAGGGCTTATAAACGGGCTCTCGGATAAATGCGAGATACACGCTTTTGTGACGGGCGGATGCGGCAAGATGGAGCAGTATCCGCTCAGCGTGGGCATGGGCGGGCCGTATGTAAGCGTTTCGGCTATGCGCGTGCAGTAGGAGGGCTTTTATGGAATACGAAAGCATTGAGGCTTATTCTCAGCTATACAGCGTAAGCATAGCCAATTCACGCGCTGAAGCCTTATTTAAGGGCAGCCGGGAGCAGGCGACAGTTCGCGTATATGATTCTGGGCGTATAGGCGTGGCTGGTCAGATGGGCAAATATAATATGAACGAGCTGCATAAGCGCGCGCGGAATGCGCTCTCATTAGAAATACCCTATCCCTGCATGTTGTTTGGAGGGGTGCGGGAGGAGGATTCTTTCAGGGAGATAATTCCCGCGGTCAGGCTTCTTCCTGAAATAAAGGATTTGCTTTTCCGCCTTAAGGAGAAAATTCCCGGCTTTATTTTAAGCAACCGGGTTAATTTAAGAGAGAGCCGCAGGTATTATACAAATAGCGCGGGAGCAAGGATGAGTTATAGAGGCGGCTCGCTGAATTTAAGTATTGTATTAAAGGATAAGGATTCTTTTAATATAATGGACGGCTCGTATAATTGCCTGACTGATAAATATGACGGGGACGGGATATTTGAGGATATAATAAAGTGGACAGTAGCATATGCGAGACGGGTAGAGCTTCCGGCGGGGCAGCTTCCGGTTATTTTGGATTTGAGCCTGATAGAATTGCTTTTGAAGGATTTTATGGCGCAAAGGTATTCGGCCGGAGCGGGGTTATTAAATGGAAAGCTGAATAAAAGGATATTTAACGAAAAAATGAACGTACTCCTGGACAGCATGGACAGACCGAACACCTGCTTTTTTGACGCTGAGGGAACGGTTAAGCAGAACGACCAATTCTATCTGGTTAAAAACGGAGTGCTTTCGGGCCTGCTTACCAGCAAGCGGACGGCGAAGCAGTTTGGTCTGCCTCTTTCAGGCTCTGCGGCGGCGGCATTTGACGGGACTCCATATGCGGGAGCCGGGGGATTGACTATTAAGGATACCTCGGCAAATATTTCGGAGGCGTTTAAAGGACGGGGAATATTTGTTTGCATGAGCTCGGGCGGAGATATGACGGGCAGCGGAGACGTGGGTATGCCGGTACAGCTCGCGTTTTTATATGAAGATGGGCGTCTGGTAGGCCGGCTGCCCGAATTAATGCTTAGCGGCAATATATTTGAGATACTGGATAAAGGATTTATGGGCTGTTCGCATTTTGGCCCTTTTAATTATTCGGAAGGGCCGGTTATGGCGTGCGTGATGGATGTGCGGCCGGCAAATTGACGACTACCGCCAATAAATGCGCTAATGCGCATATTTGCAGATTAAGTATGATACCCGTTATATTTAAAACCAGCAGCGTTAAAGGCGCCCAAGGGGGCGGTGGCGTTGGCAGGCCCGCAGGGCCTGCCCGGGCCGGGCAGTAAGCCCGGCCGCACGGCCTTGCCGTGAACGCCGCCGCCCCCTTGGGCGCCTTTAGCGCTGCTGGTTTATTCTTTATCCAATAGCTTATATCGTAAGCCGTCTGCGGAAAGGGCTATAAACTGGCTGTTGGTTATGCGCTCCCCTTCCTTATAAGCCTGGCATTCTAAAAGCTTATTCAATTCAGTTACTCTGCCCTGAATCAAAGAGCTTTGGACTGCGTGGCGGATGCCCCTTTCCACCTTATCAGGGCTTGTCCGGTGCTTTTGAGCAATTTCAGGATACAGCTCCTTTGTTATGCTGGATATTCTTTCAGGCTCCATTATCGCCATTTTAATTCCTGTAATTAAATAACCATACCCCTTTAGACGAGCCGTTATGCCGAGGTTAATCAGCAGACGGCTTATTTTTGCATCCAAATCGTGGTTTTGGGCTATGTCGGTAATAGTTTTCATGATAATCCTCCTTAATATTTCCATTTGATAAGCTAATTATATATTAAAAGCCAATTTTACGCAAGCATTTTTTACTAAAATATTGAAATTAATAAAAATAAAGGTAAACAGATTGAAAAAAATAAAAAGCGCACCAGCGCTTTTATAATTTAATATTGGTTTTATTTAATAACTGAGACGTTTAAACGCCTTAACTGTGTTGGTTAATCCTCCGACAACAGCTTATTTGCTTTTGCCCATTCAAGCTTTTCTTCAACAAAAGGCCAAAAGGCCGGCAAATATAATTGAACGGGACGCATTCGCTGGAGAACCTGAGACAAACGCACGTTTCCTTCCTGCCATGTGTGTCCGTTGGTGAGACAGTTGTTTATGAAGGGCTGAAGCCTGTCTAAGGCGTTGACATATTGCGCTGCGGGAGTCAAGCATGCTTCGAATTCATCCCAGTATGCGCGCAGCTCTTCGCCCTTGGTCTTTGGAAGCAGCTTGAAAAGCTTTTCAGCAGCTTTTTCCTCGCGCTCGGTTTTATCCTCGTTGGCCTGAACATCATAGCAGAAGGTGTCTCCGGCATATATTTCCACTAAATCATGTGCCAGAGCCAGCCTTACTGCGTGGTCTATATTTGTTTTGGGCGGCGCATAATCAGAAAGAGCGACGGCCATTAAGGCCAGATGCCAGGAATGCTCAGCGTCTGTTTCACAGCGCGAGCCGTCCGCGATAAGGGTTCTGCGCTGTATGTTTTTCATTTTATCGCACTGAATAAGGAAATCAAGAAGCTTGTTTATATTACCGTCCATTTTTGTCCTCCCTGCCGTCTGCCGGCCTTTTTTAAAGTACTGTTTATCGGTGTAACTGCCGGACGCTTGGTTAAGCCGCCGGTATCTGTTAGTTTACCAATATAGTTTACTAAAAGCGGACGCCTTTGGCAAGGTTTTTATTTTAGCTTATTATTTGCGCTGAATTAAATAAAATGTGCTTGAATTATATAAAAAAATTTGATAGAATAAAATTGTAAGGCCGCCGCGCAAGCAGGCGGCAGAAATTTAAGGCTGTAGTTAGTATAAACTAACTAATTGGAAGGGGAATAAAATATGAGAAGAATTATTTTGCGGATAGACGGCATGACTTGCTCCATGTGTGAAAGTCATGTAAATGACACACTACGGCGGGCGTTTAAGCTTAAAAAAGTCAGCTCTTCACATACAAAGGGGGAAACGGTTATTTTGAGCGAGCAGGATATTCTGCGAGAGGAGATTGAAGCGGCGCTTGAGCCGACGGGCTATAGACTGCTTGCTTATGAATCGCAGCAATATGAGAGAAAAGGGCTTTTTTTAAAGGGATGAGTTATTTAATTTCGTTTGTAAAGAAGGCGTAAGTGTGTATTAATGCTGCGGCGCTTCTGTTCATGCGTTATTTCGGTGAAGCAAGGCTGCTGAGGGCATCTGCCAGTAAGAGCCATAATAAATACAGCTTGAAAAATTTGATTATAAATGCTATATTAAAAGTTGCAGCAGTATTTTGGCTGCGCGCGATATGAATGGGAGCGCGGACGCTCATATTTTGCTAAGGAACGGGAATGACCGCAGCTATTTCCAGGCAAATGCTGCATCGCGGCTGATTTTAGAACGGCGTATACTTTGTGCCTGGGGGCGTGACTATTTGAAAGGAGACTGATATTGTGCGGATTTTGACGCAGATTCAGGCGGAGGAAATTGTAGAGAGACAGAAGAAATATTTTGAGTCAGGGTGTACGCGTGATCTTTCCTTCCGGCTTGAGCAGCTTAGGAGGCTGCATGCTGGAATTGTGAAATATGAGAATAAATTGCTGGATGCGCTGAACAGCGATTTGGGCAAATGCGCTTTTGAAGGATATGCTACCGAAATAGGCTTTGTGCTTTCCAGCATAAGCTGCGCTATAAAAAAATTGAGGAAATGGGACAGGCCGGTACGCTGCCGTGCGCCTATAACGCTTTTTTATTCAAAAAGCAGAATTATAAGGGAGCCTTACGGAAGCGTTTATATAATAGGACCTTATAACTATCCGTTTCAGCTCATTATGGAGCCGTTAATAGGAGCTATAGCCGCCGGCAATTGTGCTGTTATAAGTTCGTCTGAATTCACTCCGGCAGTTTCTGAAGTTGTGGGTGAATTAATTAAGGAATTGTTTCCTTTTGAATATATATGCTCTGTGGACGGTGGAAGGGAAAATAATACCGTTCTGCTGAAGGCGGGCTTTGATTATATATTTTTTACAGGCAGCGAACGGGTGGGTAAGATAGTATATGAAGCTGCGGCGCGCAGGCTTATTCCTGTTACGCTTGAATTAGGGGGCAAAAGCCCGGTTATCCTCCATAAGAATTCTGATATAAGAACGGCGGCGCGGAGAATAATTTGGGGCAAATTGCTTAATGCAGGCCAGACGTGCGTGGCTCCCGACTATGTGCTGGCGCATAAGTCTGAAAAAACAGAGTTTTTGGAGGCGTTAAAGCGTTCGATAACGGAATTTTATGGATATGACATAAAAAATAATCCGCAGTACGGGCGTATAGTGTCGCACGAGCATACCCGCCGTCTTGCCGAAATACTTAATGTTGACAGGAAATATATAATAGCGGGCGGCGAAACGGATTTAAACGCGCGTTATGTGGAACCTGCCATTTTATGCCCCGATTCTGACGCGGCCTGTATGCGGGAAGAGCTGTTCGGACCTATTTTGCCTGTTTTGGAATATGAGAATGAAAAAGAAATTACTGATTTTATCAATTCTCGGCCTAAGCCCCTGGCACTTTATATATTCAGCAATGACAAGGCCTTTGTACGGCGTATGCTTCTGAGCATTCCTTCGGGAGGAGCTGCCGTCAACGATACAATCAGCCATATTTTAAATCCAAGGCTTCCTTTTGGGGGAGTTGGAGCCTCGGGCATGGGAAGATATCACGGAAGATATTCCTATGAAGCCTTTTCATATGCCAGAAGCGTGCTTAAACGAAGCGTGCGGTTTAAAACCGAGGCGGCTTTCCCGCCATATGATTTTAAAAAGCTGGGTTTAGTCAAAAGGCTTATGAAATAGAGGAGGCTTTAGCGCATTTGCTCAACGAGAGTTTTGACATAAAAACATCATGGTATTATAATATAATTACGGGTGAGCACCTACCGGCAGTCAGGCTTTCTGGCTGCTTTTTATTTATTGGGAGGATATGTATGTTTAATTTTGTCTGGCCTATTGCGCTGGTGATTTTTGCTAACGTAATTTATAATATAACGACTAAATCTACGCCCGCTGACGCCAACGCTTTTCTTTCCCTGGTTGTAACTTATTGCGTTGCGGCAATCTGCGCGTTTTTAATGTATATAGTTCAGGGTAATCATCAAAAGCTCTCTATAGAGTTTTCGCGGCTGAATTGGACGGCCGTGATTCTGGGCGTTTGTATAGTGGCGTTGGAGTTTGGATATATTTATGTCTACCGCGCGGGCTGGAAAATAAATACCGCTTCTCTTACGGCTAATATTTCGCTTGCATGCATTCTGGTTGTAGTGGGGCTGTTGTTTTATCATGAGGGGATTACCTTAAGGCAGATTATAGGTATAGGAGCGTGCGCTGCGGGACTGCTGCTTATAGGAAAATGATTTTTTTGCTTAGACCTTACTGCGTTTAGGATTTTTCAAGCGCTTTTTTAAGGATATGGGCGATAAAATCGTGCTTTCCCTTTGAATACTGTTCCCTTCCTCCGTCCATGGAGGCTTGCAGAGCAAGGGCGGTTTTTAGCTTTTCATATTCTTTTGCTGCTGATGGAGTATTATTAAGGTAGTCTCGGAAATTTATATAATTTATCCATTCCATGCTGTTTGAAAGAACGACGTGTATAAAATGAGTTTGCAAATTTCCAGTACCTTCATAAAAATTACCGCATGCGAACAAAAGCTGATTGCTAATGGACGCTTGAGCATTGGGCCGGTAATAAAAGCCGTGTGCCTTTAACGTATGCTCTAAGGCTAAAATATCGTTAAAATTATCCACAGCTAATGCAATGTCAATAATGGGCTTTGCTTTTATCGACGGGATAGCCGTACTTCCGACGTGCTGAATATCCTTAATGACGCTCCCCAGCAGCTCTTTTAAATAATTGATAGTTTTTTGAGCTTCTATTTCCCATTCGTTATCGTGGTCATATAATTTGACAGTTCCTCGCTTTAAGCCAATCATATTTATACTCCTTATGTAATGTAGTTGAATTTAATATGTTTAAGAGCAGGTTGCCGGCACATTAAAAATAATATATCAGGCGCATATTACCCTCAATATATTCAGAGCACCCCCTTACGGGTGCGCCTGAATACATTGAGGCCAAGGGGGCGGACGGTTTTCGGCAGGCGCTTTGCGCCTGCTCTGCGGCCCTTCGGGCCGGCAAAAACCGCCCTGCCCCCCCTTTAGCTTTGCAGAAAATCCGGAGCGTTACGGCGAGTATGCCGCTGCTTACATAATTAGTGCCGCTTTTTTATCAGGCCGGTGAGCTTAGCCAGCTCCATTACAGCTAAGGGGACCAGAATAAGCCCTATTCCGAGCAGATAAAGCTGCCATGGAAGTATTACTAATTGAAAGGCTATGCGCACGGGAGTAAAGAGCACCAGCGCCATAAGAGCTATTGAGGCCAAAGCCGCTAAGTTCAGCCGGCGGTTGGAGAAAACTCCTATTTTAAAGAGAGAGTGCTCGGAGCGCATATTATAGGCCTGGACGATTTGCGAGAGGGCGAGCACCATAAAGGCTAAGGTCTGGCCGCCGGCAATGGTATTTGTGACATTTTCGCCAACCTTGTAGCCGATAAGAGTGAGCAGGGCAAACATAAAGCCCTGAAGCACCACTCTTATTCCAAGGCCGTGGGCGAAGATTCCCTCGTTTTTAGGCCTGGGCTTATGCTCCATTACGTCGGCTTCTACTCCCTCCATGCCCAGCGCAATAGCAGGCAGGCTGTCAGTAACCAGGTTTATCCATAGAAGCTGCATGGACATTAAGGGAGATTTATGCCAGAGTAGCATGGCTGCAAAGACGGTTATTACTTCTCCGATATTTGTGCCCAGCAGAAAGCCGATGACCTTTTTGATATTGGCGTAGATGCCTCTGCCTTCCTTAACGGCGTCTACTATTGTGGCAAAATTATCGTCGGTCAGGGTCATATCGGCGGCGCCCTTGGCTACGTCGGTGCCCGTTATGCCCATCGCACAGCCTATATCGGCAGCTTTAAGCGCGGGCGCGTCGTTTACTCCGTCTCCCGTCATGGAAACTACCTGCCCGCTGCGCTGCCAGGCTTTAACTATTCTTATTTTATTTTCGGGGGAAACCCGCGCGTATACGGCTATATTTTTTACCTGACCGTCTAATTGCCCATCCGTCATATTATCCAGTTCAACGCCTGTAATAGCTTTATCTTCAGGCCCTAGAATGCCTAATTCCTTAGCTATGGCCGAGGCGGTAACTATATGGTCGCCAGTTATCATAACCGGCTTTATCCCTGCGCGGCGGCAAACTGCGACGGCGTCTTTAGCTTCAGGCCGAGGCGGATCAATCATGCCGACCAGCCCCATAAAGGTAAGATTGCTTTCCAATTCCTGCGACGTGGGATTTTCAGGCACCCTTTCTATCTGCTTATAGCCTACGGCCAGTACTCTTAGAGCGCCGGCGCTCAGTTCCTCAGTTATTCTGCGGGCGGTTTGGATATCTCCGGAGATACAGCGCGAGCTCATAACGTCAAAGGCGCCTTTGACTATAACTATATTTTGTCCGTCAATCTGGTTTACTGTGCTCATGAGCTTGCGGTCTGAATCAAATGGAAGCTCGGCTAAACGGGGAAAGCTTTGATTCAGCTTGTCTTTTTCCAGTCGGTTTTTATGCGCTGCCGCAATTATTGCGGTTTCAGTCGGGTCGCCTATATGCTGCTCAGAACCGTCGCCGTTAAATATTACTGTCCCGTCGCAGCAAAGGGAAGCAAAGCTTAACAGCCGCTTAACTGCTTCCGAATTGCTGTCGCTAATATCCTCTGGCTGGGCGGCGCCGTCAATATAAGCCTTAGTAAGAGTCATGCGGTTCATGGTAAGCGTACCTGTTTTATCCGAACAGATTACAGAGGCGCTGCCAAGAGTTTCTACAGCAGGCAGTCGGCGTATGAGCGCGTTTTTTTTAACCATGCGCTGTACGCCTATAGCGAGCACTATAGTAACGATGGCTGGCAGCCCTTCGGGAATGGCTGAAACGGCCAGGGAAACTGCCGTCATAAATATTTCCAGGACATTTATGCCGTTTAGCAGTCCGACTATAAATATAATTGCGCAGGCTGCCAGCGCCATAATGCCCAGGTATTTTCCTAGCTGCGCCAGCTTTTTCTGCAGGGGCGTCTGAGAATCGGTTTCATTATCAAGCAGGCCGGCTATTTTTCCCATCTGAGTATTCATGCCTGTTTGGGTTACGACGGCCGTCGCCGTTCCGTAAGTAATGCTGCATCCTGAGAAAACCATATTGCTGCGGTCTCCCAGAGGCGCGTCCTCTTTTACATCATTATGCGCGTCTTTTTCGGAGGGCACGCTTTCGCCTGTTAATGCGGATTCCTCGCTTTTAAGGCTGACGCTTTTTATTAGACGGGCGTCCGCGGGCACAAAATCTCCTGCCTCTAATTTTATTATGTCGCCTGGTACTAAATGGACCGCGTCCATTATTTTTTCTTCTCCATCCCGTATAACGCGCGCGTGCGGTGCAGACATGCTTTTAAGCGCGTCTAGGGCCTTTTCGGCTTTGCTTTCCTGCAGCATTCCCATTACGGCGTTTAAGATAACTATAAGCAGAATAAGCGCCGGTTCAAAGAATTCCATGGGATTGCCTTCAATGCAGGCTATAACGAAGGATACTGCGGCGGCGGCCAGCAGTATGAGAATCATAGCGTCTTTAAACTGGTCGGCAAAGCGCTGGAGATTAGTCTTTTTAGGTTTTTCCTTAAGGCGATTTTCTCCGTATTGTGTAATTAGAGCTTCTGCATCCTGCGTGCTAAGTCCTTTTTCGGGGTTGGTTTTCAGCTTGTCTAATACGTCCTTTACCGGTTGGCTGTGAAATGTCAAAGCATTTGCCTCCTTGATTTTTATTTGCTGCCTTTTATGTTATTATAGCAGACGCTGCTTTAATTTTGCTTGACAGTATTGATGTTTTGTTAAAATTTATCGTTAATTTTCGCTTGTTTAATCCCTTTTTCTATATTTATTTTTACGGGGTGCAAGCCGGTGCAGGTTGGATATTTGCATGTAATTTAATCAAAGCAAATGCGTTTCTGTATGAATGCCTGCAGCTTAAGCTTTGCCGCTTGGTATAAAAATCCTCAAGAGTATTTTTGGTTGTATGCCCCGCGACTGACAGGGGGTGTTTTAAACAAAATTTTCAGTCGCGGAGAAAGCTTTTTCGGCCTGTTTAGGCGGGCGGCGGCATTAATGCATGGCGCGCTTGCTTTGGTAACGGTACAGTAAAACGTAAGCTCGCGCATTTTTTGAGCATTGTATAGCATTGTATGCTGATTACATTATTTAATTATTATTCCCAGAGATAAATAATTAATAAATTAGATATATGCAAGAAGAAATTTTTATGCTATACTATATAAAAATAATATGATACGGATTAACAATTCGTATTTTAAGGAGGAACAAAAAGTTATGAAGAGCGTAAAGAACAAACAGCTGCTGGTAGGAGCGGATTTCGCCGGCTTCCCTCTTAAAGAGGCCGTAGTTGCCCATCTTAAGAAAAAGGGCTGGGAAATAACCGATGTAGGCGTTACTTCTCCCGACCAGGAGGATACCGACCTGATGTTCCATCGTATAGGGCTGAGGGTAGGTTCCATGATAACAGAGAAGGAATTTGACCGCGCGCTTATTTTCTGCGGCACGGGCATGGGCATACATATCGCGGCCAGCAAATGCCCCGGCGTACATGCGGGCGTGGTGGAATCGGTTCCCGCCGCTCTGCGCGCTATTACCGGCAACGGTGTAAACGTTCTGGCTATGGGTGCTTTTTATGTAGCGCCTCAAATGGGTATTGATATTGCAGAAGCTTATCTGCATAACGATCTGGGCAGCGGCTACGAATGGTGGCATAATTTCTATGAGTTCCATAAGCTTGCCATTGATGAGTTGAACGCCTTTAATTACGAGGAGTATAAGGCTAACGGCTTTAAGGTTAAGCACCTTGGAGATTATCCGCTTCAGCTTGAGACCAAGCCTGACGACGTTTGATTTTAATGGATAAAGAATTCCGGCGTTTTGAAACGCCGGAATTTTTTTATAATTGCCGACCTTTGCATTGATAACGCAATATCTGAAATGTTTTATGAAGACCAGCCGCGTTATTTGCGCGCAGTTCTGCTGAAAATAATACTAAATAGAAAAAAACCGCGGGCTGTGCGGTTTAACGGGCAATAGGATTTTTTATAATAATAGAGTAGTAAATATTTTGGCTGGGGTGGAAGGGATCGAACCTTCGCATGTCGGAATCAAAATCCGATGCCTTACCGCTTGGCTACACCCCAAAATAAAAAAAGTGGGGCGAGTAGTGAGATTCGAACCCACGGCCTCCAGAGCCACAATCTGGCGCTCTAACCAGCTGAGCTATACCCGCCATATAAATAATCATTGGAATTGTTAGGATATGTTTAACATTAAGCTTATCAGGCTGAGCTATAATATAGCATGATATTGCTGCAATGTCAATTAAAAAAGCGATTTTTGCATGCTGCCTCCTTTAGATTTTTTTGTTATTGAAATTTTAGTCCGGAACATGCTATAATATTTGTACTGTTAAATGGTTATTTTGGAGGAGCGCATATGAATATACATGAATCCGCTGAAAATTATTTGGAAACAATATTAATACTTAAAAATAGAAAAGGAATGGTTAGGTCTATAGATATTGCTAACGAATTGGGGTTTTCAAAGCCCAGCGTCAGCGTTGCCATGAAGAATCTGAAGGAAAACGGATATATACGAGTGGATGGGGAAGGATATATTACATTGACTCCGGCGGGTACAGCTATTGCTGAAACTATATACGAACGGCATACGGTATTATCTGATTGGCTGTCTAGTTTGGGCGTGGACAGAAAAATAGCGGTGGAGGATGCGTGCCGCATAGAGCATTGCATAAGCCGGGAAAGCTTTGAGGCTATTAAAGGGGTAATAACGGGCAGGCAATAGGCGCGATGGGGCGTCTGAGGCCTGAAATGCCGGATGGACGGGCATAGATTGATTTTGTTTTTATAGGTTAGATAATACAATAAAAGCATAATAAGCCGCAAATGGAGGTATAGATTTGTTCTGTTGAGTTTTCGCTCCGAAATATGCATGATATTTTGCGTCCTGCTGCGCTGCTTTGATTCCAAGTACGTCCGGTACATTTCTCGTTCGCGCGCTTTACCTGGCGCAAATTTTATGCCTTCTGACTCTGGAGAGCTCAAAGAAAAAGAATTCCTTCATTTTCAAGATAGTCGAAGAAAGCGTTACTTATGAGTGCGCTGATTGAGTATAACGCAGAAAATGAAGAAATTATCCCGTTTTGAGGCGTGTAGTTCCTTTTAAACTGAGGGTAGGGCTTTTGTCTGTAATGCTAGTTTATTATTTTGCGTCCGTTAACTGCAATCTAAATATTAAAATATACCCGGATATTTTCAGGACAGCCTAAAAAGAGCATTCTGATGTGATTGAGCTGAATTGCTGCTGAAGAATATCAATTTAACGCATACTAATTTTTTACAGCAGGTATAGAGGGTATAGTTTAAGCGAATATAAAAAACTTCGGAAAAGCCCCAAACAAAGGCGGATATAGCTAAAGCGCCGCGGGGAGATGAGAGAGAGCGGGAGATGGAGGGATTAGAAGTCTCAACCATCAATATCGCGTAAAAGGAGAGCTTGGATATATGATAAAACATGCTTTACGGAAAATAGCGCTGCTGTTCTGCGCGGCGCTTCTTATATTTATGACGGCATGCGCTTCGGAAAAAGAACGGCCTTCGCCCACTTACAGCGCAGTAAAAACTGCGGCTCCGAGTATTTCGTCAAGTGCTGTTCAAACGGCTGCGCCTTCTGCAACTTTATACCCGACTACGCCGTCGGCTGGGGAGCATTCTGCCGGCGCTCAGCTTACGCCTACTTATACAGCCGCTTGTTCTCCTTCTTCTACGCCGACCCAGACGGCAGAAAAAACGCCCTCTCAATATGAGTCTCCTTATCCCTCCGCTTCTTCGGCTGCAACAGCCCCTTCTTCGGCCTCGCCCTCAACTGTGCCGTCTGCGGAGGCTTCCATTCCCATGGTTAGCGTGTCTGAAATTATTTCTAAAATGACTTTGGAAGAAAAGGTGGGCCAGATGTTTATGCCCCGCTGTCCTGCCTCTGATGTAAAAGCTTATATAGAAAAGTACAAACCGGCGGGATTGGTTTTGTATGCGCGTGATTTTAAGGATAAGACGGCCGGTCAGGTGCGCTCTGAGCTGACTGAATATCAGCAGGCGTCGGATATTCCCCTTCTGCTCTCTACCGATGAGGAGGGAGGAACAGTAGTGCGGGTAAGCAGCAATCCCAAATTGCACAGCCATCCGTTTGACGCGCCGCAGGATATATACAGAGAAGAGGGGATGACTGGTCTTATATCAGATGCACGGGAAAAGTCCAGGCTGCTTCTGAGTTTGGGCATAAATGTCAATTTAGCTCCGGTATGCGATGTTTCGGTCAATCCCAACGACTATATGTATAAACGTTCTATGGGGCTGGATGCGTCTGATACTGCTAAATGCATAGAACAGATAGTAGAGACCATGCGCAAAGAGGGTATTTCAAGCGTACTTAAGCATTTTCCGGGATATGGCGGCAATTTGGATACTCATACAGGCATCGCTGTAGATGAGAGGCCGTATAATCAGTTTGTTAATCAGGACTTTTTGCCTTTTATATCGGGCATAGAGGCGGGTGCTCCGGGAGTATTGATATCGCACAATATAGTAAAATGCATGGATGAAACTATGCCTGCCTCCCTGTCGCTTGAGGTGCATAGAATATTGAGAGAGGAATTAGGCTTTAATGGGGTTATCATGACGGATGATTTGTCCATGGAGGCTATAAAAATATATACAAACGGGAACTCCCCGGCGGTTGCGGCTGTGCTGGCTGGGAATGATTTGCTTTTAACTTCTGATTGGCAGGAGGATTATTCGGCTGTGTTGGAAGCTGTGCGTGCAAAAGTTATTTCTGTCAGCCGGATAGAGGAGTCAGTTAAAAGAGTACTGCTGTGGAAGAAAGAGCAGGGTTTAATTTTAGCATAACGGTCGTTAGCTATGAATTAATATGGCCGCTGCTTTTGTTTGGAGCTTGGGTTTGAGATGTAAAAAAGCCGGGAACGAGGTTTTTTTTCGCGGTATTTTGAAATTATTAATAAAAAATAAATAAAACTTTAAAAAAGTAGTTGACAAAGGGGAGGAGGTTTGGTATTATAGACGAGCGCTCAAGGGCAGGGAGCCTTAGGGAGCGCAGGACAGCTCATTGAAAACTGAACAGCGGAGAAGAAGAGACAAGAAGAAAAAGAGACCACGAAAGTAATTCTGAGAGAAGAAGACAAGCGTCTGAGAAGGACGAGATGATAGAGCTAAGATTAAACGAAAGAGTTTGATCCTGGCTCAGGACGAACGCTGGCGGCGTGCCTAATACATGCAAGTCGAGCGGAGTTGAGTTGAGTACTTGTACGAGACTTAGCTTAGCGGCGGACGGGTGAGTAACGCGTGAGCGACCTGGCCTATACAGGGGGATAACAGAGAGAAATTTCTGCTAATACCGCATAAGACCACAGTACTGCATGGTACAGGGGTCAAAGGAGAGATTCGGTATAGGATGGGCTCGCGTCCCATTAGCTAGTTGGAGGTGTAACGGACCACCAAGGCGACGATGGGTAGCCGACCTGAGAGGGTGACCGGCCACACTGGGACTGAGACACGGCCCAGACT
>URIR01000016.1 GCA_900547955.1 uncultured Eubacteriales bacterium | reverse complement strand
GCCGCGGCCGTGCGGCGGGAAGAATTTAAAAAGCGAGCCGCCAGCAAAAGCTCTTTCATAGAAAGCTGAGCGCCTATTCGCGCCCGCTTTATAAGCTCCTCAGGATTGTCAAAGGGCTCTATAGGGCTTGAGCCTCTTTTTAAAATAATACTTTCGGCGCAGCCCGTTTCTTCCAGCGCGTCCTGCACCAGCCTGCAGTCGTCAAGAGGAAGCATATTTCCCGCCAGCTCTCGGCCAGGCGCAGAAACGCAGCATGCGGCAAGCATTTCACGAATTTTATAATATTCCAGCGCTTTCAACGCGCGTTCATCCATTTTTATCCCCTCTTTCGGTTAAACGTATAATGATTTTAACGTATTATACCTTATTCTATTCCGCGCAGATAATGCCCCCGCGTAAGTTCCGACTGTTCATAATTGTCCCATTGAGAAAAGCTCAGGGCCGCAACCCCCATTTGCTCCAACTCGCGCCTGTGTTTAATTAAAGACGTAATTTTGCAGTTATAAAGCACATGGCGGCAAAAAGAAAATTTATATTTTTCCAGAATAAACGCGCGGCCCTGGGCGTCTTTCAATATATATTTCCCGAAGCAGTCAGAACATTTTTCTCCTGCCTCTTTTCGCGGGCAATGCATCAAAAGCATAAGCGGAATCCTGCCTTCCAATCGTATTTCAACAGGAAATTGGGCGGCCAAGCGGCGTATATGCTCCTTATCCATTTCATATGAAAGACATATTCTTTCCGCGCCGCGGCGCATATAAAGGGCGGCCGCATAGGAATTGAGAATATTTAATGACGGTCCCGCTATAAAAGCCAGCTTATATTTCTGAGCAAAATATATAAATGCTGGACTTTCGGCCAAAATTCCATCAAAGCTCCGTATATAATCAATATTCCTTTCCAGCATAGCGTAATCCTGCTGAAAACATCCTGGCAAAGCGGCAAAATAAATTTTAGTATTTTGCCTGGAGCTTTTTTGCAGCATATCCTGCAGAGCGTCCTTAAAAATGTACCCCCAATCCCGCGGCCTAAAATAAATTTCCTGATAAGCATCCGTCATGAGCGCCTTTTCAAGTCCTCGTAAATCGTATACTTCGGCCACATTTATTGCTTTGTTTTTTGGATTAGCGTATGTTTCAGGCGCAGGAAGGGTCTTGAACGTATATCTTTGCTTGGCGCAAAAACGCATTTTATCCAATAGACCGTTTGCGCATTCTCTTCTAAGCCTGTTAACGTCTGAAAGAGTAAAAAAACAGTCATTGCAAAGTTTGATAATAATTTCACAAGCCTTAAACGGAGTATTCCCCAGCCTGCTTAACGCCCCTTTTATCCCCTCTTCATCAGGCGGAACACCTTCTTTGGAAACAAGCTCAGTTTTAGCTGTATATGAATACTTAGCAAATTGTACTGTTAAGAACAATTCGCGTTCCTTTTGATATAACAGCATTTTCAGCGGTCTTTTAACACGCTCGTTTCTTAGGCCGCGCTTTAAGCGCTCTAGCTGCTCTATACTGCCTGTTTTATAAACCAGGGCCTGTTCGGCGTTTTCATTTATATTCAAACCGTTTATTTCAGCCTGCCCCGTGCATTTATTTATCCTGCGGCCGTTCTGTATTAAGGAATAGATGCTTCCGCCGCCTAAAGAGCGGCCGTCTCTGCGTATTTCTACGCTGTCGCCTGCACAGATTTCCTTTTCAAAAAGAATTTTACGAGCGTTTTTAGAAATACTTTTCCCAATCAAAACCCCAGTATTATTAGGCTGTTTATTAAAGATAATATTATCCCTGCTTAAATAGTAACCTTTTGTAAAACCGCCCCTGTTAAATATTTCACAAAGTTCTTTCTTTGCTTTTTCTGTATCCAGCGCTTTGTTTTCTTTAATGCAATCCAGCGCCAGCCTGTACTGCTCTACGACTGCTCCCACATACTCCGGCCTCTTTAGCCTGCCCTCTATTTTCAGGCTGTCAGCTTCCGATTCCACAATGCCGGACAGGTAATCAATAGTGCATAAATCACGAGCGCTTAAAAGATATCCCTTATTTATTTCAGCGCCGTTTTTATAAAGAGAATACTCTCTGCGACAGGGCTGGGCGCACGCCCCCCTGTTGCCGCTTCGTCCGCCGGCCATGCTGCTTAAAAGGCATTGGCCGGAAAAACTGACGCATAGCGCTCCGTGTATAAAGATTTCCAATTCCATAGAAGAATTTCGTTTGATATATTTTATATCCTCTATTGGTATTTCTCTGGCTAAAACTACTCTCTTTACATTAGCGTTTTCATTTTTCCACGACAATATATCATACAAGCTGCACAACGATGCCTGAGTGCTGATATGTATGGGAATATTTGTATTCCTGGCAAAAGCGTCTATAAGTCCGGCGTCTTGAATTATAAGCGCATCTGCTCCCAGTTGTGCCGCCTGAATGCCTAATTCATAAGCATGGTTAAATTCCTCGTCCTTAATTAGGGTATTAAGCGTAAGATATGCCTTGACGCCGCGTTCATGACAATAATCAAACGCTTCATTAAGCTCCTGCATATCAAAATTTGCGGCCGACCTGCGGGCGGAAAATTCCTTAGCGCCTAAGTATACGGCGTCCGCACCATACTGCACAGCCATTTTTAAGCCTTCCGGGCTTCCTGCCGGAGCAAGCAATTCAGGAATTTTCATGCTTCTTCCTCTAAATCAAAAAACATTATCTGTTCGCTCTGAGGCATTCCTCTTAAGCAGCCGTTATTAAGCAGCACCTCAAGTACGCTCTTGGATATTTTTGTTCTGCTTAAGAGATCCTCCTGCGAAGAAAACTCTCCGTCAGCCCTTGCTTCCACAATTGACTGAGCGGCCGCTTCTCCAAGTCCTGCCAGAGCCGTCAGCGGCGGTCGTATCTTATTGCCCTCATCCACGGTAAATTCCGTAGCCTCAGATTTATAAATATTTACATCGGCAAAATCTATCCCTCTCATTTTCATTTCAAGCGCAATTTCCAGCATAGTAAGTATGCCCTTTTCCCTAGGATTTAAATTGGGCTGATCATATAATTCCTTAATTCTGTCCTTAATGCTTTCTGTTCCGCCCTGCATAAGATTTATTTCAAAATCATCCGCGCGTACCGTAAAATAAGCGAGATAAAACGCTATCGGATAATGCACCTTAAAATAAGCTATACGTATGGCCATGGTAACATATGCGGCGGCGTGCGCCTTAGGAAACATATATTTTATCTTCTTGCATGAATCCAGAAACCAGTCCGGCAAATCCGTTCCCTTAATCGCCTCTATCATCTCATCGGTCATTTGCCTGCCCTTACGCACAGTTTCCATAGTTTTAAAGGCTATCTTGGACGGAACGCCCTTTTGCAGCAGCCTGTTCATTATATCCTCGCGGGTGCATATCAATTCGGGCAATTTTGCCGTTCCCTGCTGCACCAGCACCTGCGCGTTATTGGCCCATACGTCTGTGCCATGGCTCAGGCCCGATATGCGCAGAAGGTCGGCAAAGGTCGTAGGCTTGGTTTCTATAAGCATTTTACGCACAAAATTAGTACCCATTTCGGGTATACCATAAGTGCCTACCGACGTTCCTATTTGCTCCGGAGTAACGCCCAAAGCGTCAGTAGACAGCCACAAGGAAAGCGTTTCGGGGTCGTCTAATGGGATTTCGCGGGCATTCAGTCCTGTAAGACGTTCCAGCATGCGTATTGTGGTTGGGTCGTCATGCCCCAATATATCCAGCTTAAGCAAGGTATCATGCAGCGAATTAAAGTCAAAATGCGTGGTAATAATGCCCTTTTCCTTATCATTAGCCGGATATTGAAGAGGCGTAAATTCATATATCTTATATTCCTTAGGCAGCACAACTATACCGCCGGGATGCTGGCCCGTAGTGCGCTTAACCTCTACGCAGCCCTGAGCCAGCCGTTTCTGCTCTGCTTTGGTAAAGCGCACATTATGCTCCTCGCAGTATTTAAGCACATAGCCTATAGCTGTTTTTTCGGCTACCCCTCCTATTGTTCCAGCACGGAATACATTAGAACTGCCGAAAAGCTCTTCGATATATTTATGTATTACAGGCTGATATACGCCTGAAAAATTCAAATCTATATCAGGCGCCTTATCTCCCTCAAAGCCCATGAATACCTCGAAAGGAATGTCAAAGCCCTGACGGGACAGCACTTCCCCGCAAACCGGGCAATCTCGTTTGGGCAAATCCAGACCGCAGCCATATTTCTCGATATCAACGTCAAAGTCGCTGAATTTGCACTTAGGGCACACATAATGCGGAGGCAATGGATTAACCTCCGTTATATCCGCCATAGTAGCGGCCAAAGAAGAACCAACTGAACCGCGGGAACCAACCAGATAGCCGTCCGACAAGGATTTGGCTACAACCTTATGCGCAATCAGATACAATACTGCAAAGCCATGCTTTATAATGGCAGTCAATTCCTTATCCAGCCTTTTCTGGACTATTTCAGGCAAAGGGTCGCCGTATATTTCATGCGCCTTTTTAATAACCATCTGGCTTATTTCTTCCTCCGCGCCCTCCATTTTAGGAGTATACAGCCTGTCTCGGGGGAATGATTCCATCTTTTCGCACATGTCTGCAATTTTTCTCGTATTTGTTATAACTATCTCTTTTCTTTTATCCTCAGGCAGATAATCAAATTCATCCAGCATTTCCTGAGTATTTCGGTAATACATAGGTCCCTGGTTGTCCGCGTCAGAATAGCCCTTTGCATTTTGAATTATGGTTCTGAAAACTGCGTCTCTTTTACGCAGAAAATGCACGTCTCCAGTAGCTACGACAGGCTTATTCAATTTTTCACCCAATGCTATTATCCGCTTATTAAGCGCCTTTAGCTCGTCGTCATCCTTGACTATACCTTCACGCACAAGAAACTGATTGTTGCCGATTGGCTGTACCTCAAGAAAATCATAAAAGGACGCTATTTTTTCCAGTTCAGCATCCGAAGCCTTGGATAAAACTGCCCGAAATAATTCCCCGGCTTCGCATGCGCTGCCTATAATAAGCCCTTCTCTCAAGCGAGAAATCTGGGAACGCGGCATCCTGGGCCGCTTATAAAAATAGTCCAGATGAGACATAGTTATAAGCTGATAAAGATTAAACAGACCGGTTTTATTCTTGGCATAGATTACTATATGATATGTATCCCCCGTTCCAGCGCCCTTCCCGCTCGAACGGCTATTTAGCTCCTCGACGGTTATTATGCCCTCCTTATCCAGCTGTTCAAAAAGCTTCAGCAGCAAAGAAGCCGTCGCCTCCGCGTCGTTTACCGCCCTATGATGTCCTTCCAGTTTGATTTTATAATATTCGCACAGCTTATTCAGCTTATGTGATTTTAGCTCAGGCAGCAATAAGCGCGCCAGCGCCAGCGTATCCAGCGCAACATGATTATATCCCAGACCATATTTATTAGAAGCAAATTTTATGAAAGAGGTGTCAAAATTAGCGTTATGCGCTACTAAAACCGTTCCCTTTGCAAACTCAAGGAAATCCCTGACCGCCTCCTGCTGGCTGGGCGCGCCCATAACCATGCTGTTATTAATATTGGTCAGCTTAACTATTTTTTCAGGAATATTGCATTTAGGGTCTACAAAGGTGGAAAATTTACCAATATACTCGCCGTTTCTTATTTTAACCGCGCCTATTTCAAGTATCTGGTCTCTTTGAGATTCCAAGCCTGTTGTTTCAATATCAAATACTACGTATGTAAGCTCGGATAATTTAATATGCCCATCCAGCGCGAGCATAGGCGTGCCATCGTCAAAAAGATATCCCTCTACTCCGAAAATAAGCTTTATATCCGCCTTTTGCTTAGCTATTGCGGCCTCTAAGTCAGGATAGGCCTGCACAACCCCATGGTCTGTAACGGCAATCGCGTCGTGCCCGTAGGCCTTCGCCAGCTTTATCAATTCGCTGGGCGATACTACGCTGTCCATTTCGCTCATGCGGGTATGCAGATGCAATTCCACTCTTTTTTCTGGCGCAGAATCAAATTCCTTTACAACTTCGGCCTTTATAATGCTCTTTGCCATAATCACTATTTCGCCGGCAAATTTATCATATACGCAGTCTCCCTGCACGCATATGCGTTTAGCTCCGTCCAAGCCAGACTGAACATCCTCTCTTTTAGCGTTTTTTACAAACAACTTTACAGTAATTGAAGATGTATAATCTGTAATGTCAATAAGAAACAGAGTCTTCTCCCCATTTTTAAGAGCCTTCTGTTCAACCGAAAGAATATCCCCTTCCAGTATTACCCTGCCGGACAATTCGTCTATATTCTTAATATCGCTCTTTTGCCCGCTGAACGCCGCCCCAAAAATAACGCTGCTGTCCTTTTCCTTATTAGCCTGCGCCTGGCCGGCGGCATGCACGTTCTGCCGCTCCTTAGGCGTAGCTAACTCCTCCTCCAGCTTGTCCCGTCTCTGAATATATTCATTAAGCGCGTCTCCACTCCCCTCCTGCGCGCAAAAAGCAACGGCATACCTGCCGTTATAATACTCTAAGAGCTTTTCCTGTATGTAACGGTCAATGCCCGCCTTATTTAAGGCCCCTGCTCTAGATTCCTCGAGATATATTTCCAGACGCTCGCCTTGAAAATTCCAGCGGGCGTTCTCCAATAAACGGGCATAAAACGGCCTTTCCTTAAAAAGCGTCTCCATTAATCTAAGCCTAGCGCGCTCAGGCTCAAAGCTACCGTCTGTTATATGCACGCGCACCTCTGCTCCGCAAGCACGGTAAAGCGCTTCTGCTATTAAAGCCTCTTCCCGGCTTTCAAGAGCACCCTCTGAAATGAAATACGCATTTATACAACGGCTCTCCCTATCCACCTCAACTCCTCTGAGTTCCAGCTTTTGGCAAAGCTCCCCGCCGCAGTAATCATATATTATTTTACCTAATTTTGAGCTTTCGCCCATGGACTGCATATAATCACCTGTCAATATATTTTGTCTAAAGCAAATTACCGTTCTATATATAGTATCATATTTCATTAAAATAGTCACTTGTAAAATTAAAAATATTAAAGCCTGAAATTCATAATTTATTTACAAAAAATACAAACTAAATACTTGACTTTTATTTTAAAATGCATATACTAAAGTCAAAGAAAGTCAAAGACAATCTTTTGGAGGTGATTGCAAGTGTCGGCTATAAGCGACAGCATAGAGAAGTTTATACTCTCTTTGCTGGAGGAGGAGGATACAATAGAGCTTCAGCGGAATGAATTAGCTCATTATTTTTCATGCGCTCCCTCTCAGATAAACTATGTGCTGGCCACCCGCTTTAATCTAGACAGAGGATACGCCATAGAATCCCGGCGAGGCGGCGGCGGTTATATTAGAGTGGTAAAGGTGAATACCGATAAAAACAATTTCCTTTACCAGCTAGTTAAAGGGGGCCTGAGAAATAATATAAGCCACAGAGAAGCCGACGACCTAATTCATCAATTATTCGCTCACAATATTATAAGCAAAGATGAAGGTAGGATAATGCTCGCTTCTATTTCGGACGACGCGCTCGCGGTACCGCTGAATATAAAAAATATACTGCGGGCGGATATTTTAAAGCAGGAACTAATAGCCATTCTTAAGAAAGAACAGGAGGAATGATTTATGTTATGTCAAAATTGCAATCAAAATGAAGCTTCAGTAGTAGTCAATACTGTTATAAACGGAGTAAAAAGCACTAAGCATCTCTGCTCCAAGTGCGCTTCGCAAATGGGATTTAACACCTTGGGCAATTTTGGAAGCATGCTCAGCAGCCTTTTTGCCGGCGGCTTTGGATTAGCCTCTCCCGAGAGTATGATGGATAAGGTATGTCCCGCATGCGGCTATCATTTTTCGCAATTCAGAAGTAATGGACTCTTGGGCTGCGATCAATGCTACGACAGCTTTAAAGCAGAATTAAGGCCTGTAATAAGACGCATTCAGGGCAGCGTAATAGATAAGCCTGAAACACCCGCGGAGGCGGCTAAGGTTTCTCCGGAGGATAAGCTTAAGACGCTGAAAGAGGAATTAAATAAAGCGGTAGCCGCAGAGGAATATGAGCGCGCCGCTCAGCTGCGCGACCAAATAAAGGCGGAAGAGGATAGTAAAAAATAATATATGCGTTAATATAATATAAATTATAACGCCAACCGAAAGAGAGGAACAAATAAATGAACGATATCGTGCTGTCAACCCGCGTAAGATTAGCGCGGAATATTAAAGGCAAGCCTTTTGTTAATAATTCCTCCCTGGCCATGCAGAAGGAATTGGAACAGGCCATTATAAGCCGAATTGCTCAAAGCGGCGAATACTCCATTATGACTATGGACAGCATATTGGAATTGGAGCGGCAAATGCTCTTTGAAAGTCATCAGATAAGCCGCGAGCTGGCTGCAAATATTCAAAGCGGAGCTGTATGCCTTAAGAAAAACTCCAGAGTATCAATTATGATAAACGAGGAGGACCATATAAGAATACAGGCTATTTCAGATGGTTTTTCCCTGGAAGATAGCTTGGAACAGGCCGTTCAGGCGGATAAGGAGCTTCAAGAAATGGGCTTGGAATTCGCTCGAGACGCTAATTGGGGATATCTGACCTGCTGTCCTACTAATCTTGGCACCGGAATGCGCGCTTCGGCTATGGTGCATTTGCCCGCTATAGCGCTGACTAAACGCATGCAGACAGTAATGGATAATATGTCTAAATTAGGTATAACGATACGAGGCATGTTTGGTGAAGGCTCCGAAGCAAAAGGAGACATATATCAAATATCCAACCGTATAACTCTCGGCAATACGCGCGGCGAGATAGTGCGTTTAGTAAAAAATACCTGTGAACAGCTAATAAAAACCGAAACTGAAATACGCGAGGCTCTTAAAGGCAACAGCTATATAGCCGACAGAGTATGCAGAGCTTACGGGATTCTCACCAACGCACGGCTTTTATCCAGAGATGAATTTATGAACCTCTTTTCAGATATAAAGCTGGGAATAGGAATGGGCCTAATAACAGCAGGCAGCGAAGCGGATTTAGACAGCCTGATAGTAGAGGCACAGCCCGCGGTAATATCCCGCAGGGAAGGCAAGGAACTAACCCAAGTTCAGCGGGATGAAATAAGGGCCCGGATGGTTTCGGAACGAATCAGCCAGGCACAGATAAAATAACGCTGCCTCCCGACAGCAATCTAAAAAAATCATCGGGAAGAAGGAGTTTTTAATTATGATGTACGGAGGTTTTACCGACAACGCGCAGAACGCGCTCAATACCGCTCAGGAATTTGCGCAGGAAAACGGCTTTAATTATGTAGGTACGGAGCACATCCTTTACGGAATTGCTTCAGGCAGCAGCGCGGCTGGCGAAGCGCTTAGGGAATACGGGGTTACTCCCGAAAAAATAGCCGAGCTGGCCAAAAATCTTGTGGGCAGCGGGGATTTTAATATAAATGCAAACTTTGATTTCACTCCGCGCAGTAAACGTATATTAGAAATGAGTATGCAGCAGGCTCGGCAAATGGGACAAAATTACACCGGCACCGAGCATATGCTGCTGGCTTTGCTCAACGAAAGGGACGGCGTAGCCGCGCGTATACTTGCCCAGCTTCTCCCCGACCCCCGGCCTATGCTGGAAAAAATCTTTAATCAGCGCTCGTCCTCTGCAGGAGCTTCTAACCCATCCAGCGCTTCAAAGGGCGACAAAACTCCCATACTCGACCAATACGGACGTGATTTGACTGCAGCGGCTAAAAATAATGAATTAGACCCGGTAATAGGCAGAGATACTGAAATAGAAAGGATTATACAGATACTGTCCCGCCGCACAAAGAATAACCCTATCCTGCTTGGAGAACCAGGCGTAGGCAAATCTGCCGTTGTTGAAGGGCTTGCTCAGAAGATTGTACAAGGCAGCGTACCTGAAAACTTAAAGAACAAACGACTTATTGCGCTTGACCTTACAGGCATGCTGGCAGGCGCAAAATACCGCGGCGAATTTGAGGAACGGCTTAAGGGCGCTATCAACGAGCTTAAAAAAGCGGGTAACGTAATATTATTCATAGATGAAGTGCATACGCTGGTAGGCGCCGGCGCAGCCGAAGGCGCAATAGACGCGGCTAATATAATCAAGCCCATGCTGGCCAGAGGCGAAATGCAGACCATAGGCGCAACTACCTTGAACGAATATCGCAAATATATTGAAAAAGACGCGGCATTGGAGCGCCGGTTCCAGCCTGTGACCGTCAATCCCCCCTCGCCAGAGGAAGCGGTGCAGATACTTATGGGCCTGAGAGATAAATATGAGGCGCATCATAAGGTAACAATTTCTGACGACGCCATAAAAGAGGCGGTAAATCTTTCAGACCGTTATATTAGCGACCGTTTTCTACCCGATAAGGCTATAGACCTTATAGACGAAGCGGCCAGCAGGGTTAGAATTAATTCCATGACTGTGCCGCAGGATATGAAGGATTTAGAGGATAAACTTAAAGCGCTTTCGGCTGAAAAGGAGGAGGCCATATCCCAGCAGAATTATGAACGCGCCGCTTCTATAAGAGACCAAGAAAAATCTGTTAAGGAGGATATGGAAAAACGGCGCAAGGAATGGGCAGATAAAACTCAAACCGATAAACCGGTAGTTACAGCGGAACATATAGCCGAAATAGTTTCCTCCTGGACAGGTATTCCAGTTAAACGGCTTACCCAGGACGAAGCCGAACGGCTGCTCAAGCTGGAAGAAGTGCTGCATCAGCGAGTGATAGGTCAGGACGAAGCGGTAGCGGCGGTATCCAGAGCCGTCCGCAGAGCGTATGCCGGTTTAAAAGACCCGAAAAGGCCTATAGGCTCCTTTATTTTCCTTGGTCCCACCGGCGTAGGAAAAACTGAACTTTGCAAGGCGCTTGCCGAAGCGCTTTTCGGCGATAGCAATGCAATGGTTCGTATAGATATGAGCGAATATATGGAAAAGCATACCACGGCCAGACTTATAGGCGCCCCTCCGGGATATGTGGGCTATGACGAAGGCGGACAGCTTACAGAGAAAATAAGGCGCAAGCCCTATTCGGTAGTACTGCTGGACGAAATAGAAAAAGCGCATCCCGACGTCTTTAACGTATTGCTGCAAATTCTTGAAGACGGACGGCTTACCGACGGCAAGGGCAGAACGGTGGATTTTAAAAATACCGTTATAATTATGACCAGCAACGTAGGCGCGCAGAATATTCGGGATAGAAAAGCTCTGGGCTTCAGCAGCGGCAACCCGCAGCGGGAAAAAGAATATGAAGAGATTAAGGATATTATGACCTCCGAACTCAAAAAAACTTTCCGCCCCGAATTTTTAAACCGTATAGATGAAATAATTGTCTTCCATCCGCTCAGAGAAGAAGATATTAAGGCTATCGCCTCTCTTATGCTTAACCAGGTTATAAAAAGGCTGGAAGAGCGCGAAGTATATCTGACGGTTACAGACGCGGCTCGTGACCTGCTCGCTAAAAAGGGCTTTGACCCCGTATACGGCGCGCGTCCGCTTCGCCGGGAAATTCAAAGAGCAGTTGAAGACAGACTGAGCGAAGAGCTTTTAGCCGGAACCATAAAGCTTTCGGATAAGGTGCTGCTTGATGCCGATGGAGATAAGATTATAATTAAAAAGCTGGACAGCGAAGACTCTCAAAAAGCTTCTGAATAACAGCGCAAAAGACAGGTTTTCTGAAATTTCAGAAAACCTGTCTTTCTTATATCCGCATTTTACACAGAGTATATCTAAATTTAACTGTCTCAGCTAAACCGCTTAATATTGTCCAGCGAGCATTCCCATGTAGCCAGCACCAGCTTTCCCTGCGGAAAGCTATCCGAAAACCAGGGACTAAGCTCCGCTTCAAATATATTTTTAATAATATGAGCCTGCTGGGAAGGCATATTCCCCTGAAGCAGCATAAAGCGCTTTTCGCCCGTACTCTTATTGACGGCCATATCCACAACTATTACTACATGACCGGGGCTTCCGCCCTTGATAAAAACATCTCCAACGGCTAATTCCTCAGGTGCAACCGGAATAAGCTCCTTTTCCAGGGAAAGAGTGCTTGAATAAGCGTAAACAATTCTCAAATAATTTTCAAAGCTTTCACGGGAACAGTCCGGCTGAGCGCTTTGCAGCCAGGTAACCTCTTCACCGTTGACATTTGGCCTTTTCCCCTGCGCCCAGGTTGCAAAATCGCAATAGAATCCGTTTACAAAGTGAAAGCCTATTTCGTCATACCGGCCCTGACTATATAAATATTCAGCGTATAAATGCATAACTACATCAGCGCACTGCTCTAAGTCTATACCAGGCAAATCGTAATCCAAAACCGCTTCATGCTTTGAATTCAATTTAACGCTTCCATCATAATAATGCACTAAAGCGCCGTCAGGCAAAAGCGGCAGCTCCTGCAAAAACCGCCCGAAGCTTCCTTCAGGAGCCAATACCCGCTCAAATCCCTCCGGCACATTAAAGCGCTGGACAACCGTCCGCCCGTCCGAATTGATAAGCCGCGCGTTAGGCCTTCTAAATATAACAAAGGCGACGACAGCTAATATTAATATAACGGCTATTGCAATAATAATCGCCTTATGTTTTCTGATATCCATTCCTCCCCCTTTTAATAAATATTTCTAAGCACATAAAAATAGAACGGCCGTATTTTAAAAACGACCGTTCAGCATTTTATAAATTCAAATATTCCATCAAGCCTTGCCCGCGGCAATCTTAACGCAGCCCTGATGCAATTTGCATACTGAATTTGTACCGTGCGTGCGGCTGTTAAGAAAATGTATGCAGAAATGCCCCGTAAGATTATTGCCTGAAACCTTATCAAAGCTATGACCGTATCCGTTGATAGAAGCGGCGATAATAGTACCGTTTACGTTAACGGTAACAGGTCGGCGGTCCCAGGAATCCTTATTGCCGTAAAGGGAACGCCATTTAGCCGTATCCGACGCGGTTATAGGCTCAACGTCAGCATGGTTGTAGCCGCCCGTTCTCTTTACTTTAAAAGTGGTGCCGGTATAAAAATCGCATACCGTTACTACCATACCTACTGTAAACTTATACTTTACCGTCTTAAACCAATCCAGATACTGCCCGGTTTTACCCTTCCCCTGATTAGACGTAGGCTTAGGAGTGGGCTTGGGAGTAGGCTTAGGAGTGGGCGTAGGCGTCGGAGTAGGCGTAGAGCCGACCTTATCAGCATTGACGTCTATAGCCTCCATAGGCATTCTTATCGCAGAATTTTCATATAAAACCGAATTAGTCTGGGGACCCGCGGTGCCTGTCGCCGAAATTCCGTTGTATTTCTGAAACAGCTTAACCGCATACTCAGTCAGCTCACCATAATACCCGGTTACCTTATAGCTGTAATAACCCAAATCCTTAAGGCGCGCTTGAAGATTAAGCACTTCGCTGCCGCTGTCCCCGAGAGTTAAATTACTGTATGCCGACTTAGCTTCAGATTCCGCTCCCGGAGTAAGGCCGGTATCAATTATAGCGGTAGCCGTATCCGCCGCAGCTGGAAAAATCATAACCGAAGCCAAAATTGTTATCAAAAGCACTAATGATATAAGTGTCTTTTTCAAAAGAGTCACCTGCCCAATTATTACAACTTTATTACAGAACGTATTATAGCACAGGTAAAGCTATTTGTAAACACCCAGTTATTAAACCGTCTGTCCCAGCATATTATTTAGCAGCGGCGCTATAGGCATGCCTTATGGACATCGCGCCCATATGCATAATTGCCGCTGGAATTTTTTTGATAAGGGAGCAAAAACGTGAAGAGGAAAAAAGAGACTAAAGCCATGTCCCCCGAGGCGGCTGAATATATGGAAAACCTGTGGGAGGTTTGGCAGCAATGGCAAAGCGCTAAAAATATGTTCGAGCAGGCGATAGATCCAGATATGGTCGAATTTGCAATATATAATATGGAAGCCAGAAAAAAGCAGTTTAATTATATGGTAAAATACGCGCGGGAAAACCTGGATATTGATCCAAAGGCGCTTGCTATGATAGAACAGGGCTTATATTAAATTGGAAGTTAATGAAAGGGTATAATAAAATGGGGCTGGAATTGGATTGGACGGTTATCGGCATGCTTTTTTCCTCAATAGTACTTATATATTTTTTCGGCCAGCTGCTTATGAAGCCGCTAAGGCCGGTTTTAAAAATCGCCGGTATTTTACTGCTTATTGCGGCCGGTATAGGCGCTTTCAGCTTGTTTTTCGGCAGCTGACGCCAAAAATGAACCATATAGCGGCCAACAAATCAAAATAAAGCGGGCATGTGCAATATGCATCTGCCCGCTTAAATTTAAAAACTCATTTTTTGCCTAAGCTTTGTTAATATCAGTCAACGGCCTTAAAATGATTGCCGACATGGGGGGCATGGGAATATGCAGTCTGTATTTCTGACCGTTCTGCGGCTCCTCCTCAGCAGTAAATATTCTGCCTTCGTCCAAAAGCCCTGAACCTCCCCAGCGCTTTTCATCCGTATTGAACGCCGCCTCATATTCACCGTTAAAAGGAACGCTAACCAAACAATCCGCCTGCACAGAATCAAAATTCATTACAGCTATCATCAGGCTCTTGCCGTCAACGCCGCCGCGCATGAAAGTGCATGCGCTTAAAGCGCCGTCGTCAGGATTTACCTGCTTGATATCTCCGCAGGAAAAACCGCTTCCCCACAACGCTTCATTTTCCTTGTAAAATAAATTCAGCGTCTTTGTAAACATATAAAGCTCTCTGTTGGCTTCATATTGAAGCATAAACCATTCAAGCGCTTCATAGTATTTCCATTCAGAAATCTGTCCAAATTCGCTGCCCATAAAAAGCAGCTTTTTGCCCGGATACGCATACATGTATGCTAAATAAGTTCGTAAAGCGGCAAATTTCTGATAATAATCTCCATACATCTTATCCAGCAGAGCTTTTTGCCCATTAATACACTTTTCGTGTGAAACAGGCAGAATAATATTCTCTTTTAAAGCGTCCTGCTCTGCAAAATGCAATAATTCACGGCAATCGCCGTGAGAAAGCGGGGCGGCCTCCATATATCTTAGGGTATCGTTCATCCAGCTCATATTCCATTTAAAATTAAAGCCTAATCCGCCGTCGCAAACAGAAGAATCCTCAGCGGCCATAATAGCTCCAGGCCACCTTTTAAAAATTTCTGTATTCAGCGCCCTGAAAAATTCCACTCCCTCCTGAGTAAATCCGGATTGCTGAGTATCAGGATTGCTCTTACTTTCAGAACAGCTGTTATCCTGCAAAAACATACATGAAATTCCATCTGCCCGCAGCCCGTCCAAATGATATTCATCCATCCAGAATACAGCGCAGCTTATTAAAAAGGAACGCACCTCATTTTTGCTTAAGTCAAATTGCAGCATTCCCTGCTGTTTCCGCTCAGTTTTATCCATAACCGGATATTCATAAAGAGGAGTTCCGTCAAAAAGCCGCAGTCCCTGCCTGTCCTTAGGAAAGCAAAGGGGCGTCCAATCCATAATAACTCCTATTCCCTTTGAATGCATCACGTCTATGAAATATTTAAAATCCTCCGGAGTTCCGTAACGAGAAGTAGGCGCAAAATACCCCGTCGCTTGATAGCCCCACGAAGCGTCGTAGGGATGCTCGCATATAGGCATAATTTCCAGATGTGTGTAGCCGTTCTCAGATAAATAGGCGCCTAATCTGTCAGCCAGCTCGCGGTAATTATAAAAGCTGCCGTCCCGGCGGCGTATCCAGGAGCCTAAATGCGCTTCATAAATAATAACCGGCGAATTATGATATGTACTGCGGCTGCGCTTTATTCTGTAAACCGAATCATGCCATTTATAAGAATCGCACCAGGTGCGCGAGGCCGTGCCTGGACGCATTTCAGAAAAATGCGCGAATGGGTCGGCCTTATAAATAATTTGGCCGTCGGCAAGCTTAATCGCATATTTGTATAATTTACCCGCATCTAAATTCTCGATATAAATTTCCCATATTCCGCCGCTTTGAGGAATAAGCGTCATTATATCTTCGCCATACTGCCAATCGTTCCATTCCCCAACTACGCTTATTTCCTGCGCGTTAGGCGCCCAGACCGCAAAATAAAAACCATCTAGCTGCCCGGTACTGTTAAAAACGGGACGCGCCCCAAGCATATCCGCAAGCTCGGAATGTGTCCCGTCATGAAACATAGCTATATCCTCTTCTGATAGCATATGGCTTCTTAAACGCCCGTCTGTCTCGCTGCTCATTTTGCACCCTCCCTATTTTAAAATTTATTTTATTTTAACAAACAGGAAAGCGCATGTCAATATGGCAATGGAAATATTATATTAAATTTTACCTCCGGCAAGCATGCTTAATAAGCTCTTCCATGCTAACAAATGCACAAGAGCCAAAAATGCATTTCGCCTAAACGGCAGCCTCCTCCAAATTTGCGCTGATGGGCACCATAATACTGAATATTCCGTTGCCCTGCTTATTATAACGCTGCACGTCAAAAGCTGCGTTTGAAGCGTCCAGTTCTTTAAAGTTACGCAGTATTTTCAATACCTCCAGCTTTATGCTTTCAAGAACGCCGCCGGCTATTTCAGCGCGGTCAGCCATAAGCACGTTTTTAAGCCTCTCCTTTGCAATGCATCCAGATTTATTCTTTCTTTTAAACAGCTTTTTTATGAAATTCATATGTACCAAGCCTCCTTAACCCGCTTTAGCTTCTATTCCCAGAAGCCTCATAAAAAACGCGCCTATGCCGCTCTTATGCAGCTTATAATTGACTGGCAGCATTTCGCCTGCCAGACGTCTGGCAATTTCGCAGTAAGCAATGCCGGCGCCGCTCTTAAATATATTAACCACAGGTTCTCCCAAATTGGCCGCTCGTACTACCAGCTCGTCCTCAGGTATTATGCCAATAGCCTTTATTCCCAGTATGTCCTCTATATCCTCAACTCCAAGCATGTCTCCCCTCTTTACCATATCCAGCTTAAACCTGTTTACCACCAGCGAAGTTTTGGATACATCCGAGACGCCAAGCAAGCCTATTACCTTATCCGCATCCCGAATAGAAGCAACCTCGGGCGTGCAAACAACTACAGCCTCGTCCGCGCCCGCAACGGCATTCTTAAAGCCCTGCTCTATTCCAGCGGGGCAATCTATCATAACATAATCATACGCCGCTTTTAATTCCAGAAGCAATTCCTTCATTTGCTCCTCGCTTATTGCGTTTTTTTCTCTGGTTTGCGACGCAGGCAGCATGCAAAGCTTCTCATTCCGCTTATCTTTAACCACGGCCTGCTTTACTCTGCATCTGCCCTCCAATACGTCCACAATATCAAAAACTATCCTATTTTCCAGGCCCAGTAATAAATCAAGATTTCTAAGTCCTATATCCGCATCCAATAAAAGCACGCTGTGCCCCTGAACAGCCAGCGCGCTTCCAATATTCGCGGTAGCGGTGGTTTTGCCCACACCGCCCTTCCCAGACGTTACTACAATAACCTTACCCATTGCTTTTTCCTCCGTATTTTATATGCAATTAATATGCCTGCTCAGCCTATACGCCGATACCCTGCGTATACGCGCGCCAAAGGAGCGCTAATCAATTCTAATATTCTAGCCGCATACAAAAACTACCTTTGAAAAAGAATGGGATATTATGCCTTCTTTTGCTAACGCGCTCCCAAGGCCTTAAAGCCCGCGTCCATTAATTCAGCCGCATGATTAAACCAATTCCCATCATTAAGCACCACGCATATAAGCTGTGTTTCGCCTCGCTTAGCCGAAGCGCACAGGCAGCGTCCAGCCGCCTTCGTGAAGCCGATTTTTATTCCGTTAGCTCCCTTATAATTAGCCAGAAGTTTATTTTTATTATGCAGATATCTAGTTTCGCCCGTATCAGGATTTTCAAATTTCTTATCCTTTGTCGCCACTATTTCTCTAAAAGTCTCATTTTTCATGGCCTCCGAGCAAATTATAGCCAGGTCGTAGGCGGATGTGTAGTGCTCGCTGTTATGCAGGCCATGAGGATTAACAAAATTAGTATTTTTCAGGCCCAGCACCTGCGCCTTTTCATTCATAAGCTCAGCGAAGCCTTCAGGCGTGCCGCCCACGGCATAAGCCAGAGCCAACGCAGCGTCGTTTCCAGATGAAAGCATCAAGCCGTATAGCAATTCCAGGACGGTTAATTCCTCACCCTCCTTAAGATACATAGACGAGCCTTCCACCCGCACGGCATCCTCTGGAACGGTAACTAATAAATCAACAGGCGCATTTTCCAAAACAACAAGCGCAGTCATAACCTTTGTAGTACTGGCCATAGGCAAACGCGCCTGCGCATTGGATTCCATAAGCACCTTATTGTCCTCAGCATTAATAACTATATACGCCGAGCCCGAAGCCCAGCTTTCCTGAGTAATATTTATATTAGCAAGCAGCAGTACGCCCGAAAGCGCTAACGCCGCAAATAGTTTCAAACCTTTCAAATTATCCCTTCTTTCTGTATTTTTCGCATTTATTCCGAAATAGAATAGCTTCCCGTCATGCTTTTAGGCACATTTACCTTAAACGGCGCGTCGCCTTCAGGCCAGGCCATTATTACAACGGAATTTAAAATAAAATAACCGGGGCGAAGACGCTCCCGGTCAGTCTTTAGCCGTATACTTATTATTCTTCGTCCTTATGCAAAACATACGTATAGTTTTCCTGTTTCTCTCCGCAATCACTAAAAGCCTCTTTAATTTCGCGTATAAGGCCGGGAAACGCATCCAGCAATTTATCTATAGCTTCATTCTGCTGTATAGGAAGAAATTTTATCATATTATCCAATAGGACAAGAAATCCGGTCGGCTTGACAGAGATACCCGCGCCAGCGCCTCCGGCAAAGGGAAAGCGGGCCCCATCCTGCTCGCTGACTCCGGCTGTTTTTTCTACCTCTCCATATTCTCCGCCTCCTGCGACAAAGCCAAAGCCTACTTGCGAGACCGGTATTATAACCGCTCCGGAATCGGAAAAAATAGGCGAACCTACTACTGTATTTACGTCAATCATGCTCTGAAGGTTTTCTAGAGTGGACGACATTATGTTTTCTATAGGATGTTTTTCCATACGCCTCTCCTCACTTAAAAAATAACTTACAAATAATATGTAACACTTTAACCTTAATTATACATTCTCCCTCTAAACAAAAAATACTATTATTAAATTCAGGCGTTACAGCTGCCCAGGAATTATTTTTTATTTTTGAAACGGCAAAAGACAGCGCTGAATAAAGAGCGCCCGATAAAATAGCCGTTTTATCCGCTCTGCCTGCGCCTGCCTTAATCGAAATAGTTAATTTATCTATTGCAAATCCCGACAGTATATCTCCCGCCTTAACTTTAGTAGTTTTTTTCTTTTTATGCTTCTTTTTATTTATCCGTTTCCCGAAAATATATAAGCTCAACTTATGCTCAAAAAAAATGAAATGCACCGCTCGCTTAAAAACAGGCAAACCAAAAAGCATTATATCCCCTTCTATAATGCAGTCGGTATTATTTATAAGCAGGCGCAGGCGCAGCTTCCACGCAAATATTTTTAAAATAAGCAGCAGGCTTAAAACCAACATAATATAAAACAAGCCCGTTCACCTCTGCTTAAATTGTGCTCCAAAATACAGTTTTTAAACTTGTTTAACAACCGCATATTAAAAAATAAATTCAAGCGTCCGGCGTATTTGTTAAATTATACTTATTCATTTTTATTCCCCATTTCTTTGGGTATAGGAGCTTTTTTACTTAAAAGCTCATGCATAACTATCATTAAACCTAGAATCAACAGCAAATAAACGGGCAGCAGGGACACCGCAATATTATTAGCGATAAGGCCAAATATAAAGGGCATAATGCATGACCCAACATAGGCGCTTGCCATCTGAACGCCTATAACCGCCTGGGAGTTATCCGCCCCGAAATGCGCGGGAGTTGAATGTATAATACACGGATATATAGGCGCGCAGCCCAAGCCGATAAGGGACAGCCCTGCTGCTGCCGCAATATGAACTCCCGGCAGAAGCATAGCGGCTATGCCTGCGGCAATTAATACCTGTCCCGCTCTAATAAGCTGCGTATCGTTAAGTTTCATAGTAACAAATCCGCATATTGCCCGTCCAAGGGTTATTCCTATGAAAAAAATCCCGACAAAGCCTGCCGCCGTTTCAGCCGGCACTCCTCTATAGAGGGTTAAATAGCTGCTGGCCCATAGGCTTGTAGTCTGTTCAAGAGCGCAATAGCAGAAAAAACAGACCATAACCTCCTTAACGCCAGGAATACGGACAATCTCGCGCAAAGTAAGCGTCTTGACTTTATCCGATTTATTCACGGCTGCTTTTCCAGCATTTTTCTTCCAAAGCGGAAGGCTGAAAAGCAGAATTGCAGTTAGCGCAAGCTGTATGAAGCCTATATAGCGGTATCCCGCATCCCAGCCGCGGCCTCCTGTAAGCGCATGACCCATAATATACGGCCCAATAGTAGCGCCTATTCCCCACATACAATGCAGCCAGCTCATATGTCTGCTTTTATAATGCAGCGCCACATAATTGTTAAGCGCGGCATCTACGCTGCCCGCGCCTAATCCATACGGTACCGCCCAAAGGCAGAGAAGCCAAAATGACCTGGTAATAGAAAAGCCTATCAAGGCTAAAGCGGTCATACCGGCGCTGATAACCGTTACCCTGCCAGCGCCCAGCCGGCGTGTCAGCCTATCGCTTAAAAGACTGGATACAATTGTACCCAAAGCTATAATCATTGATATTATTCCAGCATATGATACAGGCACATTAAACTGCGGATACATTACAGGCCACGCTGCTCCCAGCAAAGAATCAGGCAGCCCCAAACTAATAAACGCAAGATAAATAATTGCCAAAAGCAAATGAAACATATAGCCCCCAGTTTTAATCGCATTCGTAGCGGTGGATTATTTATGTATATAATTATAATCTTAAAATAATAAAAAATCTACGAAAATTTAATATAAATTTTATGCATTCTGACTCCAGGACCTCAAACAGAGAGAATTTTTTCATTTTCAAGATATACGAAAAAAGCGTACTGGAAGTACGCTCATTCAGGATAACTTAAAAAACAAACTATATAGTATTGCCCCTGTTCGCCAACGCAATTAATTTAAAATATAAGAAAAACTAATTCTATATTTCCAGCGTCATACCGTCATAGGCCACTATAAACCCTTTAGGCACAGTCTCAGCTACAGCCTGATCGTAGTCCATGCCTCCATTATGCGAAAAATGGCTCAGGCAGAATATCGTGTTCTCATCGGCGATATTTTCCCGCAGCATGCGCTCGCGCACCTTGATATTATCAGGAAAGCCCTGATGTCCGGCGGTAATGCCGGCCTCCCGCGCTCCGCAGGTACACTCCAACAACGCAATATCCAAATGCCTGCCTCTGAGCATCTCCCAGGTTTCCTCTAAATAATAGCCCGAATCATGTCCATAGAAAAAAGTCTTTCCGTCTTTTTCAAGAATAAATACAAGGCATTCCTGGCCGGGATCATGCCGCGCCGGGCAAGCCGTTACCTTCATCCCGTTATATAATTTAACGTCTCCCGCATGCAGAACCTCAAAATTCATTTTTCCCTTCTGCACATAATGCTCGACGCCGCTAAGCTTTTCTTTGCAGGCTTCATTGCCGACAACAACCAAATGAGCCATACTATCGTAAGTACCTGTATAGCCATATGTGCGGCAAAAGAAATCATCCACATAAAAGTGGTCCTCATGCGCGTGAGATAAAAGAAGAGTATCAATTTTAGATAGGTCCAGGTGATGCTGATACATATGCATCAGAGTATCGCACGAATAATCAATCATAACATGACCGTCAACTATAACGCCTGAGCGCGTGCGCAAATTTCGGCCGCCCTTTTCAAACGCCCTTAAACATGCCTCGCAATTGCAAAACAGCGCCGGAAACCCCTCCGCCGCAGCCGTGCCTAGAATTTGTACCTTCATATTTTTCCTCCAATTCATTATTTAAACAATATTGAAATTATCTTGAGCAAAGCATAGCCTTAACCTAAAACAAGCCTATATCTCTTCTTCCTCCCGCTCCGGCTCCAGTACGTTTAACTCTTCCATATTCCTGGGCAGCTCATTTAAGGAGGAAAGCCCGAAATGACGCAGAAATAAATCGGTAGTGCCAAAAAGCATAGGCCTCCCTAGAGCTTCCTTGCGGCCCATCTCCTGAATTAGCCCCTTCTGAAGCAGCCACATAACTGAATAATCGCATTTAACTCCGCGAATTTCCTCAATCTCCGCGCGAGTTATTGGCTGCTTATAGGCTATGATGGATAATACCTCTAAACTTGCCTGGGAAAGGGATTTTTTCTGTACGGGATTTAATAAATCCTCCAGCTGCGCCTTATACTTCTCATTAGTACACATCTGAACGCTGTTGCCAAAATAAAGCACCTTTATCCCGCTGCTCTCGCCGTACTTGCCTTGGAGCGAATCCACAGCCATAGCCAGCTCTATTTGAGTAATCCTAAACGCAGAGCATATTCTATTGACATCCAGAGGCTCGCCTACTGCAAACAGGGCTGCTTCCAAAGCTCCCGATATTTCCTCCTGATTCAATCTTTTTCCTCCTCACGGCCGTTTTCAGCAAGCGTTATAGCAATATCAGAAAACAGTCCAGACTGTTTAATTAATAAAAACCGCTGCTTGCAAAGCTCCAAAAGCGCCAAAAAAGTGGCTATTATCTCCTCGCGCGAGCAATCCGCTTCAAACAGAGAATAGAAATTCAACTGCTTTTTATCAGTCAAGCGGCGTTTTAAATAAGTTATTTTTTCGCGTACTGAAAATATATCCCGCCTTATTTCCCTCACCGCTGCTGGAGCGCGCTTTTGCTCCACCCTGGAAAGCACGTCTCTGAAAGCTTGCATAAGCGCTTCCAGCGACGCCTCAGAAAGCTCAAAACGCTTGTCAAAATTAAATTCCTGGGGCAATTTATAGTAACGCCCCTCCAATATACGCTCATTTTCGCGCAGCTTTTCGCTGTTTTCCTTAATCTGCTTATACTCCTTAAGCCGTCTGATGAGAAGCTGCTGCGGATCTTCCTCATCCCCAACCGGCGCAGGCGGCTTAGGCAGCAGGGAACGAGATTTTATCTCCAAAAGCAGCGCGGCCATAGCCAAAAATTCGCTTGCCGAATCCATATCGGGTTCGGAAAGCGCATCCATATATTCCAGATACTGTTCGGTTATATCCGAGACAAAAATATCTTCCACCGCAATTTTGGATTTATTTATAAGATGCAGCAGCAAATCCAACGGCCCTTCAAACTGCTTAAGCTTAAACTCCATAAATCAATATATTAAACGGCATAACCCGTCCATCGCTGATAAAATAAAGTAGCTTATCTGAGAAATTATTCCCGAGGTACCCCCAAAAAGTATCAGCACTATCAACAGCATGTTTCCGTATCGGTCAAGAAAATCAAATATATTTCTGGTTCTGAAGCCATAAAAAATTTCCCTAATTACTTTATATCCGTCCAGCGGCGGCAAGGGTATAAGGTTAAATACGCACAGCGCAATATTGACCGTTATAAAATAATTAAACACAGTCGTAAAAACAAATTCCCAAACAGACGGCCCGCCGAAGAAATATAGACCGCAGGTATAATTTAAAAAATAAAGCAGATTTATAGCGATAAACGCCATTAAAATATTAGCCAAAACCCCTGCAATGGACACTATAATCATACTTTTGCGGCCGTTTTTAAAATTAGACGGCACTATAGGAACGGGCTTAGCCCAGCCAAAGCCTACCAGCACAAGCATTAAAAACCCCAGCGGGTCCAGATGCTTTAAAGGATTAATGGTCATTCTGCCCATTACCCGCGCATAATCATCTCCCTGCTTATGCGCGGCAAAGGCATGCGCATACTCATGCACCGAAAGGGAGAGCATCAAAAAAGGCAGACATATAAGCAGGGAAAGCAGCGTCTCCAGAGAAAAATTTCCTCTAATTAAATTAAAAAGCATTATGACCTCCGATTATTTAGCCAGTTGCTCAGGCACAATATCCCGCGAAACCAAATCCTCATACGATTCCCGCCTTACAATCACGCAGGCATGACCGTTATTCGCCAGAACAACAGCGGGTACGGTATTGCGGTTATAATTGCTGGCCATAGAATAATTATACGCTCCCGTAGTTAAAACGGCAATAAGCTCTCCGCTCTTTATATCCTGCGGCAAAAACGCATGCTCAGTTATAAGGTCGCCCGATTCACAGCATTTCCCGGCTATAGTCACCTCGCGCGTATGCGGAGCATCCGGCCGCTGCGCGCTGACTACCGTATATTCCGAACCGTATAAAGCGCAGCGCGGATTATCAAACATACCTCCGTCCACAGAAACATATGTTCGTACTCCCGGTATTTCCTTAACTCCTCCTACGGTATAAAGCGTATATCCGGCCTCAGCCACTATGCTCCTGCCCGGTTCAACAGTAATGCGCGGAACAGGATAGGAATGCCGGGCGCATATATTATTCAGAGCCTCAGCAATATGCTGTATATAAAGCGCCGGCTTTTTAGGATCGTCCGAAGAAACATATCTGACTCCAAAGCCGCCTCCGCAGTTAAAATCCTCTATAATATAGCCAGTTTCGTCACGAAGCTGCGTAGCAAAGCCCATAAAATGCCCTATCAGCACTTCAAACGGCGGGATTTCAAATATCTGAGAGCCTATATGACAGTGTATGCCTTTAAAATCAAAGGTATCCCTTTCCATAAGCAGGCGCGCCGCCTTCATGGCTTCACCCGACGCCATATTAAAACCGAATTTACAGTCTAAATTGGCCGTCTGCACAGCCTGATGCGTATGCGCCTCTATTCCGGGCCTTATGCGTATAAGCACGGGTATCCTTTTCGCGCCTAGCTCCGCAGCCGCTTTTTCTATACGCTCTATTTCATCAAAACCGTCTATTATTATCCGGCTGACCCGAGCATTAATAGCCATCTTTATTTCATCATAGGTCTTATTATTGCCGTGCATTTCAATAATTACGCCAGGAACGCCCGCCTCCAGAGCGGTATACAATTCGCCGCCCGAAACTACGTCCAGCCCCAGCCCCTCGCCCGCTGCAATAAGGCACATCGCCTTATTCATAAAGGCCTTAGAAGCATACATGACCCTTCCGCCGGGCGCATATTTTTTCATTGCGACCACTAGCGCACTACAGTTAGCCCTTATGCGTTCTTCATCCATAACGTATAAAGGAGTACCGTATTCCCTTGCAAGCTCGACGCAATCGCAGCCCGCCACCGCCAAACGACCGTTTTTTATTTCAATTCTATCCTTTAATTCCATTGCCGTATGTCCTTTTTTGTTTATTAGATAATATACCATATCAGAAAGCAAGGTGTCAATTAAATACCCTTTAAAATAGGGCGATAATGCGCCGTTAATGCGTGCAAAAGCAAAACGCGCGGGCAATTAAGGCCTTGCCCGCGCGTTTAAAATAAAACACCGCTTTATCTCAGCTTAGCGCCGAATTTATATTCAAGCGCCCTCACAATCTTATCAAAAGCTTTTGCGACCTCTTCCACGGTTAATGTCCTGTCGTCCGAACGGAACAGCAGAGAAAAGGCCATGCTCTTTTTATCTGCTCCCAGCAGCGGCGAACGATAAATATCAAAAAGCTCGACGCTCTTAAGAAATCCGCCTCCCGCGTTCTTTATACCCTTTATAAGGTCGCCCGCGCATACTTTTTCCTCTACCACTACGGCCAAATCCCTTTGAACGGCCGGATATTTGGAAAGAGGCTTGTAAATAACGGTTTTATTTGAAACTATTATATCGTCCAAACAAATCTGAGCGCAGACAACCGGCTGGTCTATTGAATAATCCTCCAGCACAAGCGGGTGTATTTCTCCTATATGTCCCACCTTCTTACCCTGGACTATTATTTCGGCCTGACGTCCAGGATGCATAAACGGTTGATTGGAAGGCCTGTAATCAGCGCTTACATTTAACGTTTCCATAACGCCCTCCACCGCGCTCTTAAGCCCAAAGAAATCCACGTCGCCATAAGCTCCTAAAGCTATATGCGCCTTTTCCTCCGGCTGATTTACTATCGGAGTTTCCTTGGGAAAATGCAGCATGGATATTTCAAACAGCCGGGCCTGCTCAACGCTGCGGTTATAATTGGTTGAAATTACCGTAAGCATGCTGTGATAGAGCTGAGTGCGCATAAGGCTGTAATCTTCGCCCAAAGAATTTATAAGAGGCACAGCGTTCCTTCTAAAATCCTCAGCCGGCAGCCTGAGCATATCATAAACCCTGGGAGAAACAAAGGAATAAGTAACAATTTCCCGGTATCCGTCCGCAATCAGCCTGCCCTTTATGCGCTCGTCCCGCAGCATATTCTCCGGACGCCTGCCCAACACTATATCTCCTCTTAGGGGAGTAGCCTTTATATGCTCATAGCCGTAAATCCTTATTATTTCCTCCGCTATATCCGCTTCGCTCTCTATATCCTCCCTAAAGGAGGGAATTGTAAGCTTCAGCAATTCCCCATCCTCTTGAACGGATATTTCCAAGGCTTCAAGTATGCGCTTCATCTGGCCAACAGGTATTTCTATGCCCAGCAGCGCGTTAATCCTAGAGGGATTAACGCTGAGCGAACGAGTCTTTTCAAAAGGCACGCATACGTCAACGGCCCCCTCTATTACCTCTCCTGCATTAAGCTCCTTAACCAAATCTATCGCGCGGTTAATCGCATACTCCACGTTATCTATATCTATGCCCTTTTCATAGCGCGAGCTGGCCTCTGTGCGTATACCCAGCGCCCGTGCTGTACGCCGCACGCTGTCCCGTTTAAATTTAGCGCATTCAAAAAGTATCTCGTTAGTATCCGGCTTAATCTCGCTGTTAAGGCCGCCCATTATGCCGGCTAAGCCAACAGCGCGCTTACCGTCCGCTATTACCAGCATACTGTTTAAAAGCTCATGCTCCTTTTTATCCAGCGTTATAAGCTTTTCGCCGTCCTGGGCCCGTCTGACAATAATCTTTCTGCCGTTAACATCCCTCATATCAAAGGCATGCATAGGCTGGCCTGTTTCCAGCATAACGTAATTCGTTATATCCACTATATTGGATATAGGCCGCATACCGGCGGCAATAAGCCGCTCCTGCATCCATTTGGGCGACGGCTCTATTCTAACATTACGCACTCCCCTGGCCATATAGCGCGGACAAAGCTCCTGGTCCCTGACCTCAACCTGGGCAAAATTATCTATCTCGCCGCCCTTAGCTACACCTGAAACCTCCGGCTTTTTAAACGGCTTATTAAGCATTACCGCTATTTCCCGCGCAATGCCCAGCGCACAAAGGCAGTCGGGCCGATTGGGAGTTACCTTAAAATCAATAATGCAGTCGTTCCTCCCCAGCACGTCTCTCATATCCGCGCCTATAACGCTATCCTGCCTGAGAATTAATATTCCATATACGCCCGCTCCAGGATAATCCTCCTCAGAGAGCATAAGCTCTTCGCCCGAGCAAAGCATGCCGTCTGAAATCACACCGCGCAGCTTGCCGCTTTTTATCGTCTGGCCGGTAGGAAGCAAGGAACCGTCAAGCGCCGCGGGTACAAGCGCGCCTTCAAAAACGTTATCGGCGCCCGTTACTATCTGCACCAGATTATTTCCTGTATTCACCTGGCATATCTTAAGCTTGTCCGCGTCAGGATGCTTTTCCAATTTTTCAATGCGCCCCACTACAATGTTTTTCATGCTCTGGGACAAATCCTGCATTTCTTCTATTTCAAAGCCCGCCATAGTCATTTTATCGCACAATTCCTGAGGCGTTACATCTATATCTACATATTGCCTGAGCCAGCTTACGGATACTTTCATATCTTTTCTCCCTTCCCCTTATTTGAATTGTTCCAGAAAACGCACGTCGTTTTCAAACATAATACGCATATCGGATATTTTGTACCGGGTAAGCGCAATTCTATCCATACCCAAGCCAAAAGCAAAGCCCGAATATACCTTTGGGTCTATGCCGCAGCCAATCAAAACCTTAGGATTGACCATGCCCGCTCCCAATATTTCCACCCAGCCGCTGCCCTTGCATACCCTGCAGCCCTTGCCGTTGCATTCGCTACAGGTAACGTCCACTTCCACGCTGGGCTCGGTAAATGGAAAATATGAAGGCCGCAGCTTGGTTTGCGTTTTAGAGCCGTAAACCTCCCGTGCAAAAACATCCAGCGTACCCTTAAGGTCGCACATAGTTATTCCTTTATCCACCACCAGTCCTTCAAGCTGATGGAATATGGGAGAATGAGTAGCGTCAGCCTCATCCGCCCTGAAAACGCGGCCGGGACAAATAATCCTTATCGGGGGCTTTTGCTTTTCCATAGTGCGTATCTGCATAGCCGAGGTCTGAGACCTTAAAAGCAGGCTTTCAGTAATGTAAAAGGTGTCCTGCATATCCCGCGCAGGATGGTCCTTAGGTATATTCAGCGCCTGAAAATTGTAATAATCAGTTTCAACCTCCGGCCCCTCGGCAACATCAAAGCCCATGCGCACAAATATATCTATAAGCTCGTTGCGCACAATATTAAGAGGATGCATGCTGCCCCTTTGAACAGGGGGCGCCGGAATAGTAACGTCTATGCGCTCACTTTCCAGCCGTTCAGCCAGCAGCCTGGCCTTAATCTCTTTCTCCTTTCTTTCAAACGCCTCTTCAAGCTGTTTGCGGAGCTGATTCAATTTCTGTCCGAAAGCGGGACGCTCTTCAGGCATAATAGACCCCATCATACGGGAAAGCTCAGTCAGCCTGCCCTTTTTCCCAATATATTTCACCTTAAGCTCATCCAGCGCCCTAGGCTGAGCGGCGCTTTCTATTTCTTTAAGCGCCTCTTCTCTTATCTGGTCGTTCCTGTCCATTAAAATTCCTCCTTCTTTTTTCTGAAAAATAAAAAAATCTTTCGCCAAGGGACGAAAGACCGCGGTACCACCCTAATTTACTCTCAGATAAAGAGCCTTAATACAAATAACGGTTTAATTGCCGTCCCCGCCTACTGCGTATTTTCAACAGGGCCGCTCCAAAGCGAACTTCACCTCTTTCCCGCTTAAGCGCTTCCACCATTTGCGCCACTCTCTTTAAAGCATAAGAAACAGATTACTTTTCTTTCTCACAGCGTTTACATTCATATTTTTATTAATAATAACACATTCCTCCTCTGCGCGCAACCTGTTTTTAAAACGGCAAACAGAAGAACGCCGGCCTAATATGAAGCAATGTTAGTAAGCAGACGCGCAAAGCAGAACATTTACAGCCATATTAGCCCTGTTGACCGACGATAAAGTCATATGATATAATTATTTCTCAAAAACGGATAAAGTTAAGAGGTTAAGAGCTATGCTTCGGCATAAGTTTATCACACAGCAGCTAATAGATAAAGGCTGGTCAGAAGATAAAAAATACTTCGTTGCTGACGAGCAGGGAAATAAATTCCTGCTTCGCATTTCTCCCATCCAACAATATGAACGAAAAAAAAGCGAATACGAGCTTATGAGCCAGGTAGCGGCTCTGGATGTGCCAATGTGCAAGCCTTTAGAGTTTGGCATATCCGAACAGGGAGTTTATTCTATTCAAACCTGGATAGACGGCGTCGATGCTGTAGAAAAAATACATAATTTAACGAGTGAGGAACAATATTTTTACGGTTTTGAAGCTGGAAAAATTCTAAAGGAGATTCATAAGATTCCCGCTCCTGCCGGAATAGAAGATTGGGAGGTTTATTTCAATCGTAAAGCAGACCGCAAAATCAAGATGTATATGGAATGTCCTATTAAATATGAAAATGGGCAAACGTTTATTGAATACATTAATTCGCATAGACACTTGCTCAAAGGTCGTCCCAGAACTTATCAGCATGGAGATTATCATATCGGCAACATGATAATAGGCAGTAATAAGCAGCTCTACATAATCGACTTTAATAGAAATGATTTCGGAGACCCCTGGGAAGAATTTAATCGTATTGTATGGGACGCTCAAGCCGCTCCCCTGTTTGCAACGGGAATGGTAAACGGATATTTTTATAATACTGTGCCCACGGAGTTCTGAGAGCTTCTAGCGCTTTATATAAGCAGCAACGCCTTATCTTCCCTGCCTTGGGCGCTTCCTTTTGGCGATGAGCAGATTAAAGTAATGTTAAACCAAGCGAAAGACGTGCTGGATTGGTATGACGATATGACCAATCCTGTTCCGGCCTGGTATAAAGGAGTTTTTTTAAATAATACGAAGCATATATAGGCTTTCGCACAATTATAAAGGGCGTCTGATGACGGGCGCCGCAATCCAAATCCGAAGTCCGCGCCCTTATAAGGGCGCGGACTTTGCTTATTTATATTCTGCGAAAAGCGCTTAAAGCTTCCCCGCCTTTGTTTCAGCAATTTTATATAGGCCGAACTTATTTTAGACGCACGCTTTCATCTCCCTCGTAATAAAGCGCCAACGCTCCAGGCCCAAGATACGAGCCCGTAACAGGCTCATGCTCTACAATCATAAGCTCTGCAGGCGGATTTCCGCCTTCAAGAATAAGGCGGGCCAAGCGCTGCGCGTCCTCAGGACATCCGGCATGAGAAATTCCAACCGTCCGTCCTCCGCCATCTGACAAGCGCTCATACTCCCCTGCCAAAGCTGCTATGACCCCCTTGCGTCCTCTAACCCGAGCAAAAGAAACAATTCTCCCCGCCTCATTTCCCTTTAAAAGCGGCTTAATTCCCAAAATGGTCCCCACTAGCGCGCCCGCATTGGAAAGCCTTCCTCCTCTGCGCAAGAACATCAAATCATCCACGGTAAACACCTGACGAATATACTGGCGGCGCTTTAACAAAAAGTCGGCCGTTTGACCCAGGCTCATCGCTTCCTTCCGGCAAGCAGCCGCCATTAATACCAGCAGCCCTTCTCCCAGGGAAGCACCCAGACTGTCTACCAGTCTTATACGTCTCTGGGGATATTCTTTTAAAAGCTGCTCACGGGCAGTCTGAGCCGAACAAAAGGAGCCGCTTACTCCCGACGACATACCTATATATAAAATATCCTTACCCTCCTTCAGAGCAGGCTCCATATAATCAATATATCTTTGAGGATTTATCTGAGAGGTAGTTACCTTTATTCCATCCTTAAGATATTTATAAAATTCCCCGGCGTTAAACTGCGCAGTATTAGTGCAGACAAACTCTTCTCCCTCTATTGAATATGAAAAGGGTACCGCCGTTACATTATTTTCGGTCAGCCATGGCGTAGGCAAGTTTGCAGAAGTATCCGTAATAATTGAAAAACTCATAATTCCCTCCCTGACATAAAAAAACAAGCTAAATATTCAGGCTTGTGCTATAATTATATTTAATCTGCATTTACAGTTCAACCTACCGCGCTGAATTGCAGGTATACCGTTTAAAAACCGACGGTAGATATTGATTTATACCGCTCTACCGGCAGTAGAATTGACATTAAACGCGGTTTAAACCGCTTTATCGGGCTTTTTCAGCTCAATAAATTCCGGAGGCTTGAAGCATGGAAGAAATAAAGAACACCATTGCAAAAAATATTTCGCAGCTACGCGCCGCTATGGGATGGACCCAGCTTGACTTGGCCCAAAAGCTGCATTACTCAGACAAAGCCGTTTCCAAATGGGAGCGTGCCGAATCCATACCTGAAATAAGTACGCTTATCTCTATAGCCGATATTTTTGGGGTGCCCTTAGATTCCCTTGTCCGAGCCGAATATAAGCCCGACAAAAAGCTAGCTCCTACCAGGCGCAAGCGACGGAACCATGCTATAATCGCCGGTATGAGCATACTGCTGGTATGGTTTATTGCCCTTGCCGTATATGTGCTGGCTGAAATTATCCCTGCCCAAACCGCCTCCTATTATTGGCTGTCCTTTATTTATGCGGTTCCTCTTTCTATAATAGTATGGCTGGTTTTCAATTCTCTCTGGTTTAACCGCAGAATAAATTATCTTATAATTTCCCTGCTGGCATGGTCAATACTGGCTGCGGTTCACATTACCTTTCTGCCCTTCGGATACAACATCTGGCTCATATATATGCTTGGTATCCCCGGTCAGTTTATTATAATTCTATGGTCCGGATTGTTGGGAAAGCACGGCTCCAGGCAATAAGAAGATATTATTTTAAACCGCCGCGGCAAAATGCCGCATGAAGCGCTTTAAAGGCTAAACGTCCAAAGGGGAGCTATCCTGCAGGGGAAATCAGCGTTTTTACCCCAAATTCCGCTTTACAAATGCAGGCCCCAATGATATTATATATAAACTAAATGTTAGAGGTGCGTATTTAAATAGTAGCTTTGCCGAGGGTGCACAGCCTGATGAAGCTCCGCAAAAGGTAACTACGCCGAAAGAACCGCGTTGTGCGGCGCGGCCCTTGGTTGTGCAGCGAATAGCTGCCCGACTGTCATCCTTGCCGATGGAGCGCTAACTGCCATAGCGAGCATTTATTGCAATTACGGTATTAGTGCAGCGTAACGGTAAGGGTTATTCTGCATTATTTTTATTTCGGAGGAGTTTTATTATGAAAAAGTATAACGTCGGAATAATAGGGGCAACCGGCATGGTGGGCCAGCGTTTTATAACCCTGATGGAAAATCACCCCTGGTTTAACGTAACTGCCCTGGCCGCCAGCCCGCGTTCTGCCGGAAAGAAATATTCCGAAGCCGTAGGCAAAAAATGGAGCATGACCCGCCCTATACCCGAATATGCCGAGAATATGATTGTTATGGACGCCCAGGCTGATATGAAAAAAATCGCAGGTATGGTGGATTTTGCATTTTGCGCCGTGGATATGAAAAAGGAAGAGATACGCGCTCTGGAAGAAGCGTACGCTCGGCTCGAATGCCCCATAATCTCAAATAACAGCGCTCACCGCGGTACCCCCGACGTGCCTATGATAATCCCCGAGCTTAACGCCGGACATGCCGCCGTTATTCCCTTCCAGCGCAGAAGGCTGGGGACTTCGCGCGGCTTTATTGCCGTTAAATCCAACTGCTCTCTGCAAAGCTACGTGCCCGCGCTTTTTCCCTTAAACCAGTTCGGAATTAAGCAGGCTGTAGTATGCACCTATCAGGCCATTTCCGGAGCCGGCAAGACCTTTGAAAGCTGGCCTGAAATGATAGACAACGTTATCCCTTATATAGGCGGCGAAGAAGAAAAGTCCGAATTAGAGCCTTTGAAGATATGGGGCGAAATAAAGGACGGAAAGATTATTAACGCTCAATATCCGCAAATTACAGCGCAGTGCATACGTATTCCCGTTTCAGACGGACATACGGCCGCAGTATTTGTGCGCTTTGATTCCAAGCCCTCCAAAGAGCAGATTTTAGATATCTGGGCTAATTTCAAGGGCCGCGCACAGGAGCTGGAACTGCCCAGCGCTCCGAAACAGTTTCTGCATTATTTTGAGGAGAACGATCGCCCTCAAATCAAATCCGAGAGAATGCTGGAAAACGGCATGGCCATATCTATAGGCCGTTTGCGCGAGGACAGCCAGTACGACTATAAATTTGTCTGCATGTCACATAATACTCTGCGCGGAGCGGCCGGAGGAGCCGTGCTTATGGCGGAATTGCTCTGCGCCGAAGGATATATGGACTAATTTCGCCGCAGTTTTAAAAGCGGCTTTGACTCTGGGAAAACATTATAAAAGCGATAAGAGACAAATTATCTTTTAAGGCCATTCGGGCCTAGAGGCTGCTTAGCCTCTGGAAAGGAGAAGGCATGAACCAGCCTTTGTTTAAGGGTGCCTGCACCGCATTGATAACCCCTTTTACCGATAATGGAGTGGATTTAAACGCATTTGAGCGTCTTATAGACGCGCAAATACAATCGGGCATACAGGCGCTGGTGGTTTTAGGCACTACCGGCGAGCCGGCGACCATGACGCCGCAGGAAAAGCAGGCGGCTATCCAATGCTGCGTAAGCACCGTCTCGGGCAGAGTTCCGGTAATAGCGGGAGCGGGCAGCAATAATACCTCAGCGGCGGTAGAAGCCGCCCGGCTTGCACGCTCTCTTAAGGCGGACGCCGTTTTATCCGTTACTCCGTACTATAATAAATGCACGCCCAAAGGGCTTCACGCGCATTATGAAGCTATAGCCTCGGTTGGTTTGCCAGTTATAATTTATAACGTGCCCGGACGCACAGGGCTTAATATAACTCCCCCGGTCTTGGAAAGCCTGGCGGATATTCCCGAGCTGGCGGCAGTTAAGGAAGCCAGCGGCAGCATTGACCAGCTAACCGACATGCTGGCTCGCTGCGGGGACCGATTTACCTTTTATTCAGGAGAAGATGGTTTAACTCTGCCTATGCTTTCGCTGGGAGCTCAGGGAGTTATATCCGTCGCCTCGAATATTCTGCCCGCGGATATGCAGAAGCTATGCGAGCTGTTCTTCAGCGGCGATATAAATACCGCGGCCAAGCTGCAAATTAAGCTGTATCCTCTTATAAAAGCCCTGTTCTGCGAAGTCAATCCTATACCTGTTAAAACTGCGGCCGCTCTTATGGGAATATGCGGCCAGACTTTGCGGCTGCCTCTTACTCAAATGGAGGAAGCCAACCGCAGCCGGCTTATTTCAGCCATGCGCGAATACGGCGTAAATATTTAAAGCTTCAAACGGCTGTCTGTCCGGCTTCAGACAGCCATAAATTTTAAAAGCCGGAGAAAGGCGGAAATTATGCAGCCAGTTAAAATAATCCTAAGCGGCTGTTCGGGCAAAATGGGACGCGCTATAACAGAATTAGCTCAAACGCGCCAGGATATAAGCATTACTGCGGGAATAGATAAATTCCCCTCTTCCTGCGGCTATCCTGTTTTTGCCGATTTTAAAGATATTAATATAACCGGAGACGTAATTATTGATTTTTCACGGCCCGACATGCTGCCCTCTCTGCTGGAATACGCTCTCAAACACAATACTCCCGCAGTACTGGCCACGACCGGATACAGCAATGAAGCGCTAAATCAAATAAAGCTTGCAAGCGGCAGTATTCCTATATTTATGTCGGGCAATATGTCCCTGGGCGTAAATCTTATGCTCAGCCTGCTTAAAACGGCTACAAAAATTCTAAAAAACACGTTTGATATAGAAATTATAGAAAAGCATCATAATCAAAAGGTAGACGCGCCCAGCGGAACCGCTTTAATGATGGCCCAGGCGATAAATGATGCGGCCGGCGGAGATATGCAGTATATCTATGACAGGCACGTGCTTTCCCAAAAACGTCAAAAAGATGAAATAGGCATACATTCTGTCCGGGGAGGCACCATTGTTGGAGAGCATACGGTTATTTTTGCAGGAACGGACGAATGTCTTGAAATAACTCATAGGGCTCAGTCCCGGGGGATATTTGCCGCCGGGGCCTTAAGCGCGGCCAAATTTTTATGCGGAAAAACACCCGGCTCATATAATATGGACGACCTTATTGCTGAATCAGAAAATACATAATATTTCTTACAAATATAATTAAAAATATAACTAACGGAGGGATACAATTTATGGATTATATAAACGAAACCCTTAAAACGCCTGTATTTGGAGAATACGACGTAGTCGTAGCAGGCGCTGGTCCTGCAGGAGTATGCGCCGCCATAGCCGCGGCCCGCAACGGCGCTAAAACCCTGCTGATAGAACGCTATGGCTTTTTAGGCGGCATGTGGTCAGCGGGTTTTATAATCCCCCTGTTCGACTTTGAAAACAAGCATTATATAGTGACTGAAATTGTAAACGAGCTTAAAGCGCGCGGAGGCTGGGGCGGATATTATGATATCGCCTTTGATTTTGAAATTATGAAAAAGCTGCTGGACGATATGGTAACGCAGAGCGGCGCGCAGATACTCTTCCATACATTTCTGGCCGGGGCCTATTGCGAAGGAGAGGACGTAAAGGGAGTATTTATACAGAATAAAAGCGGACGCAGCCTGGTTAAGGCCAAGGTGGTTATAGACTGTACTGGGGACGGGGATCTGGCCGCCTCGGCTGGAGTTCCCTTTACAATGGGCCGGGAAAGCGACAACCTGTGCCAGCCTGTAACCTGCATGTTTATGCTGGGCAATATTGAATATATGCAGCCCCATCATTACGCTATAAGAGACGCTGTAATAGAAGCCAGCAAGGCCTGCGGAATACCTTTTGAATTCTCATACAAGCGTCCCTTTGTCCTGCAGCTGCCCAATTGCAGACGCTGTGTAGTAATGTGGAACCATGTGCGTAAAAAGCCCCCGACCGACGCCGTTGCCTTTAGTGAGGCTGAGCTGGAATCCCGCGAAGAAATACATAGAATATTCCACTATATAAAAACCAACGTACCCATGTTTAAGGACGTTGAGCTTATAGCCATAGCGCCGCAGACAGGCGTGCGTGAAAGCAGACACATACATGGACTTTATACGCTTCAAACAGACGAATGCGTTCACGGCGCTCAATTTGAAGACGGTATATGCGATGTAGCCTTCAGTATGGATTTACATTTGCCGGACAGAGACGAACAGGACAATATTCATTTGGAAGCTCCTTACCAGATACCCTATCGCTGTCTAGTTCCTGTCAACAGAAACGGTCTGCTCGTAGCAGGCAGATGTATTTCGGGCACCTATGAAACAAACGGCTCATACAGAGTTACCGGCGACTGCATGGCCACAGGGCAGGCTGCTGGAGCCGCCGCCGCTCTGGCCGTTAAGCAGAATGTAAATGTCCGCGATATAGATATCCATCAGCTGCGCAAAATAGTGGGTATGGAATAAAATAAAATTATAAGGGGAGTCTGAAAGATGATAGATTACCGATATGATACTCAGCTGCTCATAGAGGGCAAGGACTTAAACGAGGATGCCATAAACAAATATTTTACTGAAAATTTTGACGGCGACTGTCTGCTGGCCGTTGGAGACAGCGAATTAATAAAAATTCACTTCCATACAAATCAGCCTTGGAAGGTACTTGAATACTGCGCAAGCCTGGGCGAAATATACGATATAGTTATAGAAGATATGGACAGGCAGTCAAGAGGGCTTCAGGGATAAATAAACAAAAACAAGCCGGACATTAAAAATGTCCGGCTTGTTTTTACGGGTTAATGTTATCTTACGCCTTTGAGAATCAATCCGTTACATTATCCTCCCGCCTAATACTCTGACCCGTCCATTCTCCTCTTCTATTATATAAAATCCATCCAAAGACTGCATGCTGTTACGCATATATACGTCCTTAGCGCTGTCCAAATCCGCTAAGTCTAATTTAACAGACAGTCCGCAGCCTAATTTAACCCGCTGAGGCGTAGCTATAACCTCAGCCTTTATATTGCTGTCCTTTAAAAGCTTTTCAAAGCGCATAAGCTGCGAACGGGAACGAAACGCCGCTATCGCATAACGCTGAACCATATTTTTCACCTCTTCCTTATAAGTGACAGAGCATATCTCTCAACAATATAATATATTGTAGGACCAGAATTTGAGTGAATGGAGAACAATATATTATGATATATCTGGATAATGCCGCCACTACCTTTCCCAAACCGGCTATCGTATGCGGCAGCATTCTTAACGCTATACAGAATTTTGGAGCAAATCCAGGCAGAAGCGGACACAGGCTAAGCATAGACGCCGCCCGCCTGGTATATATGTCGCGCGAAGCGGTCTGCGGCATACTGGGCGGAAAAGACCCGTTTGATTTCTTTTTTACCCTGAACTGCACCGATTCCCTCAACATGGCAATTAAAGGCCTGCTAAAGCCCGGCGACCATGTAATTACAACTATTTATGAGCATAACAGCGTGCTGCGTCCATTGGAACAGCTTTCAGCAGACGGCATAATAACCTATGACACAGCTCAGCCTGAAAACGGTAAACTAGGAGCGGAAAATATTCTATCCCTTATCCGGCCAGAAACACGCCTGGTTATTGTCAATCATGTATCCAACGTAACAGGCTATGTAAACGATATTGACTCTATAGGCAAGCTGTGCCGGGAGAAAGGGATTATATTTATGGTGGACGCCGCACAGTCGGCAGGAACCCACGATATTAATCTTTCAAAGCAGCCGGTAGATATATTATGTACTTCCGGCCACAAGGGCTTATACGGCCCTCAGGGCTGCGGTATACTTTATCTGAAGCCAGGACTGGAAATACGGCCGTTAAGAACAGGAGGCACGGGAAGCCAATCCGAAAGCCTGGAACAGCCCGATATGCGTCCGGACAGATACGAAAGCGGCACCTGCGCCACGCCGGCTATAGCCGCGCTTGGAACCGCGATAGAATATATACGGCCCAAGCTGAAGGAAATACGCGAACGGGAAATATATTTAACTCAATGTATGAATGAAGGGCTAAGAAATATTAACGGAGTAACTGTATACTGTGAAAAAGAAATAAAAAGCAACGTATTGAGCTTTAATATAAAAAATATGAGCTCCGCGTCAGTAGCTAATATACTGGACAAAGAATATTCCATAGCCGTCCGCTCCGGATTGCATTGCGCTCCGCTGGTGCACCGCTATTTGGGTACCTTGGAATCGGGCGCAGTCCGCGCCAGCCTCGGAATGTTCAATAACATACGGGAGATATATACCTTTCTCAGCGCAGTAGAAGAAATTGCGCACGGTTAATTTTATTTTATAAGATAAGAAACGGCAGCTCTGTTTTTGCATATATTTTATACAAACGCAGCTCTGCCGTTTTAAATTATGCGCAGGACTTGTACAGTTGCGACCGAAAACCCTCTATAAAGGCTCAATAAGTATGCTCAACGTCCGCATTTCTCAGTCCAACAGCAGTTCTGCTTTTAAATAAAATTAAATTCAGCACCGTTTTACCCCCAGTTTACAAGAAAGACGGTCAGAAGGCATAAAATCTGCGTCCTGCTGCGTTGCTTTGATTCCATGT
>URIR01000015.1 GCA_900547955.1 uncultured Eubacteriales bacterium | reverse complement strand
TGAGTATAACGCAGAAAATGAAGAAATTATCCCGTTTTGAGGCGTGCAGTTCCTTATAAAATGAGGGTATGTCTTATTTAAGTATCAGCTCTTTTGCGCTAATATTTATATAGCCAGCACGTTTGCAAGATTGTACATGCTTTCATTAACCGTCTTTTCCAGCTTAAGCGCGTCATGTATTTCCATATCGAAAATCTGGTCGTCCTTAATACCTACTACCCGGCCGCCCACGCCTTTAACCAACAGATTAACGGCATAAAATCCAAACATGCTTGCCAGCTGAGTATCCCGCGCGCTGGGCGAACCTCCGCGCTGAATATGCCCCAGGACAGTCGCCCGCGCCTGCATGCCGGTACGCGCTTCTATAACCCGGCTTAATTCATTGCCATCCCCCGCGCCCTCAGCCAGCAGAATAATGCTGGCCATCTTGCCTTTTTCCTTTCCTCTAAGCAGCATAGCGCATACATGCTCTATATCCCATTCCTTTTCAGGAATAAGAATACATTCAGCCCCGCCGTTCAGGCCCGAATAGAGCGCCAAATCACCGCATTTATTTCCCATTACCTCCACTACGCTTACTCTGTCATGGCTGGTCATGGTATCTCTTATCTTCCTTATAGCGTCCAAAACCGTATTAAGCGCAGTATCAAAACCCAGCGTATAATCAGTATAAGCCAAATCGTTGTCTATAGTTCCCGGAATACCTATAGCTGGTATGCCGTAATCCGTCAGCACCTGAGCGCCGGCAAAGGAGCCGTCTCCGCCTATTACTACCAAACCGTCAATCTTATTTTCCTTAAGATGCTCAAGAGCTATCGCCTGCCCCTCCTTGGTCTTAAATTCAAGGCAGCGCGCTGTTTTTAAAATGGTACCGCCGCGATTAATTATATCGCCTACGCCGCGCAAATCCATTTCATGCATTTTATTTTCCAGTAAACCCCAATATCCGCGCTCTATACCCGACACAGTCAAGCCGTGATATATCGCCGTACGCACAACCGCGCGTATGCAAGCATTCATGCCGGGCGCGTCCCCGCCGCTTGTAAGCACGCCTATTCTCTTTACTTCCATATACATCCTCGCCTTTCAGGTGGAAATTATCTATACAGCCCAAATCCGCTCTACAATAACAAGCTTAGATTATAGTATAACAGAAACCGGACGTTATGACTACTGAAAATCGCCTGAAAAAACACAAATTATTTTATCCGTACATGCTGGCTTCCAAAAAGCCGCCTCAAGCCCTCAAGCGCCTGTTCTCCGCTCGATAGTCCTTTATCCAGCTCCTTTTGGCCGCGCTCCCGCTCATAATATAATATGACCCTGTTTTCCCCCGCATATTCTGCCATAAAATCGTCCAATTCATTTAAAGCGGCGCGATTCTCGTCCGTCACCCTTATCCATATGCGCCGTCCCTCTCCATCAGGCTGCACCTCATACGCAGCGTCCAGAATTATCTTAGGCTGCTCGTCCTCCCTCATGGAAAGCCTTCCTTTTAAGCGCACCACCTTTTCAGGAATCAGCCTTTCCCTGAAGCGAGTATATATATTAGGGAAAACCAGACATTCCAGAGCGCCGTAATTATCCTCTGCCGTAACAAAGGCCATTAAATTGTTATTCTTGGTTATTTTAGTCCGTACTGCCGAAACAACGCCCAAATACTCAACCTCTTTGCCGTCAAATATACCGTTATTCTTATATTCCTCTTGGTCCATAAGCATAGCGGTAGTCAAATTGGCACGCTTAAGCGCATTTTTATATTTTTCCAAAGGATGCCCCGAAACATATATGCCCAGCATTTCCTTTTCCAGAGAAAGCAGATAGGACTGCTCATATTCAGGCAGCCTCGGGATATCCGCCTCCTGCTCCGTATCCATTTCCGCTTCCAGTTCTTCTGTAAAAAAGGAGAGCTGCCCCTCAATTATCCTCTTTGCACCCGACTGCACCTGGTCTATTATACCCTCGTAGCTTGAAAGCAGGCTGCGTCTGGTAAAGCCCGAGCTGTCAAATGCTCCTGCCTTAATAAGTGATTCAACTACGCGCTTATTTATTTCCCCGCCTGAGCTCATACAGCGCCGGGCAAAATCATATATTCCTCTAAAAGGCCCGTTTTTCTCCCGTTCCTTAACTATGGCCTCTATCGCGTTGACCCCTACGTTTTTAACCGCGGCCATACCGAACCTTACGGCGCCCTTAGATGTAACGGTAAAATACGGTCCGCTCTCGTTTATATCAGGCGGCAGCACGCTTATAAGATTATCGCGGCAGTATTGAATATATTGCGCCGCCCGGGCGCCGTCCCCTAAAAAGCTGTTAAGCATGGCGGCCATAAACTCGGACGGATAATAATATTTTAAATAAGCGGTTTCATAGGCTACCACCGCATAAGCCGCCGCGTGCGATTTATTAAAGGCATACTGAGCGAAAGTGCGTATCTGCTCAAATAATTCCTCCGCTATTTTTTCCGAAATGCCGTTGCGCACCGCGCCGGGCACAACTATCTGCCCGTTTTCCTCCAGCCCGTGTATGAATATCTCATGCTCCCGTTCCATAACGGCTTTATCCTTTTTGGACATAGCGCGCCGCATAACGTCGCTGCGCCCTAAAGAATAGCCTGCCACATCTCTTACTATCTGCATAACCTGCTCCTGATACACTATGCAGCCATAGGTGACATCCAGCACCGGCTCTAGAAGCGGATGCAGATATTCCACGCTTTTTGGCTCCTTTTTCCCCTTTACATATCGGGGTATGCTCTCCATCGGGCCGGGCCGGTAAAGCGCTATGCCCGCAATAATATCCTCAAACGTAGACGGCTCCAGCTCGCGCATAAAATTGCGCATACCCGTGCTTTCAAGCTGAAAAACGCCGTCGGTATCCCCTTTGGAAAGCATCGCGTAGACCTTCGGATCGTCAAAGCTGATATTATATATATCAGGCGTCTGACCAGTACGTTTTTTAACCATATCCAAAGTATCCTTAATAACCGCTAAAGTCCGCAGCCCCAAAAAGTCCATTTTCAAAAGACCAAGCTGCTCCAGCGTTTTCATGGTAAACTGCGTTACAGGCACGTTGTCGTTAAGCGCTAACGGGACATAGCTGTCTACCGGCTCCTTGGATATAACTACGCCCGCTGCGTGAGTTGAGCTATGCCTGGGCAGTCCCTCCAATTTAAGCGAATATTCGATAAGCTTAGCCACCTGCTCCGAGGCCAGCTCCTTTTTTAGGTCGGGACTGCGCTCCAGCGCGTCCGAAAGGGTTATATTCAATTCATGCGGAATTAATTTAGCTATCCTGTCGCATTCGGCGTACGGAATATTCATGGCGCGCCCCACATCCCGCACCACCGCCCGGGCTCCCATAGTTCCAAAGGTTATTATCTGCGCCACATTTTCCGCGCCGTACTTCTGAGTAACATATTCAATAACCCTGCCCCGGCCGTCAGGCGGAAAATCTACGTCAAAATCGGGCATGCTGACCCGTTCGGGATTAAGAAAACGCTCAAAAAGCAGATTATATTTTATAGGATCTACTGTGGTTATGTCCATCGCATAGGCCACTATGCTGCCTGCTCCGCTGCCTCTGCCCGGGCCCACCATAATATCATGCGTCTTGGCAAAATGGATATAATCCCATACTATGAGGTAATAATCCACATACCCCATTTTTTCTATCATGTTCATCTCATATTCATAGCGTTCAAGCACCGTCTGCGAAGGCTGTCCGTATTTCTTATAAAGCCCTTCCCTGCTTATATCTCTCATAAATTGAACGGCCGTACGCGAATCGGGCGTTTTATAATATGGCAGCTTTAATTCGCCGAAAACATAATCGAAATTGCAGCGTTCAGCTATTTTAGCAGTATTGTCAAAGGCCTGAGGCAAATCGGGAAAAAGCTGTCTCATCTCCTCTTCGCTTTTAAGGTAAAAGCCGTCCCCCTGAAAACGCATACGATTTGGATCGTCTACTGTTTTGCCCGTCTGGATGCATAACAATACATCATGCGCAGAAGCGTCCTCCCGGCGTGTATAATGAGAGTCGTTCGTGCATACCAGCCCCAGGGAAAGCTCCTCAGCCAGCTTTATAAGCTGCGGATTAACCTGGCGCTCCTCGCGCAAGCCATGGTCTTGTATCTCTATAAAGAAATTATCCGGTCCCAGAATATTTTTTAAGCGCGCAGCCAGAGCTTTGGCCTCGTCCACCATCCCGTTAAGAAGAAGCTGAGGAATATCCCCTCCTATACATGCCGAAAGCCCGATAAGCCCCTCTGAATACTGTTCCAGCAATTCATAGTCTATCCGCGGTTTATAATAAAAGCCCTCTGTAAAGCCCAAGGAAACCAGCTTTATAAGGTTATAATATCCCTTCTCATTTTCAGCCAGCAGCACAAAATGCGCATATTCCTTATCAGCCCTGCCCTCTTTTTCCTTATGCCCGCGCGGCGCCATATATACTTCGCAGCCAATAATAGGCTTTATGCCATGCTTTTTAGCCGCCTTATAAAAATCCACCGCGCCGTACATAGCGCCGTGATCCGTTATGGCAAGGCTGTCAAAGCCCAATTCCTTAGCCCTTAAAACCAGCTCCTCTATGCGCGAAGCGCCGTCCAACAGGCTATACTCAGTATGCACATGCAAATGCGTAAAGCCGGCCATATACTGCCTCCTCTTTAATATGGGTCTTAATCAATTCTCATTTCCTCCGCTATTTCATGAAGCCTTCTAAGCCTGTTATTCAGCGCCGAGCGGCTTATTCCCAATTCTAAGGCTAATTCCGCCAGCGACGCTTCCGGCCTTTCGGCGCGCATTTGAGCCGCCTCCATAAGCGCAGGGGAAACTCTTTTCCCCTCGGAAAGAATCAATTCTATATCTTCCAGCGTGCGCAGAGAAGCGGTAATGCTCTTATCCATATTAGCGCTCTCACAGTTATTCTGGCGATTTATACGATTGCGCACCTCGCGCACCACTCGAACGTTTTCCACTTCCAGCATTATCGCGGGAGCATTCATAAGCCCCAGAAGCTTAGAAATGCTTCCTGCCTCCTTAATATAAAACACCCGTTTATCGCCCCGAATATTTTCACCAAACGGAATATTAAGCCTGTCCAGCAGCAGACTAATATAATTTCCGCTCATATCACCCGAAGCGGAAAATTCCATCAAATACTGCTTATTGGGATCAGCCAGCATCCCGCAGCTTAAAAACGTTCCGCGCAGCGCCGCGCGCAGGCAGCATTCCCTCTCGGGCAGGACTGCGTCCGCAAATACTCCCTCATAGCCGAATTTTTCAAACGCGGCCCGAGTATTCCTGCCATCCAGCTCAACTGAATACAGCGTCATCCGGCGAGGCTGACTTTTTTTCAGCATAAGCATGCGCGGCTCTGCGCCTATCAATTCCCGTATAAGGCTGAGCACCCGGCCAGCCAGCGGCTCCAATTCTGTAGTAAATGTAATGCCCGGAAGTCCGCCGCCCAGTATAAATTCTCCCCCGGTACGCAAAAGCGCCTCCAACTCGCTTAACCCGCAGCAATCCTTGGCGCTGACATGCAGAAGATTCAATTTCAAATCTTTTGTATAAGACATGATATCACTCTATAGGCTTATATTTTACGCCCAGCTTTTCATTTTCCAAATCCCTGTGTTCGGTAAATACGTTTACGCCCTTTTCCCTGAACCGCGCGGCCAGCCATTCAACAGTAGCCACCGAACGATGCATACCGCCCGTACAGCCTATAGCGATTATAAGATCCCGTTTGGAGGAATGGGGATAAAGAGGCAAAACAAAGCTTATAAAATCATAAAGCTTATTATATAGTTCAAGCGTTTCAGGCGCCTTTAAAATATACTCCTGCACGTCCTTGTTCAGGCCGGAAAAATTCCGCAATGCCGGCTCGTTATAAGGATTAGGCAAAAAGCGCACATCAAAAACCATATCGGTATCTGATGGGATTCCACGCTTAAAGCCAAAGGAAATAATAGTTAAGCGAACCTTTTGCGTATCCTCCTCTGAGAAATAACGCCTGAGCATCTGGCCAAGCTGTTTGGGATGCAGCTTCGTAGTATCTATATTATGCGTAGCGCGCTCCTTCAAATCGCTTAAAAGCTCCGCCTCCCGCCTTATGCCCTCAAGCAGACGGCCGCCCACGGCCAGCGGATGCGCCCGGCGCGTAAGATTGTAGCGGTTCACCAGCTCCTCTTCGTCCGCATACAGAAAAATAACTTCAAATACATAGCCATGCTCGTCCATATAATTCAGCGCCTCGAGCAGCCCTGAAAAAAACTCGCGCCCCCTGATATCTATAACGACGGCTACCTTATCCAAGGCGCCGTTGCCCTGAAAAAAGAGATCCGCAAATTTACCCAACAGTACGGGGGGAAGATTATCCACGCAAAAAAAGCCCATATCCTCCATGTATTTAAGCGCGTTGGTCTTTCCTGAGCCCGAGAGCCCGGTAATAATTACGAATCTCATTTATTTTCACCTCTTATGTTAAATTATTCGCCTATTATACGCACCTCCGGGCTAAGCATTATGCCCGTCCGCTCATAGACAATCATCTGTGTTTTCTCCACCAGTTCCAGCATCTGTTCGGCCGTAGCCCGCCCCAAATTAATAAAAAATCCGGCATGCTTTTCAGAAATACATGCGTCTCCTACTCTCATTCCCTTCAGCCCGGCCTGATCTATAAGCGCCGCGGCATACGCGCCCTTTGGCCTCTTAAACATGCTGCCCGCGCTGGGATATTCTAATGGCTGACGCTCTTTGCGGCGCCGCGTATAATCCCGTATCATTTGATTTATTTCTTCCCTGCTTCCATCAGTCAATTCAAGGCTTGCCTCAACTATAACCACATCCCGCCCTGAAAGGGCGCAATGCCTGTAGCTGAAATCCAATTCATTCGCATTTAGGCGTGAAAGCTTAAAACTCTCGTCTATAAAGCATACTTCTTTAACCAGATTTCCTATTTCGCCGTTATACGCCCCGGCGTTCATATATATTCCCCCGCCCAGGCAGCCAGGTATACCGCTGGCAAATTCAAAGCCGGCAAGAGAATGCTCGGCTAAAAATTTAGCCAAAGCGCTCATGGTCACTCCCGCCTGCGCACGAACTAAATTTCCTTCCGCTTTTATACTGCTCATAGCGGAATTTACCCTTATAACCAGACCGCGCACTCCTTTATCCTTAACCAGCACGTTTGAACCGTTTCCCAGCACCATAAAGGGCACGCCCGTCCCCTTGGCCGCATTAAGCAGCGCAACTATTTCTTCCGCGCTTTCAGCTTCTGCTACAATATCCGCCGGTCCGCCTATCCTGAAGGTAGTCAGACGGCTCATATCCGCGTCAATTAAAAGCCTTTTATCGGGCAGCAGCCCCTTAAATATATGTATAATATCCCTACCCGACATAAATTTCTCCTAAATTGATATAGCCCGTCTGAATACAGAAGAAAGCCATATATTATTTTACAACATTTCAGCGTTTTAAACAAGCGCTTATAGGCTATTTTGATAGATTGCTGAAAAAAAGCCTTACCTCCTGTTGATTGGCGCCTGTTTTTAAATATTCTACCATCAGCTTGTTTTCATTAACTATCTGCTCCTGTGAAGCAAATACTGCCGGCACTAAAAGCCTTTGCTTTTTTATCTCCTCAAAAAGCTTATTAACCAATTCTTCCTGATAAATAATATCCGAAGCGGCTACTGCAGCAGGAAAAAGCCCTATAAGATTAAGAGAATGCTGCGTGTCCGTCTGACAAAGCAGTCTTAAGACATTATACATAACGTCCAGCTTTTTCTCATCCTCCGTCTTTAATATGCCTATGCACGCCACCAAATCAGTATAGCCTCCAACAGGCAGCATTACCGTAGGCCGCATTTTCCCATTGCCCGAAGCGGACGAGAGCCTGTAAATATCCCTTTGGGTGCCCAGCATGGCGCAGATGCTTTTTGAATAATTATAGCTGTCCCAAATATTCTCCGTAGTGTCCTCGTCATTAAAACGCAAAGCATACTCTCCGCCAATGCTGGACGGCTCAAGCAGACGAGCCAGGCTGGCTCCCGGAACGCTTTTAGCGGTATTAGATATCCCAAGAGCATATATATCCCGCGTAGTTTTTCCATATTTCGCCGGGCCGCCCAGCTTGCTTAAAAACTGCGGCAGGCTGGAAATATCATTCCCCATACCGTGCTTGGCGGCCAGCTCGCTGTCCGCAAAGACCGCATATCCGCCAAAGGCCCAGGGCAAGGCATAATTTGAGCAAGCCGCTATTAATTCGGGCATAAGCCCCGTATAGTATTCCTCGGGTATTTGCATAAGCAGCTCCTCCGGATTATCTATCAGGCCCCGCCCGAAGCTTATCATATCAGGCATTATGCTTTCATTGCCTGAAGCGAGCAGGGTCTTTGCTCTTTCAGGAGTCATGGAGCGTACAACAAAATACACGCCGTTATATTGTTTTTCCAATGAAGCCAGCAATTTATTAAGCCATGCTGTGCGCGAGCCCGTGCCGCCTTCAAAGGTATCCACCTGCCAGATGGTAACAACGCCGGTATACATGCTTTCCCGACGCTTCTGCACCTCCTCGGAAAAAATATCCGAAGCTAAAATAGGATACAGATAGCCTGGAGCAAGCCAAAGAAACAGCACCAGCGCTACAAATAAAACCAAAGCGGCCGGTCTTACCCGTCGGCCGCTCTTCTCTTTCTTTTTGGCCATACAGCGCACCTCACGATAATTTCGTATTAAAGCCTATGCGCTTCTTATGGATTTTATGCAGGCGTATATACGTCTCCCCCGCAGCTTCTCAAATGAGAAACGGCTCATTGTAAATAAGGCCCCGCGGCGTTTGACAGGCGGTTCCCGCCTGTCCGGGCCGGGCTTAAGCCCGGCCCGGCGGCCGTTCCGGCCGCAAACGCCGCGGGGCCTTATTTCAATGAGCCGTTTCCATAAAAAACTCCCTAATGTAATTCGGCTCTGTTATATATTTCTCAGCTCAGCCCTCAAGCAGCGCCGCTCCAATAATTCCGGCGTCATTTCCCATCTGCGCGCAAACTATCTCGGCATGAGGCAGGCTTTTATTAAGCACCAGCTCGGCCACCCGTTTTCTAAGCGGCTTCAGCAGAAAATCTCCCGCCTTGGAAACCCCTCCGCCCAAAGCTATTATCTCAGGCGCCAGCAAATTGATAATGCTGGCCAGCAAATGAGCCAAATAATTGACATAGCCCTCAAAAAGCTCTGACGCTAAAATATCCCCCGCCTTAGCCGCATCCACTACATCCTTAGCCTCCAGGCCGCTCTTAAGCACAGTCTCTCGGCCCGTCTTTATAGCCTCCTCCGCCTGCCTGATAAGCGCGGCGGCAGAGCAATACGCCTCTGCGCATCCGTCCTTGCCGCAAGTACAGCGCACTCCGCCGGCTACTAAAGTAACATGCCCTAATTCAGCTCCCCCCAGCATACCTCCTGAAAACAAATGACCGTTCAGCACCAGGCCCCCGCCTACGCCTGTTCCCAGCGTAATAGTAATGCAGCTCTTATGACCCCTGCCTGCGCCCATCAAAAATTCCGCCCATCCAGCCACATCTGCATCATTACCCACATGAACAGGTATATTAAAGCGCGCTTGCAGCCTCTCTCCCAGCGGCTTATCATACCATTGAAAATTAGTAGAAAACACTATTTTCCCCGTTTCCTCCTCGGCAACTCCAGGCGAGCCGACACCTATGCTGTCGCAGTCTGTAACGCTTATTTTCTGCAAATCTAAAATGTGCTCAACCGCTTCAATAATAGCTTTGACTGTCATTTCAAATTCGCGGCCCTCAGGCGTAGGCGCATAATGCTTTAAAACTAAATTCCCCTCCGCGTTTACCAGCCCTACGCCAATATGCGTGCCTCCAAGATCTACTCCTATCCTATACCTCATAAGCTTTCTCTCCAATTTCGATTAATCAAATTTTATATTGCTTCTGCGCTCCAAAAGCTCCTGAAGCGCGCTATAGCCTGTAGTTTTCAAGCGCTGATTGCGCGCGGCCACCTCTATAATTATCGCCAGATTGCGGCCCGGTCTCACGGGAACCAATATTTTAGGCACGCACACGTCCAAAATCTCCATAAAATCCTCTTGGTCGCCCAAGCGGTCATATTCCTTGGACTGCTGCCAATTCTCCAAATGCACTACCAAATCAACCGATTTATTTGATATAACCGAGCTGATTCCGTACATATACTCTACATTGATAATACCGATTCCACGGATTTCCATTAAATGACGAAGCAATTCAGGCGGCTCCCCCACCAGCCTTTGCTCATTTACCCGCTTTATCTGCACCGCATCGTCTGCAACCAGTCTATGCCCGCGCTTTACCAATTCCAGCGCCGTTTCGCTCTTACCTATGCCTGATTCGCCGGTAAGCAGTATTCCTATTCCATAAACGTCCATAAGCACGCCATGAACGGTAATACAAGGCGCTAATTCGGCTACAAGATAATTAATAAGAGTATGCTCCAGCTTGCTCGTCGCCTGATTCGAGCGCATCAGCACCCGGCCATGCTTTTTTATCATAGAAAGCATTTCGCCCGACGGCTCCAATTCCCTGCTTATAACAGCGCAGGGAATCTTATATGAGAATAATCTGTCAAAAGCCCTGAGCCGCTCGCCGGCCGACATCAAGTCTACATAGGCAGCCTCCACTTTACCGAATACCTGCACCCTGTTAAAAGCAAAATAATCAAAAAAGCCCGCAAGCTGCAGCCCAGGTCTTGTTATCTCACTAGTCTCTATCTCCAGATAATCCTTGCCGCAGCTTTCCAGCACCTCTAAATTCAACGCACGCGTAAATCGCTCAAGAGATATTTTTGCCATAGCCCGCTCCCTTCTTTTTTTATAGGATATACCAAAAGGCCGCCTCTGTCAATACCGCTAAAATTAAAAATGCCAATCAGAAAAAATTATCAAAAGGAGCCGCAATTTTAATTATACCAAAAGCCCCGGTTGTAATTAATCTTTTCTGCCAAGCATCGAATTTTTTCAACACGTCCAATTTTGCGCCTATGCATAAAGAAAATAGTCTCTTAGCCTTGCATTGCCGTTTTTTCATAAAAAGCCTTAAGCCTGTTTCAAAATTCCCGCCGCAGTAGAAAAGCCGCCCGCATGCAGTATTGGCAAGAAATTTGGCTTTCAGCATAAATTTCGTCTTTTTCCGCCCAACACGCGCATAAAAATCAAACACCTATTTCACCGATTATCAACGTCTAAATCTATAAGTCCAGTCTCAGCAAGACGGCCATTATCATACAGCAGGCTTTTCACCTGCATAGGACGCAGAACTACCTTTCCAACGCAGTTGGGCAGATTCACGTCTGTACGGAGTTCTGAATCGGTAGAATTAAACAGCCGCAGTATATACCCGCCGTTCAATGCCGGTTTGAGCGCCTCCAGCGTAATTCCAGCATCCATTTTCACAAAGCTCTCCGTCCTTTTCCCTCGCCCAGCCGGAAAAACATTTAAAGCGTATGGAGGATTATTAAGCAGCGCAGCAATAATGTCGGCGTTCCTGACAACAGTTTCCTCGTCTCCTGCCAGCACCGTAAAATTAAATATATGTTCCCCCATATCCGCTCTGGGAGAGAATCGGCCCTCCGGCAAAGTACCCACATTAGCGCAATAGCCCGACGACCTGAGCAAGGTTTGTGAAAAAATGCCCTGAAAACAGCTGCACCCATAGCATCCGTCGTTGGCAAGCAGCACCGAATCTCTTCCGTTTGTTACCCTTATCCAATGCTGAGCCACAACCTCAGAGCCGTCGCATTCAAGCTCGTCCACGCCAAACGCCGTTCGGCCTCTGAAACGAACGTTTTCCATTGCGGCAGGAATCTCCAGCTTGAACATAACGCTGCGCAGCGTATTAAACAGTCTTATCTCCATACCCACTTCGCCATGCTGACGGGATATGCTGTAACGAATGCACGCCCAAGAGTCCTCATAGCAGTATATCCCTTCTACAACGGTGCGCACCTCGCCATCCTCAATTATCCTAAGAGAAGGCGCTTCCTCAGTTTTTAGCCCCATAATTTCTGCGGCGCGGGCGGGAGACGCAAGTTTCATTTCACCTAACAGCTCACCCTTTTGAGAGGCTGCGCACGTCCAAGGGTCTTCACAGTCTCTGTAAATTTTAATCTTTACTCCGTCCCGCAGGTACTCCCTGCCGTTTTTCTCTATACCCGATAAATATCCGCCGCCGTTGAAGCGGACGGTAAACGGGCCGTATGAAAAACTGCGGCTCTGCGGCATTTCCGGCAATTCGGGCTTTGGCCCGCTTTCATGACGGCAGGATACCCTGTTAATAGTCATCGGTTTAAGTTTTGCACGAAAAACTATACGCTTGCTGAATTCAAAGGGCATATTACTGCCTTCCTTTTCAAGCTGCGACTTAAGCCGTTCGCCGTTGAGAGTAAGCACAGGAAGCTGCCAGCAGCTCTTATCCCCCCATCTGGCAAAAGCGGCGGGCATGTCCTCGTTTGCCAGCATATATTCGGCGGTTATATCCGCTTCCACCTCATACGGATAAGGATTATAAACCATAATTGGATATTCTCCCTCCTCTGCCGGCGGTTGAGATTCAGTAAGAGCGAAGAACGCCTTTGAATGGAGCATATCAAGCGTCTCCAACGCTCTATCGGCCAGCTGGACAGATTTATATACCGCGCTTTCTATAGAGGTTCCGGGCAATATATCATGAAACTGCAGAAACATCATATCCTCCAGCGCAGCGTGCAGCTCGTCCGCAGGATAATTCATCTTGCCTTCAAACGCAGCATGGCTGCATATAGCCTCTACAGCGTAATATTTAGATTCCAGCTCCCTGTATTTTCTTTTTATTCTGCTTTGACTGCTGTAACACCCCTGAAAGCATTTGCCAAGCGTTTTATCCACACGCGTCTCAAAGCGAACGTTAGACGATTCAAAATATTCTTCAGGATATGAATGCTTTATCTCTATATCTTTTATACCTTGTTTGTATAAGTTTATCGCCTCTATATCCTTTCTGGACGCTCCGCCTCCGTGATTGCCCGCGCCCCACAGCAAAATCTCATCTCCGCCGTAGTTCTGACCGTCTTCTACAGCCGCCTTTACTTTTCCTACTGACATGCCCATGGCCGAAGAATAGTAGGAACTGCACCTGTTTACCTTGATTTGAGTCCCATCAAATCCGCTCCATATAAAATCATCTTTTCCCTGGATATCCATTTCCGCCCGAGCAGGTCTGCATATCAGATAGCCTCTATATCCCGCAAGGCTCAGTATTTGAACAAGCCCTCTGGAATGACCGAAAGGGTCAAAATTAATCGCTACAGTCGGATATGCGCCGAATTTTCCACAAAAATACCGGCGTCCTTCCTCTATCTGACGGACAAAGGATTCACCGCTTATCAGGTTGCAGTCAGGCTGCAAGCACCACCCGCCCATAATCTTCCATTTACCCTTTGCCACAAGAGCTTTAATGCGAAAAAAGAGCTCAGGTTCATATTCCTCCACCCATTTATACAGCCGTGCTTCATTATGACAGAAAATAAAATCGTCATATTGCTCGCAAAGATTGGCTGCCGAACGGAAAGTAGACAAAACAGTTGCAACTCCCTCCTGCCAATGCCATTGCCAAACCGGATCAAGATGAGCATTGCAAACCATGAATATTTTTTTCATAAATATTTCTCCTAAAAAATACTTGTTAACAGCGATACGAGCCGCCCTATGTTTTACTGATTCTTGAAAAAACAAAATATTCCCGCGCAATTATCCCTATTTCAACATGCCGCACCCTTACCACTCAACGTCTTAATTAACCCGCTTATGCAGTACAGGCGATTTATCAGGATAACTCGCCTCAACCCCTCGGCGATTTGCCCGTTTCTCGCGTTATCCTTAATCAGCATACGCCCATAATACGCCTTTTTAGTCCGCATTAAAAACCAAGCAGTTAAACCAGACAAGCGCCCTTTAAATTCTTCCGGCCAGCTCCCCCGCACGCCTAAGCAGCGCCGTTCTCTCATTAGGAAGCCTTTCGGTTATAACCTCCTCTAAAAGCCTGCTGAGAATCTGTCCTATTAAAGGCCCCTGAGCAATAGCGCATATATCCCCTCCCTTTATAGCCAGTTCCTTTAAGCTTACGCATTCTCCTCTTTCTAAAATTCCATTCAATATTGCCCGCGTGTACTCGGCAGTCCCTTTAACCCCAGAAGCACGCTCGCATGCCTGACGAACGTCCAGCAGTTTTAAATAATATTCCCGGCCTATTTTGCCCAGCATTCTCTTAACCGCTTGCGCGTCTGTTTCTCTTCCATTAATATGCTCCGCCAAAACGGCCGCTCCCCGGACGGTTTTTTTATCATACCTAAGACCAGTCAAAACCTTTGAAGCAATTACTCCGTTTTCAAATAAAAGGGAAAGCCTTTCTTCCAGATTAGCCGGCGCCAAGGCCGCCGCCTTTAATCTTATCCTGTCCGTCGGCGGCATATTAAGAGCGAAATACACCGTTTCGCCCCATTTATCCATAACCGAATAAAAACCCGGCCCCATAATAAGCTTATTAAATTCCGCGTTTATCCGCTCTGCTGAAACCGACGATAAATACCCGGCACAGCTATTAACTGCCAGCCCCGTCCTATACTCCAAGCTGAAATTATATACTGAAGCAAAGCGCAGGGCGCGCATAATACGCAGCGCGTCCTCCTCAAATCTCTCTTCCGGCTCCCCTACGCATTTAATAATACCCGCTCTTAAATCCGCTTCTCCGCCAAAGAAATCAACCAGCCCCCTATGCGGGTTATACGCCAAAGCGTTAAATGTAAAATCCCGCCTCTTTAAATCCTCCTCCAGACCGTCTACAAAGCTCACCCTCTCAGGCCGCCTGTGCTCTGAATACGGTCCGTCCTTCCTAAATGTGGTTATCTCAAAGGGTTCATTATCTATAATTACCGTGACCGTACCGTGCTTAACTCCCGTCGGAATTACTTCATATCGAGCGAAAACCTCCATTGTCTCCATTGGCAAGGCCGAAGCAGCTATATCCCAGTCAGCCGGCTTTAAGCCGATTAGCGTATCCCTTATGCAGCCCCCTACAGCGTAAGCCTGATACCCCCGTTGCTCCAGCATATTTATTATTAACGCAGCCTTATCCGGCAATATCAGCATTTTTCTCTCTTCCCCCGTGCCCGATGCATTCATAAGCATATCCATAATAATTAAATAGCGGCGGCCAACCGGCCGCCGCCCGAAAAATAAACGGCTGTTAAATATACTCGGGTTCTATAAGCCCGTAACGCCCGTCCTTGCGCTTATATACCACATTTACCTGGTCTGTTTCGGCATTTCTGAATACAAAGAAATCATGACCCACCAGTTCCATCTGCATTATTGCTTCTTCCGAATCCATGGGTTTAATGGCAAAACGCTTTACCCGCACAATCTCATAGCTGTTTTCAGGCTCTTCGTCCTCCTGAGCAGCATAATCCGCAAAGGCATTTTCACGCACCCGGCGGGCTAAACGGGTACGATGCTTACGCATCTGTCTTTCCAGCGCGTCTACTATATCGTCTATAGCGCTGTAAAAATCCTCGCATTTTTCTTCTCCTCTAAGCATCATACCGTTTAATGGAATAGTTATCTCCATAATATGACGCTTGCCCTCGCGCGTCAGGGTGACATATGCGTCCGCGTCTTCGTCAATAAATTTATTGAGCTTGGTAAGCTTCTTTTCAATCAGCGCTTTAAGCTTGTCAGACGCCTCGCAGCCTCGTTCCGTATAATGTAATCTCATAAAGTCAACCCCTCCTTTGGATATTTGTTATTAATAATATTCGGCGAGCCCCTTTCTTTTCCTGCCTGGATATTATTACATTTCACAAAATAAAGCGTGTCCATATTATTAAAAAGGCCCTTCTGCATAATGCAAAAGGGCCTAAATACAAATAAGCCGCTTTTTATTTAACTATCATGCTGCCGCATTCCATTTCTTCGGGTATGCTCAGACCCATCAATTCTAAAATTGTAGGCGCAATATTGCCCAATTTGCCATCCTGCCTCAGCACAGCGTTTCTGCGCTCCGGGTCGGCAAGTATAAAGGGCACCTTATTAGTCGTATGAGCCGTAAAAGGAATATCCGAGCCGTAATATACCATCTGCTCGGCATTGCCGTGGTCGGCCGTAATTATAACGCTGCCTCCGGCGGATAATATAGCGTCCACTACCCTGCCCACGCATTGGTCTACCGTTTTAACAGCCTTTTCCGCCGCCAGTATAACTCCGGTATGCCCGACCATATCGCAGTTCGCGTAATTCATTATCATTACGTCATATTTGCCGCTTGCAATAGCCTCCAGCGCTTTATCCGTTACCTCATAAGCGCTCATTTCAGGCTTAAGGTCGTATGTGGACACCTTGGGAGAGGGTACCAAAATCCTGTCTTCTCCCTCATTAGGAGCCTCCACGCCGCCATTAAAGAAAAAGGTAACGTGCGCATACTTTTCAGTTTCAGCCAGACGCACCTGCGTCTTGCCCTGAGCCGCAAGATATTCGCCTAAATTATTCTTAAGAGAAACGTTCAGTTCCTCCTGAGTATAACCCGTATAAAGCCCTGTGAAAGTTTCGTCATATTGAGTAAAGCCCAGAAAAGCCACAGGAATATACCCATTTTCCCTTTCAAAGCCGTTAAAATCCTTTTGAATAAACGTCCTGGTTATCTCCCTTGCGCGGTCGGGACGGAAATTAAAGAACAGCACTCCGTCTCCCGGCAGCACCTGCGCAACCGGCTTATCCCCGTCCATAATAACGGTGGGACGTACAAATTCGTCCGTCTCCCCCTTATTGTACGAATTGCGCATAGCCTCTTCCCCGCTGGCAGCAGCTTCCCCCTTGCCCAGGGCTATAGCATCATAGGCCTTCTGGACGCGGTCCCATCGGTTATCCCTGTCCATGGCGTAATACCTGCCCGAAACCGAAGCAATGCGGCCGCAGCCCTCCTTGGCCAGATGCGCCTCCAGCTGCTGAATATAATCCAAGCCGCTGGAAGGGGGCACGTCCCTGCCGTCCATAAAGCAGTGAATATATACTTCCTTTATATTCTCTCTCTTAGCCAATTCCAGAACGGCATAAAGATGCTCTATATGGCTGTGCACGCCGCCGTCCGAAAGCAGGCCCATAACGTGCAGCCTTCCCCCGCGTCCCTTAATCTCCTCCATAAAATTTCTGAACGAGGATTTTTGATAAAACTGGCCTTCCATTATACTTTTGGTTATAAGCGTAAGCTTTTGATATACCACTCGGCCCGCGCCTATATTTAAATGTCCGACCTCGCTGTTCCCCATCTGGCCCTGAGGCAGCCCGACGTCCATGCCGCTGGCCCCTATAAGGGTATTGGGAAACTCCTTTTTAAGACGGTCAATATTAGGAGTGCCCGCCTCCAGAACAGCGTTTCCTTCGGTATGCTCCGTATATCCAAAGCCGTCCATTATTATTAATGCCGTAAGCTTTTTCCCCATAGTTTAAAAAGATTCCTTTCCAATCAGTAATTTACAACCGCTGCAAAATCTTCAGCCTTCAAGCTGGCTCCTCCGATAAGCCCGCCGTCAATATCAGGCATGCTCATAAGCTCTGAAGCATTCTTAGGATTCATGCTGCCGCCGTACTGTATGCGTATCTTTTCAGCCGTTTTCTCTCCAAAAAGCTCCTTAACCACATCGCGTATCTGCCTTATAACCTCGTTAGCCTGCTCGCTGGTGGCCGTCTTGCCCGTGCCTATTGCCCAGATTGGCTCGTAAGCGATAACTGTATCCTCGACATTTTCAGGAGTAAATCCATTTAAAGCGGCCTTAACCTGTCTGGAAACTACGTCGGCGGTTATTCCCTGTTCTCTCTGCTCAAGGCTCTCGCCTACGCAGATAATGGGAATCAATCCGTTGGAAAGCGCAAACAGCGCGCGCTTATTAACCCCTTCGTCTGTTTCTCCAAAATACTCGCGGCGCTCGCTGTGCCCGATTATTACATATTCAACATCCAATTCCTTAAGCATATCCGCCGAAATTTCTCCTGTAAAGGCTCCGGAACGCGCCCAATGCACGTTCTGCGCGCCCAATTTTATATTGCTTCCCTTAAGCGCCTCGGCGGCCGCAGACAGACAAACGGCCGGCGGGCACACAACTACGTCGCATTTTGCCTGAGCCACAAGCGGCTTAAGCTGATTAATAAGCTCTACCGTCTCCTTAGGGGTTTTATTCATCTTCCAGTTTCCTGCTATAATGGGTTTTCTCATATAAATCTTCCTCTCAAAACTTAAATTCACAAGACGCCCCGGCCTTAGCCGGAGCGCTTAAAACAGGGGCCGCGGAATCCCCCGCGCCCCCGGCTGCAATTTTTATTTATCGTTCAGCGCTGCTACGCCCGGCAGCTCCAGACCCTCCAAAAATTCCAGAGAAGCGCCGCCGCCTGTCGAAATATGGCTTATCTTATCCGCAAAGCCCAGCTGTTCAACCGCCGCGGCCGAATCTCCGCCGCCTATAATAGTCGTCCCGGAGCATTCGCTTAAAGCCTTGGCCACAGCCTTAGTGCCCTCGGCAAAACGGGGAAATTCAAATACGCCCATAGGTCCGTTCCATATAACCGTCTTGGCCGGCTTAACCGCCTGAGCGTAAAGCTCGCGCGTCTTAGGACCAATATCCATGCCCTCCCAGCCGTCGGGTATCTTATCGTAATCCACAATCAGCATTTCAGCCTCGGCGTTAAATTCCCTGGCCAGCACGCAGTCTACAGGCAGCAGCATTTTAATGCCCTTAGCCTTGGCCTTGCTAAGCAGCTGCTTAGCCAATTCCAATTTATCCTCTTCCACAAGGCTGTTCCCTATATTAAGCCCCATAGCTTTAAAGAAAGTATAACTCATAGCGCCGCCGATAATAAGGGTGTCCACCTTTTCCAGCAGGTTATTTATAACGCCTATCTTATCCGAAACCTTGCGGCCTCCCAGAATGGCTACAAACGGCCTTTCGGGATTATCCAGCGCCTTGCCCATAACGCTTAATTCCTTGCCTATAAGATATCCGGCCACAGCGGGCAGATATTCAGCAACTCCGGCCGTAGAGGCATGCGCCCTATGCGCCGTTCCGAAAGCGTCGTTTACATATATGTCAGCATAGCTTGCCAGCGCCTTTGCAAAAGCAGGGTCGTTCTTTTCCTCCTCCTTATGGAAGCGCAGATTCTCCAGCAGCACGATATTGCCCGGCTTAAGTCCGTCAACCGCCTTTTTGGCGCTTTCGCCTATAACGTCCGAAGCGAAAACCACCTTATCCTCACCGAAAATCTCCTTTAAGCGCTTGGCTACCGGAGCCAGGGAATACTTCATATTAAATTCTCCCTTGGGCCTGCCTAAATGGGAGCAGAGTATTACCGCCGCATTATGCTCAAGCAGATATTTGATGGTAGGAAGCGCCGCCTTAATACGGGTCTCGTCCGTTATATTGCCGTTTTCATCCAGCGGAACGTTAAAATCCACTCTGACCAGTACCTTCTTGCCAGATACGTCTATATCCTCTATGGTCTTCTTATTCATTCAAATAGCACCCCTCACATTAATATTAGCCGTTCCAACAGCCTTACACAATAATATAATATCCTAAATAATCAGTCAACCGAATATTGCCCCTTTTACGCATGTTTTAGACGGTTAATGTTAATAATTTAACAAAAAATTTTTATTTGCTCCTTATAAGCGCGCCCGCCGTAGTCTCATCGGTTATCAAATGCATATTTCCCAGCCGGCACGCCAGCGCAGATATTGCGTCATATGAAGAAGCGCCCCCGGCTATAAGCATAAATATCCGCGCCTCCCCCAGCTCTTCCACAGCCGTGGAATATATCGGAGGATTGTTTATCTGTTTGCCGTCCTTTTTAAGAAAGTTGTCCAATAATTCGCAGCAGGCGTCCTCCTGAAGCAGGGATTCCCTGGCGCGCACGCTCATCGCATTAAAAACCGGACTGCTGTTAAGGGAATTTACTCCCGAAACAATCACCTCCGCGCCCATTGCCCCGGCAACCGCCTCCTTCACTCCCGCCGATTGATACCGTTTTTCTATTTCATTTATAGTCAGCCCCTCGCCTAAATGAAGCAGCCGGTAATTAGCGCCCATTTTGCGCGCTAAACGCGCGCAGTTATTATTTGCGTTGTCGTCCTCGCTGTTAAGCTGAGCCGTCCTTATAGGATATATGCTCAACCCCACATGCCGGCCCGAAATAAAACGCGAATTAGTCATATATTCTACCGTTTTATGCCCAGTAACCGCCGCCGAACTAATATCCGCAGCATATCTTTGAAAGCACTTAGCCGCCCTGGCTCCCATATCCCTGTAAACCATGTTTTTCTGGTCTGCGTCTCCTGAAACTATGGAAACAGCCTTAATATTTAATATGCTGGCAAGAGCCAATTCCATATCCCGCTTATCCGAAATAGCGCTTATTGCTTCGTAAAGCTCCAGGAGCACCCTCATCCCCTCGGAGGTCAGCCTCATCCCGCACGAATCAGACTGTATAAGGCCCTGCTTCTTAAGCTGATCTGTTTCGCTGCGCGCTTCTCTCTCGGTCATATCTGTATATTCGGCCAGCTGACGGCGTCCGGCCGGCTGGATATAGCTTAAGCTCCTGAGAGTATTATACCGCCTCTCCAATGCGCTCATAGCGTCGGGAGAAAGCTCGTTCATAAGCGTAATAATTCTGTCCATATAAATGCATCACATCCCAGTAAAATCAAATTCAGGCACATATTCAGGACTTTGCGACGACAATTCCTGTATATAGCCGTTAACAAAACCCTTAGACAAAAAATAATCCGCCGCTATGGAATATTCCCTTAAGGTAAGCCCTCTGTTTATTTCCGGATAATCCTGGGCCCGGCCCGCAGGGAAATATTGGCTCATAAGGCTTATAGGAGTTTGAGGCGGAACATTGTCCCAAAGCCAGTCTATAATCTTTTTGCTTTGGTCCACGTTGCAGGGCAGCACAAGATGACGTATAAGCACGCCCGAAACGAGCATGCCGTCCTTATCATAAACAGGCTCCGGCCTCTGCCTAAGCATTTCTTTTATTGCTCTTTGGGCATATAAGGCATACTCCTTAAAGCCTAGATAGCGGCCGCATCTGGATGAATCCATAAGCTTAAAATCGGGCAGATAAACGTCGGCGTATGCTTCCGCCGCCTTAAGGCTTTCTAAATTGTCAAAGCCTCCGGAATTATATATAACAGGAATATCCGGCTTCCATATATTAAATATCCTAGCCAGCGCACCAGCGTAATGCGTAGGGTTGATTAAGCTTATGTTATGTACTCCTCCGTCCGCAAGTCGCTTAAGCGCCTCTATAAAAGCTTCATCCTTAAGCTGTCTGCCCAAGCGCTCATGGCTGAGCGAATAATTCTGACAAAACACGCATTGCAGCGAACAGCCGCTTAAAAATACGGCGCCCGTCCCCCTTGCGCCGCAAATTATTGGCTCCTCCCAGAAATGAGGCGCTATGCGCGCCGCCCGAATCTTATCGTCCGCCCCGCAGAAGCCCGTCCTATTTATACGGTCTGCTCCGCATTCGCGCGGACACAATTTGCAGCCCCCCATTATTCCATCGCCCCATTCAAAGATATTTGCAGACCCGAGCTTATCTTAATCATTATCGCATTATATCACATTTGCCTGTGCAATACAATCAGGATAAAATACGCCGCCGACATACTTTATGCATTTTTATTCTGTCCCGGCAATATCCGGATATTTTTATTGCGGCGCAGCAAAACCGGCACGTGATTGCAGGCAATAATACATTGCGTCCTTAACATCCCGCACATTATACCCTCAGTTTACAAGGAACTACACGCCTCAAAACGGGATAATCTCTTCATTTTCTGCGTTCAATCAGCGTACTCATAAGTAACGCTTTCCTGGTCTGCCTTGAAAATGAAGAAATTCTTTTTCTTTGAGCTCTCCAGAGCCAGAAGGCATAAAATTTGCGCCGGGTAAAGCGCGCTTGAAGGAGAAACTCACCCAAGCGTACTTGGAATCAAAGCAGCGCGGCAGGACGCAGATTTTATGCCTTCCGACCGTTCAGTTCCTTGTAAACTGAGGGTATACAAAAGCCAAATAAACGCATTTTTAAATATTTCCATTAAAAAGCATTGACAAATAAATCAGGGTATAATATAATAGCTCGTGTTCAATAAAGCGCGGGTGTAGCTCAATGGTAGAGCCCCAGCCTTCCAAGCTGGTTGTGTGGGTTCGATTCCCATCACCCGCTCCACGTCGGAACAGGTTATACTTGTTCCGATTTTTTATTGCATAGAAAATCTGCCGCCTATTTAATTAGACCTTCTCTTTAGCAAAAGTCACGCCGCGCCTGCGCGCTCTTCTTATAAGCCCGCTCACAGCGCTTCAGCTTGCCGCCGAATTTTTAAAAACAACTGCCCTTCAATTCTTAATATCCAAAATGAATAACAGCTTTATTGTATAAAGGATAATGCACCGGGCGCTATTCCCTGTGTAATAATGCTGATTTTCCCATATGCTTATCATAGTTTTTTCTAATTCTTTTCTAATTTAATAAAGCATATTTCTAAACTCAGCTCCTTTATGCGGTTTTACCGTTCTCATAAGCGGCGCAGCCAAAGCGCCGCATGAGCCTGCTTACAATATTCAATGCTATCTGCCGCAGAATATCATCCTAAAGCCGTTCCCAGCCGTCAAAATATCCAACATTAAAAACAAAAAAATACCGGTCCTCTTAACGGGACCGGTACAAAAACCATAATTAACCGTTTCGGCGTTTTCTATAATATACGGCGCGGCCTGTTAAAATACCCGAAGCAAGCAGGATAAGCGCAGCCCACAGGGCAATATTGCCGCTGTCCCCCGTCTGGGGTATATCCGTTGTTCCACCCGTTGGCGCAAGCACGGTCTCTTCCTTAGTAATTATTTCAGTCAAAGCCTCGTCTTTAAAATACTGCTTGCACTCCCCGCAGTACCAGTATTCAATATTTCCCGGCTGAACGGCTGTAGGCGCTTTTCCTTCCACCTTTTCCGCTTTATGGCCCGCAGGAATTTCAATACTGGCAAGTTCCTTTGACCCTTGCTCGTCTTCAAAATTCTTGCCGCAAACCGAACAATGCCAGTATGCAATATTTCCCGGCTGGGTACAGGTAGCGGCGACCTCTTCACAATAAGTCATGCTATGTTCGCCTAAAGAGCCGTATTTTTGATTGCAGATTGTGCAAACCGCCTGTTCTGTGCAGGTAGCCGTCCCTCCGGTATGAACAGCATATTCGCCCTTAGCATCGCAGCCGGCGTTTATGCATTCTTTCCAATGGCCGTCATTATCGTAAGACCACTCTTCATCCCATTGATGTACATCATGAAAAGTTCCAATTACCTGTTTCCCATCAGATATCGACGTCGGAATAGGAGCATTTATTCCTGTATCAGACCCGGTAAAATCTATATTTCCCTGCACAGCTCTTAAAGCAATATTGTCCGATGTGATTTCTATATTGCCGCCGCTCAGAATAATATCCTCCACAGCAGCATACAAACCAATATTAGCGGAATTTATCTTAACACTACCGCCCGCAATTTCTATACTGCCATCTGATATCCCGCTGCCTTTTTCAAAAACCACTATACCGACATTGCTTTTATTTACGATAACTTCCGCGTCCCCTCCGATATAAACTCCCGATTCTCCTTCCGACTGACTCGGATAGTTGTAAATACCGTATGACCCCTCAGATTCGTCAGTCGTAATCTCCAGCCTTCCTCCGGTAATTGAAACACGGTTAACGGTATGAAGCGCCGCCCAGCCATACGCTCCAAAATTAAGCGTCTGATTTATAGTAAAGATACCGCCGGTCATAGCAAAATTATCAATGACGTTTCCGTCTCCCTCAGTATAAACCTTACCGCTTTCAATCAGCAAATTAGAAATGGAAATGGTTCCCCACGACGAATTTTCATTGCTTACCGCAGTCAGGGAGGCGTTTTCATCCGCGCCCTTTATAGTAACAAGTCCGCCCTTTGTCTCCACTCCAAAGAGAGCGGTTAGACCCTCTATACGGTTATTCCCCTTTAAAATAATGTCAACGTCTACGTTATTAGGGAGGGTAATAGCGTCTTCTGTCTGCGCAGCTATATTGACATTTTCCAAAACCAGGGTGTATCCGCCTTCCCCATCAGGGCTCCAGCTCCAGCCTTCCGCCTGATTGGCTTCAGCCTCTGTTTTATCTGATAAATCAAGTCCTGCCGTCCTTACGGTCGTCCCGCCGTCCTCCTGCGCAAGCGCCGCCGCAGGCAGCATTGCCGCGGTTACTATAACCGCCAAAAGACTCGCCAGCCATCCTCTTTTTTCATTTTCATTGTCTCCTTCTTTCCTTTCATTTTATTTTACCCTAAATTGACAAGGGCATATACGGTCAGGACAGGGCTGTTTGAGTGTCCTGCTGTGTTGCTTTTCACTCCGTGTACGTCCGGTACACGTTGTTCAAGCGCCTTGCAGGCTACTCAAACGGCCGCTATCTGACTCTTCCACCTCCGGCAGGTTTGATTTCGGCATTTTCAAGGAAGCGGAATGAGGCGCGCTGAACGCACACCCATTGACGACGCAGAAAATGCCGAAATCAGACCGCCGGAGGCATGTATCCCCTTGTCAATTTAGGGTAGATATTTTAGACATAAAACACAATAAGGCGTGTCCCGCCCGTGAAAATTTTCACACGGGCGAAACGCGCCTGATAATTCAAAAAGTACAGCCAAGGTAAAACGAGCGCAAAAAGCGCAGACCTTACCTATGTATGTATGTATGTATGTATGTATGTATGTATGTATGTATGATTTTGAACGGCTTTATCATAAAAGTCAAGTCCTTTTTTGTAAATTTTCAATCTAAAACAGCATTCTGGAAAAATATATTATATAATTAGTATACCACACCCGTTTTTTATTTTCAATTATTTTTTAAAATTTCCGCATTAATTTTCTCAAAAAAGAACGGGCAACTTTTCGCCCGTTCTCTGCTTTTTTCTTTTACCGCGGCTCTCTTACAGAATTTTACTCAATGAAACGGCTTGCGCATTGATATTGCCTCTTACCTTACAGCTTCATTCCATAATTACAACTTTATTTTCCTTCAGGCTGGACTGCACGTCAATTACACGCTGGTTAGAGGAGCCCTTCCATTTCAAAAGCGGACTGCGAAGTTCGTCCACATACGGTCCGTCCACCAAAACGTCTATATATTTCATAATCTCCTTATCCTTAAGCTCCTTTTCAAATAAGAAGCCCGTCCAAACCCATAGACTTTTTGAGGGAAATCTTGCTTTAAACGCCTGCGCCAGTCTCTGCGTGCCCTCTATATTAACCGGATGCAGCGGCTCGCCGCCCAAAATGGACAGCCCCTTTATATATTCCGGCTCGCAGAGGCTCAGGATTTTCGCGGCGGTTTCATCGGTAAATTCTTTTCCTCCCGCAAAATCCCAGGTTTCAGGATTAAAGCAGTTTTTGCAATGCATGGAGCAGCCCTGCGTAAAAATGGATACCCTTACTCCCGGACCGTTGGATATATCCATTTTCCTGATAATATTATAACGCATTTTCTTTCCTCACGCCGTTACGCCTCTTTATTGTCTAAATGCAGCACTCTTTCCTTAATCTCCTGCGTTCTGCCTCTGTTCCAGAAATTAGTGCCTATATAGCCGCAGGTGCGTCTGGCTACATTCAGGGAATTATGGTCCCTGTTGCCGCAGTTAGGACAATACCACTGCATATCATCATCCACAAGTATTTCGCCGGTATATCCGCATTTTTGACAGTAATCTGATTTTGTGTTCAATTCAGCATACATAATATTGTCATAAATAAATTTCATTACCTCGGTAATTGATTCTATATTATTCTGAAGATTGGGCGTTTCAATATAAGAAACCGCGCCGCCCGGGCTGAGCCGCTGAAATTCGCTCTCCAGCTTCAGCTTTTCAAAGGCATCTATCTCCTCAAATACAGGCACATGATAGGAATTAGTTATATAATCCCTGTCGGTAATGCCCTTAACTACCCCAAATCGTTCCTTCAGACAACGGGCGAATTTATACGTTGTAGATTCGATAGGCGAGCCGTATACAGAATAATCGATATCCTCCTCAACCTTCCATTTATTTGCCGCGTCATTTAAATGCTGCATTACCTCAAGGCCCAATTTTTTCCCCTCGCCGTTATCCGTATGAGAATGTCCGGTCATATACTTAACGCATTCATATAAGCCCGCATAACCCAATGAAATAGTCGAATAGCCGTGATGCAGCAGCTCGTGTATGGATTCGCCCTCCTTAAGCCGGGCCAGCGCCCCATGCTGCCAGAGGATAGGAGCTACGTCGCTGGTAGCGTTGCTCAGCCTTTTATGCCTTATCTGCAAAGCTCTGTGGCACAATTCCAGTCTTTCGTCAAATATCTTCCAGAATTTATCCATATCCCGCTTGGAAGAGAGCGCTATATCAGGCAGATTTATAGTCACAACCCCTTGGTTAAACCGGCCGTAATATTTGCCCTTACCCTCAACGTAATTTTTAGCGTGCGCAATATTGCCCAGGCTCATCGTCCTGTCGGGAGTTAAAAAGGAACGGCAGCCCATGCAGGGATAGCATTCGCTTACTCCCTTTTCATTTACCTTCAGCTGCTTCATTATTTTTTCCGAAATATAGTCAGGAACCATCCGCTTGGCTGTGCATTTGGCGGCAAGCACGGTTAAATACCAGTATTTGCTGTCCTCTCGTATGTTGTCCTCCTCCAATATATAAAGCAGCTTGGGGAAAGCGGGAGTAATATAAACGCCGGCCTCGTTTTTAAAGCCTAGAATCCTCTGGTTTAAAAATTCCTCTATAATCAGAGCCAGCTCTTCCTTATATTCGTCAGTCTCCCCCAAATACATGCAGACGGATAAAAACGGCGCCTGTCCATTGGTGCTGGTCATGGAATTAACCTGATAATTAAAGGTCTGCACCCCGTCCGCCACCTCTTTTTTCGTATCTATTTCCGCATATTTTTTGCAGTCGCTCTCAGACATATTCATGGCCTTGTATTTCTTATAATAATAATTATAACTGTCCCTTACAAAGGGGGCCAGATATGTGAGGGAAACCGTCGCTCCACCGTAGCTGGAGGAGGATACCGCCAATATAATCTGCGTAGCGATAGTCGCGGCCGTAAGGAACCTATGGGGCTTTTCAATCATAACGCCGTTCAAAATAGTTCCGTTTTGAAGCATATCCTCTAAATTAATCAGTTCGCAGTTATGCAATGCGTTCTGGGCAAAATAATCCGCGTCGTGAAAATGAATTATTCCCTCGTCGTGCGCTTTGACTATATCATCCGGCAGCAAAAACCGTCTGGTTATATCCGTGCTGGTAATGCCCGCCAAATAATCCCTTTGAGTAGTAACTACCCTGGCGTTTTTGTTTGAATTTTCGCTGTTCCAATACTCGTTTTCCCCTTCTATAAGCTCTTTAATAGTTTGGTCAGTAGTATTGGCCTTTCTTACCAGCTCCCTTGTATATCGGTAGGTGATATATTTTTTGGCAAGCTGGTACCTGTCCAGCTCCATCAATTTTTCTTCAATAATATCCTGAATATCCTCAACAAGAATTCTTTTTTTATTTAAATCCTCAATATATTTTATTATGCCCTCAATCTCGTCCTTCGTCGCCTTTTCCTTACCCTTAACCTCATTGTTGGCCTTGCCTATGGCAACGCGGATTTTATCAGAATCATAATCAACTATATGCCCGTCCCGCTTAACTATCTTCATTTTTTCTTCCTCCTTGTATGGTCAGTTAATTGTACAAAATTAAACTGTTTTCAGCAAGTCGCACTTGCGACTTTTATAGCTTTGTGATAAAATAAATTAGGTGATGAATATGAACGGTCCCTTTGACCGACTGTCTGAAGCGGAAAAAAGCCAGCTTTACGAATTGCTTGGAGTACATATATACAATTTTAAGAAAGATTCGGAAATATTCCCTACTCTGAAAAGACGCAATATTGTGGGAATTATTTTAAAAGGCTGCGCGCAGATTTTAAACGTTGAATATAACGGCAACGTAATAGTATTGGAAACCCTTGGTCAAAACAGTATATTCAGCAGCAGCATGACCGCCATCCATATAGAAAATTATATAATTGTAGCCAGAGAAGCTACTTCAGTTCTGCTGATTGATTATGTCAGCCTAATGAAGCCTGAAAATCTGTCGCATAGCTGCTTTAATATCTTTCTAAGCAATCTGTTTGATATAATGAATGTTAAATTTAAAAAAGCCAACGAAAGAATGAAGGTGCTGGAGGAAAAACAGATAAGGAATAAGCTGCTTATGTATTTTGATATAGAATACAGAAAAACACGGCTGAAGCATATAGAGCTCCCATTTTCCTGGAAGGAATTTGCCGATTATATCGCAGTAAACCGAACCGCCATGTTTCGTGAAATTAAAAATATGAAGGAAGAGGGAGTTATAGCAGTCCGGAATAGAAGAATCACTTTATTATATAAAAGCAACAGTCTGCTCGACCAATACTCCGAAAAAGGCTGAAGCAGCCAAAAACAGCCTTATATTTACGCGCTTTCCCGCTGCGCGGCCTCGAAAAGCCCCGATAAGCGCAGGCCATTCCGCCTTATGCTAATATAAAATTAGCATAAAAAGGCTGTATTCTCAAAGACTTTACGTTAAAGCGCTGTGTAAAATAATGCCGGCATTAGTGTGCAAAGTTACCCTAAATTGACAAGGGCATATACGGTCAGGACAGGGCCGTTTCCGCGTCCTGCTGTGTTGCTTTTCGCTCCGTGTACGTCCAGTACACGTCCTTCAAGCGCCTTGCAGGGCACGGAAACGGCCGCTGTCTGACTCTTTGACCTCCAGCAGGTTTGATTTCGGCATTTTCAAGGAAGCGGAATGAGGTGTGCTGAACGCACACCGATCGACAATGACGCAGAAAATGCCAAAATCAGACCGCTGGAGGCGTGTATCCCCTTGTCAATTTAGGGTAGTTTTACAGCGTCGTCCTTGACAATTTATTTTCAGTATCCTATAATAATTTTGTCCTAACATAAAGGGAATACTTTTTATACTCAACCCTGACTGAAAGGCGCAGCTTAAAACATCCTTTTAACTTTAGCCGCGCCTTAGAATTAAGGACGCGATATTTTTTTATAATAAAGAGGTGAAAATCATGGAAACCAGAGTAGCCGTCATGGGAATAATTGTGGAAACCAGGGAATCTACTGAAGAATTGAACGCAATTCTGCACGATTACGGCGATTATATAATAGGGCGCATGGGTATTCCCTATAAACCTAAAGACATCCATATAATTTCCATTGCTATTGACGCGCCTCAGGATGTTATTTCGGCGCTGGCAGGAAAATTGGGCAATATTGAGGGTGTAAGCGTCAAAACCGCCTATTCCAACGTAGTAGGCCATGTATAATTTATTTTCGCTTATAGACCGGTTAGCCGAAGAACATTCGCTCTCCAAGGAGCAGTATGAAGCGCTTATAGCAGGCCGTAGCCAGTCGCTGGCCGATTATGCCGCGCAAAGAGCCGATAAAGTCAGACGGGAAATATATCATAACGACGTATACATCCGCGGCCTTATTGAAATAAGCAGCGTATGCCGCAACGACTGCTATTACTGCGGCTTACGCCGTTCAAATAAAAGCTGCCAGCGATATACATTAACATATGACCAGATATTAAATTGCTGCGCTCAGGGCTATATTCTGGGCTTTAGAACCTTTGTGCTGCAAGGAGGAGAGGGCGCGGTAAAAATCGACGGCATATGCGCTCTTGTAAAAGAAATAAAAAACCGTTATCCCGAATGCGCCGTAACATTATCCTTGGGCGAATACTCCCTGGAACATTACCGCAGAATGCTCGAGGCCGGAGCGGACAGATATCTTTTAAGGCATGAAACCGCGGACAGAGCGCACTACAGTCTGCTTCATCCGCCCGAAATGTCCTTTGACCACCGGATGCAGTGCCTTAAGCACCTTAAACGCCTGGGCTTTCAGGTAGGCTGCGGATTTATGCTAGGCTCGCCCTATCAAAAAGCCTACCATATAGCTCAGGACCTCAAATTCATTGAGGAATTTAAGCCGGATATGTGCGGAATAGGCCCGTTTATTCCTCAAAAGGATACCCCCTTTGGCAATATGCCTCCCGGCAGCGCCGGTTTAACCATTTATCTGCTGTCCCTGATACGGCTGATACAGCCCAATATCCTGCTGCCCGCCACTACCGCGCTGGGAACTATTGAAAAGGACGGACGCTTAAAGGGAATCCTCGCCGGAGCCAACGTAGTTATGCCTAATTTATCCCCGCCCGCCGTTCGGGACAAATACGCCATATACGACAATAAGCTGACTTCGGGAGCTGAATCAGCCCAAAGCCTTGAAACGCTTAAAGTAGAAATACGTTCCATCGGCTTTAACGCAGTCCAGGCGCGCGGCGATATAAAAAAGTAAAATATTTTCAATACAACCGTTCACGGATGATAACACAGCAGAGTAAAAACGACTCACCGCGGCGCATTGCTCCACGAACGCATCATCGGCTAGTTAAAAGAAAGGAAGTGCCGGCATGGCAATTTACAATCCCAAATCCCTCAAGGCGGAGGAATTTATAAATCACGAGGAAATTCTGGAAACCATTAAATACGCGGAGGAAAATAAAAATAATATTCCTCTGATAGATTCAATTCTGGAAAAGGCGCGCCCGGTAAAAACCGCCGGCGGCACGCGCTGCGCAGGCTTAACCCACCGCGAGGCTTCAGTATTACTGGCCTGCGAGATTCCTGAAAAGGTAAAAGAAATGTATAAATTGGCCGAAGAGATAAAGCTGGCCTTTTATGGAAACAGGATAGTTATGTTTGCGCCTCTCTATCTTTCTAATTACTGCGTAAACGGTTGCGTATACTGTCCCTACCACATGAAAAACAAGCATATACGGCGTATAAAGCTCTCTCAGGAGGATATAAGGCGCGAGGTTATAGCCCTTCAGGATATGGGGCATAAGCGTCTGGCCATAGAAGCAGGCGAGGACCCTGTAAACAACCCAATAGAATATATCCTGGAATCCATAAAAACCATTTATTCCATTCAGCATAAAAACGGGGCAATACGCCGGGTAAACGTAAACATAGCCGCTACCACCGTGGAAAACTACCGCAAGCTCAAGGACGCGGGAATAGGAACCTATATCCTCTTCCAGGAGACTTATAATAAAAAAAGCTATCTTGAGCTGCATCCTACCGGCCCAAAGCACAATTACGACTACCACACCGAAGCCATGGACAGAGCCATGGAGGGCGGCATAGACGACGTGGGGCTGGGAGTGCTCTTTGGCCTGGAAGGATATAAATACGAGTTTGCCGGGCTTTTAATGCACGCAGAGCATCTGGAGGCCGTGCACGGAGTAGGCCCGCATACTATCAGCGTACCCAGAGTAAAGCACGCGGACGATATAGACCCCAACGCCTTTGACAACAGCCTTTCAGACGAAACCTTTGAAAAGATAGCCGCCTGCATACGCATAGCCGTACCCTATACCGGAATGATAATTTCTACGCGCGAAAGCCAGGAAGTAAGAGCAAAGATGCTTCATCTGGGCGTATCTCAGATAAGCGGAGCCTCGCGCACCTCTGTGGGCGGCTACTGCGAGGAAGAGCGGCCCCATGATTCAGAGCAGTTTGACGTATCCGACCAGCGGACGCTGGACGAAGTAGTAAACTGGCTTATGCGTCTGGGCTTTATTCCCTCCTTCTGTACTGCGTGCTATAGAGAAGGCCGCACCGGCGACCGTTTTATGGACCTATGCAAGAGCGGTCAGATTTTAAATTGCTGCCATCCAAACGCGCTTATGACGCTGGCCGAATATCTGGTGGACTATGCAAGCCAGGATACAAAGCAAATAGGCTTTGCTCTTATAGATAAAGAACTGGATAAAATCCCCAACCCCAAAACCAGAGAAATAGCCAAACAGAATATTCAGAATATCAAGGCGTCCAACCGCCGCGATTTCCGCTTTTAAGGAGGTGCCGGCTATGAGCCTGAATGAACAGACCTCCGCCGAAAGACTGCATATAGGCTTTTTCGGGCTGCGCAACGCAGGCAAATCCAGTCTGGTAAACGCCTTTACCGGACAGCAGCTTTCCTTAGTCTCCGATATAAAGGGCACGACCACCGACCCTGTTCAAAAGGCCATGGAATTGCTGCCTATCGGCCCAATAGTAGTCATAGATACCCCCGGCATTGACGATTATGGCGCCCTGGGTGAAATGCGGGTCCAGCGCGCGCGCGCTATCCTTGATAAAACCGATTTGGCTATCCTGACTGCAGACGCCCTAATTGGCCTGCAGCAGGCCGATAAAGAGCTTATAGCGCTCTTTAAGGCAAAAGAAATTCCCTATATCATTGCATACAATAAGGCCGACCTGCTTAAAAAAATTCCTGAATGCGCGCCAAACGAAATTTATGTCAGCGCTAAGGAAAATATTAATATTAACGCGCTTAAAGAGCTTGCGGGCAAACTGTCGGGCGCAAAAAAAAGCAACAAGCGCATTATATCCGACTTGCTAAAGCCCGGAGATACCGCGGTATTGGTAACGCCCATAGACGCTTCAGCTCCTAAGGGACGGCTTATACTTCCCCAGCAGCAAACCATTCGGGATATATTGGACGGAAACGCCATAGCGCTGGTATGCCAGGAAACCGAGCTCTCCCAAACTCTCCAGGCGCTTAAAAGCAGGCCCAGCATAGTTATAACTGATTCTCAGGTCTTTGAAAAGGTTGACAAGGCCGTTCCTTCGGACATCCCTCTTACCTCCTTTTCAATACTTTTTGCACGCTATAAGGGCAATCTTTTGGAAGCGGCCAAAGGCGCGGTGCAATTGGATAAACTCAGGGACGGCGATAGGATACTTATCGCCGAAGGCTGCACTCACCACAGACAGTGCGAGGATATAGGCACAGTTAAGCTGCCGCGCTGGATTGAAAATTATACCCGCAGGAAATTAAAATATGAATTTACGTCGGGCGGCGATTTTCCTGAAAATCTATCCGGCTATGCCTTGGTAATACATTGCGGCGGCTGCATGCTGAATGAAAGAGAAATGAAAGCCCGAATCCGCCACAGCGCAGACTGCGGAGTGCCTATAACAAATTACGGCGTGGCCATAGCGCAAATGCACGGTATCCTCAAACGCGCCCTCACTCCCTTTTCGGAAATAGTAAGCGCTTTAGACTAAAACCTTCGGGCTCCGCTTTTATTCAAGCGGAGCCCAGCTTTTATAATGCACTCATTTATTTTTACAGCGCGGACAGACGATATATTATCCGTCATTCGCTTTACGGACGCGGGCGCCGATTATGCAGAAAATCCATTCTGCCCGCAGCCAATGCGAAAATATCTGCAATGGCGGCCTTATCAGCAGAAGATATGGCCATTCTAGTGCGGATGGCCCATTTATTTTCGCAATATATAAAAGAATATTATAGCGCTGTTAAAGAAGCGCCCGAATAATTATAAATAAAGGCGAACCTCCAACATGGTTCAATACTGCACCCATTGACCTTTGCGCAGTTTTTCAAGAGGGCTACGCACTATCCCGCAATCCTCTGCTTTGATTATATTTTCTATACAGAGCGCCCAAAATCCTTTCAGGAGGAATAAAGCATGAATGAAATAACTATAAAGCAAGCGCAGTCGCGTAATATTATATCAAAATCCAATCTGCCGGTATGCGAATACTCAGCTAATCCCTATATCGGCTGCACCCACGGCTGCAAATATTGTTACGCCTCATTTATGACGCGCTTTACCGCTCATACCGAACCCTGGGGGAAGTTTTTGGACGTTAAAAACTGGCCGGAAATAAAGAACCCGCAAAAATACGCCGGAAAGGAGCTGTTTATAGGCTCGGTAACAGACCCCTATCTTCCTCAGGAAAAGCAATATAAGCGCACGCGCGCATTGCTTGAGCAACTAAAGGGCAGCGGAATAAAACTCAGCATCGCCACTAAAAGCGATTTAATACTGCGCGACTTGGATTTAATAAAAACCTTTCCCGACGCCCGCGTTTCATGGTCCGTCAATACGCTGGACGAGAAATTCAGAAAGGATATGGACAAAGCCGCAAGCATTGAACGGCGGCTTGATGCTATGGAAATTTTTTACCGTTCAGGCGTTCGTACTACCTGCTTTATTTCTCCTATCTTTCCCGGAATTACTAACGTAAAGGAAATTATTCAAAGAGTGAGCGGGCAATGCAACTTAATCTGGCTGGAAAATCTTAATCTTCGCGGCGCTTATAAAAAGGTTATACTGGACTATATAAAAGAAACGCGATACTTTCTGCTTCCCATATACAAGGATATTTACCATAGCGGCAAACTCTGTTACTGGGAAAGCCTGGATAACGAACTGAGGAGCTTTGCCGTCCAAAACGGTCTGGAATATGCGACAAATAACGACAGCATAAAAAACCCGTTTAATGCACCGCCTGTTATAGTAAATTATTTTTATCATGAACAGCTGGTAGCGCATTAATGCGCCCTAGCCCTTATGCTCAATATGCCGTCCCTACATAAAAATCCATATTCCCATGCCCATATGCCCGTACCCAGCCGCTCTAAGCATTGTTACATAAAAAAGCCGTTATTATAAATACGGCAATGCGGTAAAACAGGGCGCTCGCCTCTCCGCCGCGCATTAGCTCTAATTGTCTTGTCCTGATGGAATATTGTTAGCCGGCTTCCTTCCAGCGGCGTCTTTTCCATCTCAGCAGCAGCGCTGAATTAATAATAACAAGGACTGAACCGGCATTATGTACCAACGCCCCTACTACCGGATTCAGCACCCCTGTTATGGCAAGCGCTATCGCAATAAAATTAAGCAGCATCGAAAAAGAGAGATTGCATTTAATAGTAACAAGCATACGCCTAGCCAAAGCAAACAAATGAGGAAGTTCCTTTATCTCATCGTCCACTAGCGCTATATCCGCCGCATCTACAGCTATATCGCTTCCCACCCCTCCCATAGCTATTCCAACATCCGCTTTTTTCAGAGCAGGAGCGTCATTTATCCCATCTCCTATCATACAAACCGGCTGATTAAGCTTCTGAAAACCGTCTATATATTTTAACTTATCCTCAGGCATGCACTGCGCATGAACTTCATTTATACCCAGCTGCCTAGCTATAGACTGAGCGGCTTGGGGATGGTCTCCTGTTAAAAGCACCGGAGCAACCTTTAATGTTAAAAGACGCTTTATTATTTGCGCGCTTTGAGGCCGAAGCTCGTCGGCCAGCGCTATAAATCCAGCCGGCACTTTATTAAGCGCAATAAAAATAATGGTGCAGCCAGCAGATAAAAACGCCTCAAGTCGGCAGTTCCATTCCTCCGGTATAATTATTTCGCGGTCGCGCAGCAGCTCCTGATTTCCCGCCAGGACTTCCAAGCCGCGCGATACAGCCCATACTCCTCTGCCAGGCAGCATTTGGAAAGCCTCCGGCTGGAAAGGCAATGAGGCGGTATCCCTTTTATAGCAACGTACTACCGCTTTGCCCAGCGGATGCTCCGAACGAATTTCAGCCGAAGCGGCCAGCATATATAATTCATCCTCCGAATATTGCGCATCCATGCTGAAAATCGCCTTCACCTCAGGAACCCCATATGTAAGCGTGCCTGTTTTATCAAAGGCAATCCGGCTTACTCTGGCCAATTTTTCCAGAGCGCCGCCCTCTTTAACCAGCAAGCCATGCTTAGCTGCATTACCAATAGCGGCCATAATAGCCGTAGGAGTAGCAAGCACAAGAGCGCAGGGACAAAATACCACCAGGATAGTAACTGCGCGTATTATTTCTCCCGTAATAATCCAGGTCAGCGCCGCAGCAGCAAGAGCGATAGCAACTATCCAAGCAGCCCAGCGGTCGGCAATCCCTACAATCTTAGCCTTACCCGGGTCTGCTGACTGCACCAGGCTTATCATACGTTGTATAGAACTGTCCTGTCCCACCTTTACAGCCCGCATTTCAAACGAGCCGAATTGATTAACCGTACCGCTTAAAACCTCGTCTCCCGCCCCTTTATCTACCGGCAGGGGCTCTCCTGTCATAACAGCCTGATTAATAGAAGTTTGCCCTGATAAAATTACTCCATCCACAGGGACGCTTTCCCCAGGCAGCACGCGCAGAATATCCCCAATTTTAACCTGCTCGCACGGAATTATAATTTCTCCGCCGGCGCTTATAACCCGCGCCGTCTGCGGCGTAAGATGAACCAGCCTTTCTATTCCCGCTCTGGCTTTAGCAACAGTTAGGTCCTCCAAAAGCGCTCCCAGCTGCATTATAAATGCAATTTCACCCGCAGCAAAATCCTCGCCTATAATTACCGAAGCTATAAGCGCTATGGAAACTAAAACGTCCGCCTTTATATCAAAGGCTGTAACTAATCCTATGATTGCCTCCAGCACTATGGGAACACCGCATAGAATAATGGCTATCCAAGCCACATCAAAGGGCAGGGGCAGCAAATTAAATATGCTGACTATCAAGGCTATGCCAGAGACAGCTAATAGGATTATATCTTTTTTAACTCCTCCACGCGCTAAAACCTGCTCGAGTTTTTCCATAAGCTTTTTCATATTAAAACGCCTCCCTTTATACCCCATTAGGTATATATAAATTATACATATAGGGGTATAGGTTGTCAAACGTTGATTAATAGAAACTGTTACCGCATAAAAGTTAATAATGCTTAGGGGGCGGCTCTTGGCGGCCGCAAGGCCGCGGGCCGAGCTAAAGCTCGGCCCAGCCGGCAAAGCCGGCTCAAGAGCCGCCCCCTAAGCATTATTAACTTTTATGCGGTAACAGAAACAAACGCCGCTCTAACCAAAGCTAAAAATGTCTTTAATAGCTTAATTTCCCATATATACCAAGCATTTAATACCTTCTCCAGCGCTCAATCGTCAAACTCCCTTTCATGCTCTTTAAAGAATCTATAATACTCCTTAACATTTTCCAGCTGAGTCCACCTTTTTACGTCCACAGGCTCATCATCCAAATCATATATTTTCGCTCCATTCATTGACAGAACAAAGGGCGAATGCGTCGATATAACAAACTGACAGCCAAAAAACCTGGCTGAATCCTCTATGTATTTTATCAATTCCCGCTGTCTGACAGGCGAAAGACTGTTTTCAGGCTCGTCCAACAGAAAAAGCCCATTTTCAGTAATCTTTTCTGAGAAATATAAAAACGCGCTCTCCCCATTTGAGCATTCTCGGATATTATCCATTAATTCTGAGCGAACAAATTTGGACTGGGTCATCCTTCTGGCTTTAGTTACTCTCTTAAGATTGTCATAGTCGTCCAACGAGCGCACCTGAAACTTAGCATATTTTGCATCCAGATAATCCTCGAAAAGAGTTTCCTTCTTTAAATCAATGCCCTCATTTATATCCCGCACGGTCAGCATATAGTCAAAAACATCGTCGCTGGTAATAGCCCGGCTGTTATCTGGGAGCGGCTCATGCAGCTCATAGCCGCACAGTTTTAGATACTCCCCAAAAAAGTTAGACCTGTTAAACTTGCTGTCCCGCAAAAGACGCAGCTTTTCCGCAATTATATTTAGCGCCGTAGTTTTTCCCGTACCGTTTCCGCCATAAAGAATAGTGACAGGCTCAAAATCTATTCGGCAAAAAGCATGCTTTGAAAGTATTTGAAACGGATAATAGGAATTATAACATGTCCTTTTTTGCTTAAGAAAAAAATCGAACTCCATATCGCTATTCGGAAAAGTAAAATAATTTAGATATATCATTCCGCAGTCTCCTTTTTTACAGGCACACCCAACCTAAATTACACTATAAAAATATTATAGCATTCTCTTTACACTCTGTCATTGTCGCCATGAAAATTTTTCTGCTAACATAAATTATTATAATATAAAAAATATCTGATTGACTTATTTCCATAAAATAATTATAATAAACTTCGCAAACAATATATTATAATAATTAAATATAATATGCGCCTGTAGCTCAGTTGGATAGAGCAACGGCCTTCTAAGCCGTGGGCCAGGGGTTCGAATCCCTTCAGGCGCACCACCAATATAATCCGAACTTGTTTCCGATAGGGGATGGGTTCGGATTATTTGTTTTCTTTGACCATTACGAAACCACCCATTTCCGCAATGGAGTGAAGCGGAAAATTTCATCTAAGCCAAGGTGCCGTAGAGGAAATCAAGATTTTTAGATCTTGCCAAAGAGTTTTCACTATGTGCTTTCGCGGCGCACGATAGATACTATTTTCGTAGGAACAAATTATAAGCAAAGCCAGGAAACCTTTTATAATAGCTTCCTGGCTTTGTACGCAACAAAGAGAAAACCTTTGCTGCGGTATCTGATAAAAGTGCGCATCTGATTATTGGATATTTGTTGTTTGTCGGCACCAATCCTTAAAAGATAATATTACACGTTGAAAGTCTTCACTATTAGGGAGAAAGCCGTTATGAGCAGTTATATTACGAACTCTTTCTAGCTCTTCAAAACGAAGTTCTACAAATTTAATATCTTTGATGTAGGGAAGAAAATCAGCTTCATATTTTCGAATAAGGGAAAGTAAGTCTGCCCAGTCGATATAGAATAATGGATTATCGCCGCGAGGAGTAAGCCAGTAGTGCTTTTTCTCTGTTTCTTCCCTGGATTTCACCTTACTCTTTTGAGCGGAATTTGCCGCAATTTCCCACCAATTATCCCCTAGTTTTCTATGTAACACCAGTTCCACCAGTTTGCGTGCAGAGTTTTCATAACAATGCAAAACAATATATAATTGGGCCATCTTTTGAGCTTGCCCTATCTCTTCATCCGAAAGATATGGTGTCCTCAAAATTCCGGCAGCATCCTCAATTTGCGGTTCTGTTTCCCATAAATATCCATATTCTTTTTCAAAAGCAGTAACTGCAGGGAGTGTTAGCTTGTATAAGCCAGACTTGCTACCTTTACAAACATTTTTGCTTTTAGCAAATGATGCTTTCGCTCGGGTTACATTCAACTTTGACAAACAGGCGACTTCAAAATATTGATTAATGGTTGCTAAAGAGATTTCAGGATTGCCAGTATCTTTTTGGCAAAACCACATGATAGCTTCAGCCTGTTCTTCCTTTGTGTGGAGAGAGAGTAAGCAACTATGTGCAAATGTGTTAAACATCTATCTTATCACTTTTGATGACCTCAAAACCGCATTGGCCGATAAGAAAACAGGTTCGGATTTGGATTGCTCAACTGCACCATATCGGGGCAAAGTTCATTTTGCCCCGTTTTATTTTCCCTTTGAAAAAATGTGCCGTTTTCCTATTTCAATTTTAGCAGCATATACCTAAAATTTTTAATAGCTAATAATTTTGAAAATATGCATTATCTAAAAGTGGCTAATATGCTGGAAATCTTCTATTTCTCCAATAATAAACAGACAAAAATATATAATAAAAACTGTCAGCCCAAAAACACCCTTTTGTTAATTGCAATTTTTTCCAAATCATCAGATGTTAAATCATCTTTTATAAGTTCATATAAACTGCTGCTTTCTAAACGCGTTTGAAAATCAACCCTCCATTCACGCCGTTCAGATTTATTTAAGCCATAGCAATTCAATAGTTCTTCACCTACTGGCGTTTTAAATGCCTCTATATATTCCCTCAAAAATTCATCTTTAAAAAGAATAGCCGTATAATATAAAATATAATATACATAAGGAATTATTTCATATCTAGTGCTCATAGCATACAGTTTATCCAAAGCTATTGTATCCAAATTATTTTTAAGCAAATGATATACATCCTTGAACATATTATACCTTATGCTCTTACGTGTCGCCAGCAAAAAAATAGAATTCATATCCTTATAATGATGCAAGATAAGTTGCACCATAGCCTTAATAGGCGGCAAAGTTTTTATACGGCATCCATAAATTTCTATTTCCATCGCATCTGATAAAAATTCAGCTATATCTATTCTTTTACCAGTATATTCACCCCAAAAAATATCAAAATTAAGATCAATATTTAATTGTCCCCAAGGTTCTATATTTTTTACCCAAGGAGCCGTTTGATGAGAGGAGGACAGCATCATTATTTTATCCTGTCTTGACTGCAACGTTGTATAAAATTCATTATCTTTTAATATTCTCTCAAAATCAGCTAATTCTTTTCTCGGCAGCAATATATCCAAATCAGAGAAAACTCTATGCCCAGTACAGCCATACGCCTGAATTGATAGCGCCTCACCCTTTATATGCGCATACGTTTTATTTTGAATATCCTCAAAAAAACTCTTTGCTCTTTTATATCGCGTTCCCATAATTATATGTTGCAGCTGCATAAAAATTCACCTTGCCTTCAAATACAAATTTCTATATTCAATATATTCCTGCGTTTCCATAACCTTTTGACGGTCGTATCCGTTAAGAACAAGCTCTTTATAATTATAAAGGACATTTTTATAAATTTATTATCGACCCTTATTTTATATAATTTTCGGCCTGTTTTGTAAATATCTCATAATACTTACCATGCAACAGCATTAATTCATCATGTGTGCCAGCTTCCTTTTATTTTCCCGTATATTAATTATAGCATGCAATACCAGCTGTACGCCTTCTATTAACAATATCCATGGTCCTATAGTTGCAATGATGGAAAGCAAAACAGCAATGGCCATAAAATACTGCAACGTATTATTGATAAAATCTCTTGCAGCATTTGTTTGACGAACATATTCATTTATTGCCCACGTATATCTGTTATAATAATCTGGATTATCTATATATTTATAATCAATTTGCGCAGCTTTCTTATAAATATCGCTATTAATTTTTAAATTAATATATGTATTTTTTCTTTCAAAATAACTATAAAAAGCGCACGGTATCAAATATGTCATTAACGATATACTGCAAATAATCAGCGCATAAAGAGTTACATATAAAAAAGATTGTCCGCCAACTAATAAATCCACCACTCTTTCAGGAAAAAATACATATATAACATCCTTTATTGGAGCAAGCAAGGTGGCTACAGTAATGGATAATATTAAATAAAGCCTTCCATATTTCCAATACGGCCGGCAAAGCCATAATATATTTTTTATATTCTTAATAATTGCTTTCATTTTAGATGTTTTTTCTATTTTATTTAATTTTTCATTGATTTACATGAACAACCCTTGATTTATGTGAAAAATATATTGCTCGTTTTATTGAAAAGCTCGCTATACTATCAACTAGCAGAGCCTTACATAATACTATCTCTATTAGGCTTTAAAATAATACTGAAATACCCGAATATTAACTAAGACCTTTTAACATTTATATGTTATCACAATGTTTTTTATATGTCAATAAATTTCTAGAAATATTCAATTCTATAAATGTTTTCATAAATATTTGTCAACCCCGGCTGCTGAAATAGTAATCTTCGCCCAGCCTCAAGCTAAGCTTGAGGCTGGGCCCGCGCCGCCCCTCTTTTTTC
>URIR01000014.1 GCA_900547955.1 uncultured Eubacteriales bacterium | reverse complement strand
AGACAGACAGACAGACAGACAGACAGACAGACAGACAGACAGACAGACAGACAGGTAAATTCTGTCTTTTAGCGTACCATTTTATAAATGCATGTGCTAAAAAAGGCACAGCGCCGTTTTTTTCTAAACAGCGCTGTGCCTTTTTGTATTTGAGGTGTCGAAAAATACAAACATAAATGGAACTATGCCCATTATATTATTCAATGAAAGTTGCGCATTATAATTTTAGGAGGAAGAAGGAATGAAACGAAAACTAATCGCAGCCCTAATACCGATGGCTATTGCAGCTCTATTTATATTTTTGCCAGCAGTTTTTTTGAGAAGAATTATAATGTAAAAAATGAACCAATTGACGCCAAGGTAATTAAAGTTTTGGGCGTGAAGGAATGGGCTGACGTTCAAACTGAGATAGACGCGGTTCTTGAAGCCCAACCGGACGCTTTTATAAAAATTCTTGGCGTCGGCGACAATGCCGTTATTAAGATGATAGTAAGTTCCAACCCTGTGCAGGGAATAGGAAACGCTTTAGAGCTTCAATCGGATACGGCCTTTGAAAATATAACCTTCCAGCTTCAAGGGCAGCAAAGCACTAACCAATCGCCCAACATTGCAATCTTTGCAAACGGGCACAAGCTTTATATTGCCGAGGATGTAAAGACAGTATGCTTGGGCAGCTATAGCAAGTCCATGTTTATTTTCGGCGGCGGTAACCAAACAGAGGCCGCAAGCACCCATCTTGAAATTTACGGCGGAACATGGGCCAGGGTTTATGGCGGCAGCCACCTGGTTGACTGCGGAAGTACCTATGTTAAGGTGGCCGGTAACGCCAATGCAGGAATCGTGTTCGGCGGCTGCTACGGCGCTAAAACAACAGGAAATATTAAAATAGAGTACGGCGCAAGTGCAAATTCGAATGCCAGAGTCAGGGGCGGCGGTCATGATATTCAAGATAAGCAGGCCGATGTAACGGGCGAGAAAATCGAAATCGAAATTCTGGATGGCGCATTGCTGGACGAAGTAAGCGGCGCTGTCAACAGTATGTTAAGCTGTAAGGATATTTATATCACCGTAGACAAAGGCGCAAGAGTGCTATCTTCTGTATCCGGCGGCGCAAGTACCAGCAGCAGTCCCTCTGACCCAGGGGCGAAGGTAAACGGGTATGAACCGAGAGGAAACCAGTATAAGGCGACCTCTGATATTCATGTTGTATTCAATGGCGAAGGCCGTCTCGAGGATACAAAAGCATACAGCGCTTCGGTAATAGGCGGCGGAATTTGTGGGTATGTCAAGGGTAATATTGACGTTACCGTGGACGGCAATGTGGAATATGTTTACGGCGGCTCTGATAACGGTGATATTGAAGGCAATATCATTGTTACCATCAACGGCGGCGTTTATGCCGGCGGTCACAACGCGGATATGGAAATCGGCAAGGTTTATGACTGGTACGGCGGCACGGTCACCAGCGGATGTCTTGACGGAACGGTTACCGGCAATATCACCACTACGATTAGCAAAGGCGCCGAGGTGCATTCGGTAATAGGCGGCAGCGACGACGGCGGCGTGATAGGTAATACCAATGTGCATGTTTACGGCACAATTCTAAAGCAAAACTATCAGAGTGCCAACCGAGCTTTAAAAGGCGGGGGCTGCGTATTCGGCGGCGGATATTTAGGCAGCAGCTCTTGTATTGACAGCACCGACGTCAGAGGGACGGCGAATGTCTATGTTTATGAGGGCTCGGACGTACAGGGCGACGTTTATGGCGGCGGCCTTACGGCAAGGTGTTCCGGCGGAACTAACGTTGTGGTTTCTGGTACGGTTCGAGGCGATGTCTATGGAGGCAGCTGGCTGCAGGAAAGTACCAATCAGTATGGGAAGCATGAACTTGGCTATGTGGGAGAAACGTATGTTGAGATGAATGGAAACGGTTCTGCCAATAATGTCTATGGCGGCGGCAGAATTGGAAACGTTCACGGCGGCAGCACAGTTTTAATGAAGGATAGCGCTAAGGCCAACAATGTATACGGCACAGGAAACGCTTATACAACCTTTTATCATGATGGTGACGAATACACATTCGGTCCTATCGCTATTGCAACAATCGGTGACGCAATAATTCAAATTCAGGATAGCGCTGCGGTTACAAATACGATTTATGGCTATGGTGTTGTTACAATGGACGGTACGGTTAAAAAACTGTTGAATGGCAGAGCTGAGGTTTATTTTGAACAAAGCGATAACCGCAGCGTATTTAAGAGAATAGAAAACGCGGACCTTGTACAGGTAGCAGACGGTTCAAAAGTAGAGATTGATAACCAGCACAAGGATAACGAGCAGCTGGTGAACGTCGCCGACCTGACCATTAGGGATAACGCCAGATTGAGGATTGGCGCCGACGTTCATATTCTTGGAAACTATCTGGGCGACAAGGCGAAAAGCGGCACGCTGGAAATCCCTGCGGGGAAATGCCTGACTGCGGACGGTACGGTAACGGACATGACCAAAATCAGCATTTATGACTTTGACGGCATTGTTCCTAAGAAGGCGCAGATATATGTAATTTCCGGCGCCGGAAGCACTACGGGCGACGGCGATTTTATTTGGATAGATACCCGCAACGGCGTCTATATGGACTGGAAGGAGCACGAAACTCTTAAGGGCGCCGCTCAGTGGTGGCTGGTGAACGACCCCAATCCAGAGCGTTATGGCAGTCTGACGGTTTCTAAGGTTGTAGACGGCGACGCGGGGGATGAAAACATCGATTTCCATTTCACGGTAACGCTTAGCGACAGGACAATCAACGGAAAATTCGGAGATTTAACCTTTACAAACGGCGTGGCGAAGTTTGCGCTTAAGCACGGAGAAAGCAAGACGGCCGTTGGCCTTTTGGCGGGAATTACCTATATAGCGGAGGAAGCTGAGGCGGATAAAGACGGCTATGTCACCGTATCTATGGGCGCAACTGGGATAATCGTAAATGATAAGACGGCGGAAGTTAAATTTACAAACACGAAGGATAACCCTGTTCCAACCGGTCCTACTGGCCCGACCGGTCCGACCGGCTCTAACAATCCAGACGATATAAAACCGCCGCATACAGGCGACGCCGGCAATTTGAAGCTGTATTTAGTTTTGATGGGCGTGAGCGCCGCAGGGCTTAGCGGTATTTTTCTGATAAAGAAACGCCGGAAAAGCAAAGCGGAATAATGCAATGGAAAGAGCCGGGCTATCCGGCGGGAACATAGCGAAAAGGCGCTGAGAATGTACTCGGCGCCTTGCTTTTATGTTTTAAGAAATTAACATTGACTTATAATTTAAAATTGATTATAAGAAAAATATTTGGAATATTAAATATATCGGATATGCTTGGGCTAGACGCAAAGAGTCTTAAATCAAAGGCGTTGAGGGCTGTCTGCCTGCGGCTTATTCGGTTTTAATATTTTCCTCTTAAGCACATTGCACATTGCTCTTATGAGGCTTTTATCAAGCAATAGGAGCGCGGCTCCTTTCAGGGCCGCGCGGCTTTAAGCGCCCTGGCCCTGCGGGCGCATAAAGCCCTTTATATTTCCCGCCCGCCCACCCCCTTGGGCGCGCGCCCGCTGCTGTGAAAAATCCCTGCTGACGGCGGCGCGCGCGACGCGCACCTTAGCATATTTTAAGGATTGCGCATTAACATTAAGGGGGATTATAATCCATAAAATTCTTTGGACTTTTATTGCGCCGCCTCAATTTTCCCTGCTCTGCAATAAGTATAAAAGCGCTTTACAAGCTCCTTGGCTATATGCTATAATTCCAATGCAATTACAATGGGGGAAAAGGCGGTTTTCGTCATTTTCCCTTTTAAATAGCGGCAGAAAACGCTTGGCTTGAGCGCTGCGCGTACTATTATTAAGAGCGCGGCCGAAAGTTAAGGCGCCGATGGCCGCCTATAATTATATATTTATTAATAAAGGAGGATGCCATAATGACAAAAGGCAAAAAAATTACCATTCTGGGTACTGGCAACGTGGGCGCTACTATAGCCTATACGCTTGCAATAGACGGCATGGCCTCTGAGATTTTGCTGATAGACATCAATGAAAAAAAGGCTCAGGGCGAGGCTATGGATATTCTGCAGGGCACGCCCTTCTGCGCGCCCGTTAATATCCATGCCGGGTGTTACGAGGAAGCAGTTAATTCGGACGTGGTGATAGTTACGGTGGGCCTGGCCCGCAAGCCGGGGCAGTCCCGCATAGACCTCGCGCAGGTCAATGTGGATATTATTAAATCGGTTATGCCGCAGATAACAAAATATGCTCCCGACGCCGTATATGTGGTGGTGAGCAATCCCGTGGATATTATTACATACGCTATTGTAAAAACCTCCGGTCTGCCTGAAAGACAGGTGTTCGGCTCGGGCACCATGCTGGATTCAGCCCGCCTGCGCTCCCGTTTGGCCGAGCATGTCGGGCTTAATTCAAAAAATGTGCACGCCTATGTCTTCGGCGAGCATGGGGATACCTCCCTTATTCCCTGGTCGTTAACCACTATTGCCGGTATGGAAATGGATAAATACTGCACTTATATCTGCAGCCGCCATAACGGCTGCGGCAAGGGCGAATTAAAGGATATAGAGGAGGACGTCCGTACTGCCGGAGCTAAGGTTATCGCCCTTAAGGGAGCCACATTCTATGCTATTGCCCTTTCGGTGCGCCGGATATGCGAGTGCATACTGAGGGATACTCATTCGGTTATGACTGTTTCGGCCATGATACACGACCAGTACGGCATTAACGACGTATGTCTGAGCCTGCCCTTCGTGGTGGGCGCTCAGGGCATAAGCAGGGCCATAGTGCCACTGCTTACCAGGCAGGAGGAAGAATTGCTGCATAAAAGCGCAGACGCGCTTAAGAATGTTATTTCACAGCTTAATATTTAATTGAAAGGAAGGATTTTTTATGGATTACGCTGCTGAATCGCTTAAGAAGCATAGGGAGTGGAAGGGAAAGATAGAGGTTATCTGCCGAGCTCCCCTTGAAACGAGAGACGACCTCTCCCTGGCTTATACCCCGGGTGTGGCCCAGCCCTGCCTGGAAATACAGAAGGACGTTAATTTAAGCTATGAGCTTACCCGCCGCTCTAATCTGGTGGCTGTGGTTACAGACGGCACGGCCGTTCTGGGCCTGGGCGATATAGGGCCTGAAGCGGGCATGCCTGTTATGGAGGGTAAGTGCGCCCTGTTTAAGGCGTTTGGAGACGTGGACGCTATTCCCCTTTGCGTACGCTCTAAAGAGGTGGACGATATAGTTAATACTGTGCGCCTGCTCGCCGGCAGCTTCGGAGGCATAAATCTGGAGGATATTTCGGCGCCCCGCTGCTTTGAAATTGAAAGACGCCTTAAGGAATGCTGCGATATTCCTATTTTCCACGACGACCAGCACGGAACTGCCGTAGTTACTTTGGCGGCCATGATTAACGCCCTTAAATTAACCGGCAAAAAATTAGACGGCATCCGCGTGGTTACCAGCGGGGCGGGCGCCGCGGGCATCGCTATTATCCGCCTGCTTATAGCTATGGGCTTAAAGGACGTTATCCTCTGCGACCGTAAGGGCGCAATTTATCAGGGCCGCGAGGGTTTAAACGCTGAAAAGGAGGAAATGGCGGCCATTACAAATAAAAACTGCGTTAAGGGCTCTCTTGCCGACGTACTTAAAGGCGCCGACGTATTTATAGGCGTATCAGCGCCCGGCTGCGTTACTCCCGAGATGGTTAAATCCATGGCTCCTAACCCCATACTCTTCCCTATGGCCAATCCCGTGCCTGAAATAATGCCCGATTTAGCTAAGGCCGCCGGAGCTGCCGTGGTAGGCACCGGCCGCAGCGATTTCCCCAATCAGATAAATAACGTGCTTGCTTTTCCCGGCATTTTCCGGGGCGCTTTGGACGTGCGCGCCAGCGATATAAACGATGAGATGAAAATAGCCGCTGCCCAGGCAATAGCCTCCTTTGTAACTGAGGATAAGCTTTCGCCTGATTACATTATCCCCAGCGCTTTGGACCGCAGCGTTTCCAAGGCAGTCGCCAAAGCTGTAGCCGAGGCTGCTAAAGCTTCAGGCGTAGCTAGAATCTAAGCTTTTAGCCGCTGTTTTATAAATTTATTGTGCGTCCGCATTTTTTGAATGCGGACGCGTTTTTTATCCGCCGCATTTTATACCTTTGTTTTGCCCGGAAAAGCCTTATAACGGGATAATTTCTTTATTTCTTGAATTACCACAAATTAACAAGAACATATACGGCCAGGTCAGGGCTGTTTGGGTGTCCTGCTGTGTTGCTTTTCGCTCCGTGTACGTCCAGTACACGTCGTTCAAGCGCCTTGCGGGGCACAGAAACGGCCGCTGCCTGACTCTTCCACCTCCAGCAGGTTTGATTTTGGCATTTTCAAGGAAGCGGAATGAGGCATACTGAACGCACGCTCATTGATGATGACGCAGAAAATGCCGAAATTAGACCGCTGTAGCCGTGTATCCCCTTGTCAATTTAGGTTAATCATTTGACAGAATCATTTAGAGGTTATATGCATAACAGCGTGCTTCTGCCTGACGGTCAGAAGATTATAATGGCCAACAGCGACACCTCGGATAAGCTGCTCAATATGCGCTCCTATCCCAACGGCCCAATAATAGGGACTATTCCCAACGACCATTGCATGCTCTATGAGGATTCTAACCCTAAGAGCGGCAACTGGCAGCAGGTGGTGTATAACGGCAAAACAGGCTATGTGTATACGCCGTTGACTAAAAAGGCTACTGTTACGGCCTATGATGTGTCTATTTGGGAAGGCTCTTCGTATTTTATATTATATGATGACTATGGCGTTCAAGAGGGAGACGTGTTTGACGTAAGTATTCCGTTTAAGAGGGAATTTCAGAACGGTTTAAATATAAATATTAATTACAACGGCAAGATAGAATCCGTAACTGCGGCTGAAAAAATGGAAGTAACCAAGCTGATTTTCGGGCAGGAGTAAAAAAGAGGGCTGAATGCCCTCTTTTATATTATTCGGTGTATTTGGTTTCTACGGTAAACAGCTCGTCTACCTCCGCCCGGCTCATGCCGAAGGCGTCCATAAAATTCAATTTGACCATTTCGGGCTTTTTAAGCAGGGCTTCTCTGAGCCGCTTTTTATAGGTGTTGAAGGTGGATTCGCTGGGCGCTCCCCAGCGCTCCCGCTGGCGGGGCATCTCGCTCTCTATCTCGGCGAACATGCTCTCCATAAGGGGAATGGTCCTGTCGGGATGCAGGGCGTTCTGCACATGCATGGCGTATCTCTCTATAAAGAGCTGCTTGCCCTCGGGGTTCTGCAGCAGGGAATAGCCTAGTATTGAACGAAAGGATTTTCTGCTGCCATGGCCTATGTTATGAGCCATTCTGTAAAGATAATTATAGCCCGGATTATCATAATTCCCTTTCCAGAGGGACCAGTCGTTATCGTAGAACACCCAGCGCCATTTTGTAGAGCCGTCGCTGGCGGCGTATACCTTTATATTGCCCGAATCGGTATGCAGCACCCAGGAGGCAGCTATCCACCAGTCCATAAGGGAATTGATATCCACATGCTCGCAAAGGTATTGATAATTTTCCTTTGTGCTCATATCGTGGGATTCGGCATATTTTTCTATATCGCGGAAGGCCTTATGGGCGGCGCTGTTGGTAGCATTGCCTTTGATGATGGTGACGTTGTCCGCGTCTATTCCGTCGTGCGCTTCAAAATATGCCTCGTTTATTTTCTCGCGCAGGTAATAGAGGCCGAAATATTCGCCGTTGATGTATACCACGCAGGGCTGAGAATCCATTACGGCCAGCTCAAAATCCTCCTGCACCATTTTGGAGATAAAGGCATCCTTTATTTTAGTCCATTTCCAGTCCTGGCCGCCGCTGTGCAGGAGCAGGCTTTCAAAATGGGTAACCTCATTTCCCTCAAAGAAGGGGTAGTCCACTCCCTTGCGTCCGTAATTGTCTCTTATCTGAATGGCTATGCTTTTCTGCTTTTCAATTCGGGAAAAGTCGCCGTGAATTCTAATGCCGGCAGGAAATTCCAGCACCTTTACGCCTTCAGCAGTAAAATATTCTACGTTGACTTCCCGCTCCCAGTCCCGATAAAAGTTGGCGGGGGCTTTTTTAAGAGTTTCTACATCCATATCTTCGTTTGCGTAGGGGCCGTATTCAAATATGCCGTTCTGCACGCTGAAAAGCCCGTCCGGGTCGCTGGAAAGGCAGACGATGGGGAGGGTGTGTCTGTCCTCGATAAGCAGGGTGCAGGCTCTTATATCGCTGTGCAGCATGCCGTCGGCGTATACTACTGCGCGAACGGTAGTGGATTTGTTTATTGTTATGGGGCCTGAATATCTGTTGGAATTGCGGTCAGGCTCGCTGCCGTCGGTAGTATAATAGATAACGCCGCCGGCGGGGGCGGTTATGGAGAGCTGATAGCCGGCCTGGACGTATCCGCCGGTAGTGGAAAAGGAAGCGTTGCCTATATAGCCTTTATAGGTGCTGCCGTCTGCAAAATACACGCGGTCGGTAAGGGTAGTGCCATCCCGGCCGCTGGCGACGCCCTCGCGCAGCTTGCCGGTATTAAAGGCGTCCACGGTCCGGCCGCTGGGGTCGGTCAGATAGAGCTCGTCTCCTGAAGTACTTACTTTGAAGGTCAGATATATGCTGTTGCGGTTTGAACCAGCGTTATTCAGGCCGGCAGCGTAAAGGGTTAGAGTGCCGCCGGCAGGCACAACCCCTCCTTCAAAGGTATAGCGGTAGGGGTCGGCCAGGCTCTTGGAGATACCGTAGCCGGTTAAATCTATATCGCTGTCCGTGCCGTTAAAGAGGGTTATAGTGTCGTAGCCGTCTTCGTTTGGGGTAGCCGAAACCCTGCTTATCCATAAGCCGCGGTTGATAAGCTGGCTGGCGGTCATCAATTCGGAAAATCCGGTTGAAGCGTTGGCTGCGCCGGGCGTAGGCAGGGCGTAGTATTCCCATGTGGAATTGTCCTGCGGGTTGCGGCCGATCGAAATGTTGTCGGGCAGGTTTTTAAGCGCAACAGAATCTATTTTATGGCCCTGTTTATCCGAGAGCATAAGTATTTCGTCTGTTTTGGAGAGACCAAAGGAGGCGTGCAGCTCGGTATCGGTTTTTTTATCTTTGCCTGACAGGAATATAAGGAGGTAGCTTCCTCCGGCAATGCTTACGCCGCCCGGAATCTGCCATTTATCTACCTCGCTGAGGTCGTCGGTCAGGTACATGCCTGAAAGGTCTATTTCCTCGGTTCCGGGATTATATAATTCCACCCAATCGGGGTAATCTCCTTCGGAATCGTATACGGTATAGGTGTTGCTGTTCATGTATTCGTTTATATAGAGCTGGGGCGTGTCGAATTGCAGGCCGTCGATGCTTTCGGCGTGACTTCCTGCGTTAGCGGCGCCGGGGGTAGGGGAGGCGAACCACATGAATTTGCCTGCGTCCGCACCATCCAGCACAATTCCGTAGGAAATATCCTTGGAGGCGGCCTGGGGTACATCCACGCGGCTGGCGTAGGCGCCGTCCGGCTTGAGGAGGGTTATGACCTCGCCCTGGCTGGATATGGCGAAGTTGGTGTGTATCTCATTATTTTTAGTTTTATTTTTACCCGAAGCGAAGATGACAAGATAGCTGCCCGGCTCCATGGTATAGGCGGGAAGCTCGAATTTTTGGGGCCGCTGTTCGTTATCCGAGAGGTAGTATCCGCTGAGGTTCACCCGGCTTGAGGAGGCGTTATAAAGCTCTATCCAGTCGGAATATTCTCCGTCGCTGTCGGTAAGGCCGGTTGAATTGCTGGACATAATCTCGGTTATATAGACGCCCTGGGTATCCGTTTGGCCGTCCGTGCTTCCGTCTGGATTGGAGGCGGAAGGATTTTTGTCTTCTCCGGAGCAGCCTGCCAGGGGAATTATAATAACCAGCGCCGTTAATATAGCGCAGAGCTTTAAAATCATTTTGTTCATGAATAATATCTCCGTTTCTCCGGCGGTGTTTGCCTTTTAAGGGCCGCTCTTTGGCGCGCCGGGCAGGTTGGCAGTTTTGTTCTAGGGCTAGTACCAATATTATAATTTTAACATAGTCATAATGAAAACGCAAAGGAAATTGTTTTAAAAAAACATTAATAAAATGGGGCGCGGCGGGAGATAATTTGTAATATTATTGAAAATAGCGCCGGCTGCAAGAGATGGGGGCAAGCTGAGGCGCAGCGGATAAGGGGTAATGCCCAAAGAGGCTAGGACGCCGCAAGGGGGGTGGGAAAGATGAGGGCCCCCGGGCGCGGCGGACATGGGCCGCGCCCGGGGCCGGCCGGCCGTTAGGCCGGCCACATTATTGTTTGCCCGGCTTTTTGCCGGGCAAACGGGCGGGTTCCCCGTCCTGCTTAAATAGAAAAAGCGACTGAATATAAAGTTAATTTCGGCGGGGCCGCCCCACCCCTAAAAGGAGGGCGCCCTGAATTTATGGCAGTTTTAGCCACTTAAATTTTTTTAGTTCCGCCCCTATTTCAACTAGCTTTTTTCTGCGCCCTAAAATGCGCGCCAACGCTTTTCTAGGAATTTCCGCATTATTGAATGCGTTTTGATTTTATAAGCGTTGGCGCGCATTTTAATATAATCCCGCCCGCGGCCCTGCGCACGCTTCGCGTGCGGCGGCAGCCGCGTCTTTGCGGACAAACCCTGCCCTTGGCTGATATAGAATTAAAAAGTCCTTTACAATATAGCCGGGACATTATATAATTATCAATAAATATTATATGTTTAAACCCTGAGAAAGGGAGCTGTTTGGCCGGAAGTATTCCTTTAAGAGAGCCGCCGGTATGGTGCGATGGAGGCAGGAATAGAGCTTGAACGGTATCGCCCTGGAGGGGCCGGGACGAATTATTAAGAGTAGGCCCGGACGGAGAGCGGCCGTTAAATGCGCTCAGGCATAAGACGCTGCGCCGACGCGTCCGTGCCCTAACTCTACAATGGTTTTTAAGGCTTTGCATTTTGTTAGAGTGCAAAGCTTTTGTTTTCTTAAAAATATTGGAGGAATTGCTGATGTATAAAAAAGTAGATACAGGATTAAATTTTGTGGGACGAGAGCAGGAGGTGCTGGATTTCTGGAAAGAAAACAGTATTTTTGAAAAGAGTGTTTCAGAAAATGCAAGCGGCCCTAATTTTACCTTCTATGACGGCCCGCCTACGGCTAACGGTAAGCCTCATATAGGACATGTGCTCACCCGCGCTATAAAGGACCTTATTCCTAGATACCGCACAATGAAGGGCTATAGGGTGCTGCGCAAGGCCGGTTGGGATACTCACGGACTGCCTGTGGAATTGGAAGTGGAAAAGCAGCTAGGCATAAACGGCAAACCCCAGATAGAAAGCTATGGAATAGAGCCGTTTATACAAAAATGCAAGGAAAGCGTCTGGAAATATAAGTCGGAATGGGAGAAAATGAGCGACCATGTAGCGTATTGGGCGGATATGGAGCATCCTTATGTTACCTATGAGGATGACTATATAGAATCAGAATGGTGGGCGCTCAAAAGGATAGCCGAAAAGGGCCTGCTTTATAAGGGTCACAAAATAGTGCCCTATTGTCCCCGCTGCGGTACGGCGCTTTCAAGCCATGAAGTCGCTCAGGGATATAAGGATGTTAAGGAAACCTCTGCTTTTGTGGCTTTTAAGGTTAAAAATATGGAGGAAACTTACCTTCTGGCCTGGACTACTACTCCCTGGACGCTGCCCAGCAACGTAGCGCTTTGCGTAAACGCCGCGGAGAACTATGTTTTTGCGCGTTTGGACGGCAGGATTTATATATTGGCCGAGGCGCTCGCAAGCGTGCTGGGAGAAGGCTATGAAATAATTAAAACCGTTAAGGGAAAAGAACTCTGCGGCATTGAATACGAGCCGCTGTTCGATTTTGCCAAGGTTAAAAAGCGCGCCTGGTATGTGGTGGCCGACGGCTATGTAACTTTGGATTCGGGCAGCGGAATAGTGCATATAGCGCCTGCTTTCGGCGAGGATGACGCGCGCGTGGGCAGGGATAACGATTTGCCCTTCGTGCAGATGGTGGACGCTCAGGGAAAATTCGTGCCCGAAGCCGCTCCTTATGCCGGTATGTTCGTTAAGGACGCGGATAAGCCCATAATCAAGGATTTAAAAGCTAAAGGCCTGCTGTTTAAAACTCTGGAATTTGAACATAGCTATCCATATTGCTGGAGATGCGATACGCCTCTTCTGTATTACGCCCGTCAGACCTGGTTTATACGCATGACGGTCGTTAAAGATAAGCTGATTGAGAATAATCGGAAGATAAACTGGATTCCCGAAACGATAAAAGAGGGCAGAATGGGGAATTTCCTGGAGAATGTAATGGATTGGGCTCTTTCGCGCGAGCGTTATTGGGGCACGCCGCTTCCCGTATGGGAATGCGAATGCGGGCATTTCCATGTAGTAGGCAGCCGGGCGGAGCTGACTCAATTAACGGGCGCACCGGAAAATATCGAGCTGCATAAGCCTTATCTTGACCCTCTAACTATTAAATGCGAAAAATGCGGCGGGGTGATGCATCGGGCGCCCGAGGTTATAGACTGCTGGTTTGATTCGGGCTCCATGCCTTTTGCGCAGTGGCATTATCCCTTTGAAAACCAGGAGCTGTTTAAGGAGAATTTTCCTGCTGACTTTATCAGCGAGGCTATAGATCAGACCAGAGGCTGGTTCTATTCTCTTTCGGCCATATCCACGCTTCTTTTTGACAGTCCGGCTTTTAAAAACTGTATAGTGCTGGGACATGTCGGGGATAAGGACGGCATAAAGATGAGCAAGCATAAGGGAAACGTTGTGGACCCCTGGGATGCGCTTAACGCTCAGGGCGCAGACGCGGTGCGCTGGTATTTTTATACCGGTTCTTCCCCCTGGCTGCCTTCGCGCTTCTCACTTGAGGCGGTAAGTGAGGCGCAGCGTAAATTTATGGGTACTTTGTGGAATACCTATGCTTTTTATGTGCTGTATGCAGAAATAGACCAGTTTAATCCGTATGAATATAAGCTGGAGTATGACAAGCTTTCGCTTATGGATAAGTGGATACTATCAAAGCTGAACAGCCTGATAGATTTTGTAGATAAATCTCTGGAAAACTATGTTATAACTGAGCCGGCGCGGGCTATGGCTGAGTTTACTGATGAATTAAGCAACTGGTATGTGCGCCGGTGCAGGGAGAGATACTGGGGCAGCGAGATGACCCAGGATAAGATAAGCGCTTATATGACGCTGTATACGGTTTTATGTACATTGGCTAAATTGAGCGCGCCGTTTACGCCTTTTATGGCTGAGGCAATTTATCAGAACCTTGTGCGCGGGCTTAATGAGAACGAGCCTGAAAGCGTCCATCTCTGCGCGTTTCCCGTTTCGGACAGAGCCTATATTGACAAGGCGCTTGAGGAAAATATGGAAATGGTGCTATCGGTAGTCGTGCTGGGCAGAGCCTGCCGTTCAAGCGCGGGGATTAAGAATCGTCAGCCCCTTAGCCGGATATATGTTAAGAGCGAAAGAGCGCTGCCCGAGCAGCTTAACGAGCTTATAGCGGATGAGCTGAATGTTAAGACGGTTGAATATCTTAAGGACGACAGCCGCTTTACCTCTTACAGCCTTAAGCCGCAGATGCGTACCCTTGGCCCTAAATACGGCCGGCTGCTGGGCGGGATAGGAAAATACCTGGCGCAGGCGGATTCAAACGCGATAGTAGAGACGGTCAGGAAGGGCGGCGTCTATTCCTTTGAGCTTTCGGGTGCTGTCATTGAGCTTAAGGAGAGCGATTTGCTTATAACCGCGGTCAGCCGCGAAGGATATGTGTCCGAATCTGACGGCGGCATAGTTGTGGTTTTAGATACGGCTCTGAATGAGGAGCTTATAGCGGAGGGCTATGTGCGCGAACTGGTAAGCAAGATTCAAAATGCGCGCAAGGAGCAGGGCCTGGAGGTTACCGACCATATAGAATTGATTCTGGACGCTCAGGGAGCGCTCAGGGACGCCGTTGAAAAGCACAGCAGGGAGCTGTGCGGGGACGTGCTTTGTGATAAACTGGTATTCGGGCATTCACAGGGCAGAGAATTAGATATAAACGGTAGTTGCTGCGTTGCGGAGATAAAGAAATTATAAGGGGATAAACGGGACGGAGGAGTTAAGGACAAGCGGCGCCGCCTCCGCCTCCCCCGCCCAGAGCCGCCTGTGGAGCTAACCGTTCTTTAAGCGCGCCCACCCGGAGCCGGGGCGGCGCTGTTTACGGGGGCACGGAAAGGACGTTTTCAAGGATGTTTTTAGCCGGCGATTGGCAGGATTATGAGATAATAGATACCGGGGACGGCATGAAATACGAGCGCTGGGGGGATGTATATCTTTTGCGTCCAGACCCGCAGGTTATCTGGCCGTATTTTAAAAGACCGGAGCGCGTTGACGGAATATACAAGCGGTCGGAAAAAGGCGGGGGAGCCTGGAGCTTTCCGGGCAAAGTGCCTGAGAGCTGGACTGTTTCGCGCAATGGACTGACTTTTAAAATTAAGCCTATGGGCTTTAAGCATACTGGCCTTTTCCCTGAGCAGGCGGCAAATTGGGATTGGGCCGGCAGTCTGGTAAAGAGCGCTCAAAGGCCGGTAAAGGTTTTGAATCTTTTCGGATATACCGGCGGCGCAACCGTGGCCCTTGCCCAGGCTGGCGCGTCTGTTGTGCATGTGGACGCCGCTAAAAATATGGTCGCCCAGGGCAAGGAAAATCTTGCGCTTTCGGCGCTGGCGGATAAGCCGGTGCGCTGGATAGTGGACGACTGCCGGAAGTTTGTGGAACGGGAAATACGGCGCGGGAATAAATACGACGGCATTATAATGGACCCGCCCAGCTATGGGCGAGGCCCTAACGGACAGATATGGAAATTAGAGGATGAGCTTTATCCATTTGCCTCTCTATGCATAAACCTGCTTTCGGACAATCCGCTTTTTATATTGATAAACAGCTATACTACCGGACTCCAGCCGCTGGTGCTTTATAATATATTATCCAGGCTGACAAAGAGCCTGGGCGGAAAAGTGGACGCGCAGGAGGCGGGCCTGCCGGTAACTCGGGGAGGGGTTATACTTCCCTGCGGCGCTTCGGGGCGCTGGAGCAGATAGCGGGGGCGCCCGGAAGCTTAAGCGTTAAGCGGCGGGGCGGCAGCCTGCACGGACGCTTTTAGGAGGCTAAAAGCAAGTCTGATATAATAAGAGAAAAATGAGGAATAAAAATGCCTAAGCTGCAAGTATTGTATGAGGATAATCACTGCATAGTGGTGGATAAGCCCAATAATCTGCCTGTACAGGCAGATTCCAGCGGGGATGCGGATTTATTGAGCCTGGTCAAGGAATATGTCAAGGAGAAATATAATAAGCCCGGGGAGGCGTATATAGGGCTGGTGCACCGTCTGGACAGGCCGGCGGGAGGGCTGGTAGTGCTGGCCAGAACCTCTAAGGCCGCTGCACGCCTTTCGGCACAGGCGAGAGCAAGGGAATTAGGCCGGCAATATCTTTTGGTGGTTCGCGGCGAGCCTAAAATTCGTTCGGGCGAGCTTAAAAATTATCTATTTAAGGATACCGCCGCCAATATGGTGAGAATAGTGCCCGCCGCTACCGAGGGGGCTAAAGAGGCCGTGTTGAATTACCGGCTGCTCCAGAGCGTTGTTCATCCATCCGAGGGGAAGCTTTCATTGATAGAGGTAAGCCTGCAAACTGGCCGCTCGCATCAGATAAGAGTGCAGATGGCGGGCCTGGGCTGCCCCCTCTACGGCGACCAGAAATACGGCCCCGGCCTGAATAAAACGGGCCAGCAGCTTGCTCTGCACGCGGCAAAATTAAGCTTTATCCATCCAACTCTTAAGGACAGGCGCGTTTTTATCAGTTATCCGCCGCAAAAGGCGCCGTGGACGTATTTTAAAATCAGTTTGGAATGAGCCGCCGGTTATCGGGCCGGAGAGCAGGAGGCTGAATTATGGATTTTACAGGCAAAAGCATAGTAGTAACGGGAGCCTCTTCGGGAATAGGCGAAGCGGCGGCCAATTTGCTTGCGCAGAAGGGCGGGAGGGTTTTCGCGCTTTCCCGGCGCGCTCAAACGGGCCGCAGGCATGAAACGGGCGCAGGAGCTGTTATAGAGGTAAAGTGCGACGTTACGGATGATTCTTCAGTCGAAAATGCATTTGAATACATTTTTTCTGCTGCCGACAGGATTTATGGCTTGATAAATTGCGCAGGGACGGGAATAGCCGGAGCAGTAGAGGAGACTTCGCCGGAGGAGCTGGACGGGCAGATGGAATGCAATCTTTACGGAGCGCTGCGTACTGTCAGAGAGGTTTTAGGCAGAATGCGCGAGCAGGGAGAGGGACGGATAGTCAATATGGGCTCGGTAGGCGGAGTTTTTGGGCTGCCCTTTCAGGGGATGTACAGCGCTTCAAAATTTGCGCTTGAGGGAATGACTGAGGCGCTGAGAAACGAAGTGCGGCCTTTTGGAATAAAGGTGTGCTTAATAGAGCCGGGGGACGTGCATACCGGTTTTACTCATAATCGCCGGTATACCCTTGAGACAAGAGAGAGTAAAGTATACCGCCGGGAATTTTGCAGCGCCGTTAACGCCATGTCGGTCAGCGAGCAGAGGGGAATGCCCCCAGTCAAGGCGGCGGGGCTTGCGGTTAAGGCGCTGAGTATGAAAAATCCGCCGGTGAGAATGGTGGCCGGCGGAGGATATAAGGCGCTGTGCTTTATAAAACGGCTGCTGCCCGACAGGCTTATAAGCTGGATATTATATAGAATGTACTGTACTAATAAAAGACTTTCCTCAGACGTATGGGATTTTGAAAGGGACGTGCTGGGCCGTTAGGGATTGAAGGGCTAAGAGTTTGTAAGCTCAGGGCAAAGAATGAATAAACTTATGAGGAATAATTAATAAAATGTAAATATTTACTAATAATGCCCCGTTAAGGGGTTAAAAGCCTTGCGCATATGCGCGGGTATGGTTATCATATTTTCGAGTGAGAGTCTGCAGGAGATTCAGCTTGAAGCTTATCGGCTTGGGTATTGCAATTATTTTATTTGGAATACTGCTTGAAATGAGCGCCGGTAGACTGCGGCATTCTGATTGTATTTCCTGATTTATAATTAATAATAAAGATAGGAGCTGGGACAATGATAAGACTTATAACCGATATGTGCTGCGACCTTACAAAGGAGATGTGCCAGGACTATGGAATACTGGCTGTTCCCATGAGATATACTATGGACGGCAGGGATTTTCTTCATACTTTGGAGGATGGGAATCCTCATGAGTTTTATCAGGCGCTGCGCAACGGAAGCGTAAGCAGCACCAGCCAAATAAACAGCGAAGATTTTATAGAATTTTTTACTCCTTACCTTGAACGGGGGGAGGATATTTTATATCTTGCGTTTTCTTCAGGGCTGAGCGGCACCTATCAGAGCGGCTGTATTGCGGCGGAGGAATTGAGAAAGAAATTCCCTGAGCGGGAAATAGAGGTGGTTGATTCGCTGGCCGCGTCAATGGGCCTGGGGCTTATGGCATATTATGCTTCCTGCCGCCTGAGGGAGGGCATGAGCCTGAAGGAGACTGTGCAATGGCTGGAAAGCAACAAGCTGAAGATAAACCATTGGTTTACTGTGGACGATTTGCACTTTCTGCGCAGAGGGGGCCGTGTTACTGGAGCGGCGGCGTTTGTGGGCAGCCTTTTATCTATTAAGCCGGTGCTGCATACTGACGACAATGGTAAATTAATACCGATGGAGAAAACCAGGGGACGCGCTAAGGCGCTGCGCGGGCTGGTGGAAAAATTAGAGGAGCAGGGAGAAAACGTAAACGGACAGACCATTTTTATCAGTCACGGAGATTGTCTGGAGGACGCCGAGCATGTGCGCTCGCTTATAGCGGAAAAGTATCCCGACTGCAAATTCAGAATGAATTATATAGGACCTGTTATAGGCTCTCATTCGGGACCGGGAACGGTGGCTCTGTTTTTTGTAGGAACAAAACGTTAAACGGCGGCTTAGAACAAATTAATACAGATTATAAAGGGAGCGAAGCGTTTTTGATATTGAAGGACTGCCGCTCCCTTTTCCCCGCCCAATTTATGAGAGGGGCTTTGCCCCTCGCAGGCCGGGCAAGGCTCTAAGAGAGTCCTGGCGGCCGACTGCGGGCCTGAATTTTGACGTTGTTCCGCTATTATTTATCCGGCCTGTCTTTATATAGGCGGCCCTGGCCGCCCCCGCCCTGAAAAGGGGCGGCAGCCTTAAATGCGGGGCGTTTTATTTGTGCATGGAGCGTCGAATTCCGGCCCTTTTCCTTGAGCTTTGGGCAAATGGCATAAAATTTTAACTTAGCTATTGCAGTTGCAGGCGTTTTGCTATATAATATATATGAGTATTAATTTTGCGTTTGCCTCCACTTGGGGCGCGCGTTTAATTTATAATTAAATTGTCCCGTATTTTGGGGACAGAAAGGTATGGCTATGAAGCTTATAATAGCTATTGTTCAGGATGAGGACGCCGGAAGGCTTATAAGCTCGCTTATGAAGGAAGGCTATGGAGTAACCAAGCTTGCCACGACAGGCGGTTTTCTGCGCGCGGGCAATACTACGCTGCTGCTGGGCGTGGAGGATGAAAAATTAGAGCATGCGCTTGAATTTATAGAGGGCATATGCAAGAGCAGAAAGCAGATGGTTTCGGCTAACAGCACGTCTTTAGACGTATCCATGAATATGGGAATGTCCTCCAATATTGAAATTATGGTAGGAGGAGCCACGGTATTTGTGCTGGACGTGGTAAAATTTAATAAATTCTGATGTACGAAAGATATCAGCTTATATTACAGTCCAGGCAGTTTGAAGATATAAAACGCAGCTTTATAAGGGGCCGCGCCGCCCATGCATATATAATAGAAGGCCCGCAGGGAGCGGGCAAGCGGACTCTTTCCCGGCTGGCTTCAGCCTTGATGGTATGCCGCGAGAAAAGCGCGTGCCTGGATTGTTCAGGCTGCCGCCGGGCGCTGGAGGGCATTCATCCGGATATTCATACATACGCCTCATCCAAGCGCATATCGGTTAAGGACATGCGCGAATTAATTGAGGCGTCGGCTTTAAAGCCTTATGAGGCGGATTACGGCGTGTATATAGTGGAAAACGCTCATACTGCTACGGCTGAAGCGCAGAACTGTTTGCTTAAAACGCTGGAGGAGCCGGCGGGGAACAGTATATTTATGCTGCTGGCTGTGAACGCGGGTCAGCTTTTGCCTACGGTACGTTCACGGTGCAGACTGGTGCGCATGACTGGATTTTCAGACAAAATGATATCCAGTCAGCTGGAAGCGCTTTATCCTAAGGATAAAAGATGCGTTCAGGCTGCCGCTCTTTCGGGAGGCAACATAGGCAGAGCTATTTCGCTAATGGAAAACGACGGACTTTGGGAGACCGCGGCTCTGGCGGATAAGCTGTGCGCGCAGGCGGACAGCCTAACCGCAGCGCAGGCTGCCGGGCTTTTGAGAGGGGCTAAGGATAAAATTGACGAGCTGCTCCCCCTTTTGGAGGAGCGGCTTATTCGTGCGGGCGATATTAAGTCGCTGGCCAGATTGGGATATGTTGAAGATACCATGCGCAGGCTGGAGGCTAATGTCAACCCAGCTCTTGCGCTGGACGGTCTGGCTTATTATTTTACTAAGGGAGATACGCAATGGCAAAGATAATAGGGGTTCGCTTCAGGAATTCCGGCAAGGTATATTATTTTAATCCGGGAAGGTATATTATCAAGGCTGGCTCGGGAGTTATAGTAGAGACTGTTCAGGGCGTGGAATTCGGAGAGGTGACTATAGGTACGAAGGAGGTTTCCGACCAGGAGATAGTCGCTCCGCTCAAGGAGATAATAAGGGTAGCCTCGCCTAAGGACTACGAGCAGCTTGAGGAGAACAAGCTTAAGGAGGCCAAGGCTTTTGAAACGGCCTCGCGCAAGATAGCCGAGCATGAGCTGGATATGAAGCTGGTACGGGTGGAATACACCTTTGACGGGGCGAAGATAGTATTTTATTTTACTTCGGACGGACGGGTGGATTTTAGGAATTTAGTTAAGGATTTGGCGCAGACCTTTAAAACAAGGATAGAATTGAGGCAGATAGGGGCGAGGGACGAAGCTAAGCTGCTTGGCGGACTGGGCCCGTGCGGACTGCCCTGCTGCTGCAATGCGTTTTTATCTGATTTCCAGCCGGTCTCCATAAAAATGGCTAAGGAGCAGGGGCTTTCGCTGAATCCGACCAAGATAAGCGGGCTTTGCGGGCGGTTGATGTGCTGCTTAAAATACGAGCAGAGCTATTATGAAAAGGCGCGCAAGGCGCTTCCCCGCATAAACGCCGAGGTAAAAACGCCTGACGGTTCGGGCAAGGTGTGCGAATTAAATCTGCTTAGGGAACGGGTCAAGGTCAAATTGCAGCTCCCGGGCGATACAGTAGACATAAGGGAATATGAGGCTAAGGATGTAAAAGTCCTGAAGAACGCAGGCGGAAGCAAGGCTAGGAGCGCTAAAGAGGATGAAATAGTGCTGGACGAGGAGATAAAGGCTATTTTGGATTAATTTATCCTTTGCAAATATTTTGGTTTATGCTATAATACAACATAAACAAGAGGCATTTTATTAGGCGGCTCAAATGCTTTTGGGCTGTTTGCTCAGGCTTTTTGGAGGAGGTGAAAACCATGGCGTATATAATTAGCGACGATTGCATTTCTTGCGGCGCTTGTGAGGCTGAATGCCCCGTCGGCGCTATCTCGGAAGGAGACGGCAAGTATCAGATAGACCCCGAAACTTGCATTGAATGCGGCGCCTGCGAGGGAGTATGTCCCGTCGGCGCGCCCAAACAGGGCTGATTTTCAGAGCGTACTTAGACGGCTTCCGGCCAGTTTCTGTCCGGAGGCCGTTATTTTTTCTTTTACTTATTTTCGGCAGACGCATGGCTTAATGGGGCTGAAGGATAAAACCGGCTGCTCCCGTCCTTTTAATGGGGCTGAAGGAGAAAGCCATTCAGGCCGCCCCCGCCCTTTTAATGGGGCGCGCCGGGCGTTCCGGCCCGTCCAAACAGTTTATATTTCCCATTTTATTGTTCCCGCTTATATTTATCCGCGCGCCTTAACGGGCGCGGATAAATGTAATCCCGCCCGGCGGCCCGCGCCGGATGCACGTCTTGTCCGCGGGTATCTTTCCGCGCCGATTTTTCTGGACTTGCGCTTAAAAATATGCTTTAATATATAAAGGAATATTTTTTTATATGCCGGAATATTCTTTGTGGGCGGGAGCTGTATAAAAAGGGACGTTGGCTTTTGAGGCTTCCTGATTTATTTATGTTTTCGGGCCGGCAGAGATTTGGGCGTATATAAATTAAAAATTCTGAAGGAGATAGTAATTTATGGGACTTATTAAAGCAGGCGCGGGAGCGCTGGGCGGCGCTTTAGCCGACCAATGGAAGGAATTTTTCTACTGCGATTCGTTAAGCGCGGATGTTCTGGCCGTTAAAGGGCAGAAGAGAGTATCGGGCCGCTCTAGCAATACTAAGGGAAACGACAATATAATCTCCAACGGCAGCGGAATAGCCGTAGCCGACGGGCAGTGCATGATGATAGTAGAGCAGGGCAAGGTGCTGGAGGTGTGCGCTGAGCCGGGCGAATACACCTTCGACCAATCAAGCGAGCCCAGCATATTTGCCGGCAGCCTGGGAAGGAGTATTATAGAAACATTTAAAACTATAGGCCGGCGCTTTACATACGGAGGAGATACGGGCAAGGACCAGAGAATATATTATTTTAACACCAAGGAAATAGTAGGCAATAAATACGGTACGGCCAACCCGGTCCCTTTCAGGGTGGTGGATAAGAATATCGGGCTGGACATAGATATAGCCATACGCTGCAACGGCGAATATTCGTATAAGATTACAAACCCTCTGCTTTTCTATACTAACGTCTGCGGCAATGTTCAGAGCAGCTATGACCGTTCGGAGATAGACAGCATGCTTAAAACCGAGCTGCTTACCGCCCTCCAGCCGGCCTTTGCGCAGATTTCTGCCTTGGGCGTGCGCTATAGCGCTTTGCCGGGCCATACCATGGAAATTGCCGGGGCGCTCAATAAGGTGCTTTCAGAAAAATGGCGGGAATTACGGGGCATAGAGGTAGCCTCCTTCGGCATTAATTCAGTCAGCGCTTCGCCCGAGGACGAAGAGATGATAAAGCAGCTCCAGAAGAGCGCTGTTATGCGCGACCCCAATATGGCCGCCGCTACCCTTATAGGAGCGCAGTCGGACGCCATGCGCGCCGCCGCCGAGAATCAGGGAGGAGCCATGATGGGCTTTATGGGGCTGGGAATGGCCCAGCAGGCCGGCGGAGCCAACGCGCAGAATTTGTTTGCTATGGGACGTCAGAATACGCAGGCATACGGCCAGGCTGAAGAGCAGGCCCAGACAGGCGCGTCAGAGGGACAGGAATGGCAGTGCTCCTGCGGCGCGCGCAATACCGGAAAATTCTGTTCCGAATGCGGAGCTCAAAAACCCGCCGGCGGCTGGCAATGTGCCTGCGGCGCGGTAAACAAAGGGAAATTCTGTTCTGAATGCGGCCGGAAAAAGCCGGCCGGAGCATTATTGTATAAGTGCGATAAATGCGGCTGGGAGCCGGAAGACCCCGCGCATCCGCCTAAATTCTGTCCTGAATGCGGAGACAGGTTTGACGACCAGGATGTAAAATAGCGTAATTTGCAGACTGGAAAAGGCCTCGCCTTCGGGTTTAATATGCCGTTTTGCGTGCAGTTGGGTTATGCCTAAAAAGGATATTCTGCGTGAGGTTATGCCCAAAGCAGCCTTTGAAGGCCTGGGGCTTTTAAATAAAAGAGGCGGTTCGCTCGGCAAAGCAGATTTATGCCGGCGGCGCGGCGGCTGACGGGCGGCGCGGCGACAGCGGCTGACGGACGGCGCAACGACAGCGGCCGACGGGCGGCGTGGCGACAGCGGCTGACGGACGGTTCAACGACAGCGGCTTATGAACGGCGCAACGACAGCGGCTGAGACGCTGGGCAAGAAAAACGCATAAAGCGAATTGAGGATGGACGCGAACAGCCGTTATCGCGTAAAGAACAAAACCGTCCTGAAGGCGGTTTAAATAACAACTTACTTTCCAAAGGAGGAAAAATGGCAAGCACGATTGAATTTGAATGCCCGAACTGCGGGGGCAGCCTGGCGTTCGACCCTAACGCGCAGAAATTAAAATGCCCGTACTGCGATACGGAATTTGAAACTGAGAATCTAAAAGCATATCAGAATGAAGTTAACAAACAGCATGAGGATAAGCAGGAATGGACCCAAGGCCCCTCCGAAAAATGGGAGGACGCAGAAAATATGACGGTATTTTGCTGTTCCTCCTGCGGTGGAGAGGTGGTTGCGGACCAGAATACCGCCTCTATAAACTGTCCGTACTGCGGCAGCTCGATAGTGGTAAAATCACGCCTTTCAGGCGTGCTTAAGCCGGAAATGGTTATTCCCTTCAAATTGGATAAGCAGGCGGCTAAAAATGCTTTGGCCGGCCATTTAAAGGGGAAACGGTTGCTGCCTAAGGAGTTTAAGAGCGAAAGCCATATAGAGGAGATAAAGGGAATATATGTTCCCTTCTGGCTTTTTGACTGCAACGCGCAGGCTTCAGGACGGTACAAGGGGACTAAGGTGCGTTTTTGGAGCGACAGCAAGTATAATTATACCGAAACAATGCATTTCAGGATATTCAGAGAGGGAAATATGGATTTTGCCGGAGTGCCGGTAGACGGCTCCAGCAAGATAGACGATTCTCTTATGGAATCGTTAGAGCCTTTCGATTTAAGCCAGGCGGTGGATTTTAAAACGGCGTATCTGGCGGGCTATCTGGCCGATAAATACGATATGAGCTCTCAGGACTGTATAGAAAGGGCTAATGAGCGTATAAAGAACAGCGCGCAGAGAATGCTTTCAGGCACAATACATGGCTACAATACCTGTATTCCCGAGCATATAACGGTAGATTTCAGGGAAGGGCGCGTCAAATATGCGCTGTTGCCCGTTTGGCTGCTTAACAGCGTTTATAAGGGAAAGACCTATACCTTTGCCATGAACGGGCAGACGGGAAAATTCATAGGAGACTTGCCTATGGATAAGGGCGCGTACTGGCGCTGGTTTTTTGGAGTATTTGCCGGAGGCGCCGCCGCCGCTGCGCTTATTATGCTGATTGGAGGGATAATATGAAGAGGCTGACGGTGCTCTTAGCCGTGCTGCTTATTGTTTTTCTTCCTGTCACCTATGCGGCTGAGCCGGACAGAGTTATGGATATGGCGGGCTTATTAACCTCTTCGGAGGAGGAAGAGCTGCGCGGGCAGATAGCGGATATAGCGCGGGAATATCAGTTTGATGCGGTTATTGTGACGGCAGATTCGCTTAACGGCAAAACGGCTGAGGAATATGCGGACGATTATTTTGATTATAACGGCTATGGATACGGAGAGGATTACGACGGCGTGCTTTTGCTTATAAGCATGGAATATAGGGATTGGGCCATATCCACCTGCGGGCGCGGACAGGAGGTATTTACAGATTACGGCCTGGACCGCATAAGGGACGCGATAGTGCCATATTTAAGCCAGGGGCAGTATTATTCCGCCTTTGAACGGTTTTTGGATATGACGCAGGATTATCTTTATGAGGCGGAAGTAAACACGCCGTATGATACTAATAACAGGCCGGGGGAGGAATTAGTTCAGGAGCGGGAGGAGACTAACTGGCTTACTGTGGTTCTGGGCTGCCTTATCGTTGGGCTGGCAGCGGCTTTAATAGTTACCGGAGTGATGAAAAGCAAGCTTAAAAGCGTAAGGCCGCAGACGGACGCGCGGCAGTATGCGGGGAATTTCGATGTGACCCTGGCAAACGATTTATTTCTTTATCGGACCGTCTCCAGAACCGCGCGGCCTGAACGCAATTCCTCCTCGGGCGGCGGAGGCTCAAGCCGTCATACCAGCTCGAGCGGACGTTCTCACGGCGGTTCCAGCGGTAAATTTTAGCTTAGGATGATTTCAGCCGCGCCGCAGGAGATTAACAGCGGCGCGGGCTATACCCTCAACGGGCGCCTTGGGCGGCCTTCGGCCGTCGCCCGGGCTTATAAAGCCCGGGCAGGCAGGCTTCGCCTGCCCAAGGCGCCCGTTGGGGGCATAATTTAAGCGTTCTATTTTAGAACGCTTAAATTATGCCCGCCGCCGTTAATTTTCCTGCGGCGCGGCTTTTAGGTATCCTATGTATTGGCGCAGAACGCTGCGGCGCAGCAAAATGCAGATTTTCCGTTATGCGAGGCGGCAGGGAACGGAAATACCGGGTATATTTGCCTGGACAGCCGTAAAGCAAGGTAAACGGCTATTTTTCTTAGGCATTTTGCGTCTTGCTTATGCCGTCTATTCTTCGCCGTAGGTTTGGCCGGTTTTAGCGCTCTGATAAAGCACCCAGTAGCCTTCCCCCTGAGGGTCCTTTATACTGGCGGGCAGCCATTGACAGTATTTAGCTAGATTATCAGGTGGAGCTAGGGCAAATTGGCCGGGCACGCCGTAGCATATATGCATAGGCGCGCCTTGCTCATCGTAAATTATTCCTACGATATAATGCCCCTTTTCCTCTCCTTCAGTATATTCCACCTTTACCCATTTTGAGCCGGGAATCATGTCGCATAATTCGTCAAGCTGGGCGTTGTCTGTTAAAAGCCGTTCAAAATGCTCCTTGTTCTGCTCGTAAAAATCCGCGCTTTCCTCCGGAAGAGCCTCAAAGCCGTATTCGGACGCCGAAGCCTCTGTTTCCGCGGCGCGGTCAGTCTGAGCTTGCGTTTGTGCTTGAGCCTGGCGGGTGTGCTCTGAGAATGTATTCCTCTGCTGAGAAATATCCGGTTCTTGTGCCGGGGTATTTTTTTGAGCAGGGCTTGCCGGCTGCGCGCGGTCTAATTCAGGAGCCGCGCCGGACAGGTCGGAGGCTTCATGCGTCTCAGCCTGATTTTGACTTATCTTTTTAATCATTTCAGGTTCAAATTGAATTGTGTCGGCAGTTACCTCCTCGGATGATTCGCCGTCTCCGGCGGTATAGCTCCAGCGCTGGTAGCTTTGGCCCAGCCTGGCGCCGGCTGCGCGGCAGAGCTTATCTATAAAGTCCTTGTGCCAGGCCGAGCCGGCGCCGCGGTGCCCTGTTATAACAGGATATAAAAAGCCGTTTTCTTTATAAAATACTCCCGCGGCAAAAATATCCTCTGTTCCCGGCATAGGCAGCTTTAAGGTGAAATCTGCGAACGCCGCTTCGGGAAGCACGCGTATCGGCCCGAGCGGGAATACCTGTCCGTTAAAATAAAGCGCGCACAGATATTCGCCCTTGCCTGGTCCGGCCAGCGCCTTAATACCGAAAGCCAGACGGCAGGCTGAAGGCAGCCATTCAAATTTAAGGTAACCCGTGGCTTCTCCATTTTCTGAAAATCCGGCGGTTTCCTGCCTTAATACCAATAAAAATTTATTATTTATTCCCATAGCGTTTTCTCCTTTATGCATTTAGCTTTATCTTGTGCCTTTTAAGGCGCGCTGCGCTTCCTAATTTCAATTTATTTTGCATACGCACATTCTTTTATATGCTTCGGGCAAAAAATATATGACTTTTAAGCGCGTTTAAGACGGGGAAAATATCTTGACAGGCAGGGCTTTTGGAGGGTACAATATAAAAAATACCGTGCGTATTTACGGCTGCGCTTAGGCAAATGGAGGCAACGCGCCGTAAAAGCGCGCTGCGGCTCGGCGTTATTGCCGGGCGCTTTGAGAAATGCCCGTGTAAATATCCGGAGTTTTGGTCCTGGTCTGATAGGCCGTGGGCCTTTAAGCGTTTTAGGATATGGGCGGAAACGGAGATTAAAAAATGAATTTAAGCGGAATTATTTTGGCGGCGGGGCAGGGGACCCGCATGAAATCCGAGCTGCCCAAGGTGCTGCACAGCATTTGCGGGCTGCCTATAGTTATGCATGTAAGCCGGGCCTTTTCGGACGCGGGCATTGCGCGTCCTGTTGTAGTAGTGGGCAACAAGCATGAAATGGTAATGCAGGCTATGGGAAGCGGAGCGGATTTTGCCTATCAGGAAAAGCAGCTGGGTACGGGACATGCGGTCTTAACTGCGCTGCCCAAAATTCCGGAGGACGGACTGGTAGTAATATGCGCGGGCGACATGCCTCTTATAACAGGAGGAACCATTTCCAGGCTGATTGAGATTACCAAGCAGAGGGATTACGCGGCCTGCGTGCTTACGGCCGTGCTGCCCTGCGCGCAAGGCTATGGGCGGATAGTGAGAGGGAGCGGCGGCGAGCTTATAAAGATTGTGGAGGAGCGGGACGCTTCAGAGGAGGAAAAAAAGATAAATGAAGTTAATACTTCGGTTTATTGCTTTCAGGTTAAGGCTCTCAGAAATGTGCTTTCCAGGCTTAAGCCTGATAACGCTCAGGGGGAATTATATCTGACCGACGCTCTGGAATTATTAAACGCTGCAGGAACGCGCACAGGAATAGTGCAGGCGGAGGATTACCGTGAAGCTATGGGGATAAACGACCGGGTTCAGCTTGCTCAGGCGGCTGAATTAATGCGGGAGCGGATAAACCGCAGGCATATGCTTAATGGCGTTACTCTCATGGATCCCAAAAGCATATATATTGACTGGGACGTTATTATAGGCAGGGACGCCGTTATATATCCAAACAATTATTTATGCTCAGGAAGCATTATCGGCCAAGAGTGCATTCTTTATGAGGGGAACAGGCTGGAAAAGAGCAGGCTGGGCAGCGGGGTAAGCGTTAGATGCTCTACTCTTATAGAAGCGGAAGTAGGGGATAGCTGCACGGTAGGACCCAACGCATATCTGAGGCCCAAATCGGTTGTGGGTAAAAACGCACGCATCGGCGATTTTGTGGAATTGAAAAATTGCAGCATAGGGGATAAGAGTAAGGTCAGTCATTTGTCCTATGTGGGGGATGCGGACGTCGGTTCGGGCTGCAATATTGGCTGCGGAGTCGTATTTGTCAATTATGACGGCAAGCATAAGTTCAGAAGCCGCGTTGGGAATAATGTATTTGTGGGCTCCAATTCCAATTTAGTGGCGCCTGTAGCTTTGGAGGACGGAGCATACATAGCTGCCGGCTCTACAGTTACTCAGGATGTTCCGGGCGGGGCGCTTTGCATTGCCAGGGCCAGGCAGACGGTAAAATCCGGCTGGGCGGAGCAGAAGCGCAGGGAATGGGAGCAGGAGAAATAAATAAGCGCCGGGATATGCTGTTAGCTGGGAATACCGCAGCGGGCGGGTGGGAAAGATAAAGGAATCCCTGTGCGGCGGATTTGGGCCGCATAGGGATTCGGCCGGCGAAGCCGGCCTCATTATTGCCGCAGCACATAGTGCTGCGGCGGGCGGGCGAGCCCGCGGTGTTTTTAATGAAAATGCTCTGGGCCTTGAGTAAGATGCTTTTGAATTTGGCTAAGCATAAAAGAAAGCCGGCCTCCCACCCCGTCATTTTTGCTTTCTCCCTTTTTAAAAAGGGAGAAAGCAAAAACCAATGAGGGGCCGCGCCACATCCTTTATCCCCTCATTTTAACGCTGCGTTTAATTTCGGCGTTGACCCCCTATTTAATTTTGGCGCGGCCCCGTCCGGCCGCGAAAGCGGCCGTCCCTTAATTATAAAGCCCGCCCCGGCCGGGCGCAGCGAAGGAGCGTATATGTTTTTTAAACGAAATAAAGCCGGCGACGGCAATGCTTTTTTAATTGTAGGTCTGGGTAATCCCGGCCGTGAGTACAGCGCTACCCGCCATAATTGCGGGTTTAATGCAGTTGAATGCTTGGCTTCCCAGTTAAGCGGGCTCTCTGAGTTTAAGCTCAAGCATAAGGCTATGACCGCTCAGTACAGATTGAACCTTGACCAGCGGCTTATTCTGGCATGCCCTACAACTTATATGAATGCAAGCGGAGAGAGTGTCAGAGAGCTGCTTGATTATTATAAGCTTTCTCATACCCGGCTTATGGTTATATATGATGATATAGATTTGCCGCTGGGCGCGCTGCGCGTCCGCGCTTCGGGCGGCCCGGGCACCCATAACGGTATGCGCTCCATCGTGTCGTGTATAGGGGAGGATTTCAACCGTATTCGTATAGGTATCGGAAAGCCTCCGGCGCAGATGCAGCTTGCAGATTTTGTTTTGGGCAAATTTACCCGTGATGAAATGCCGGTAATGCAAAATGCTTATAAGAGGGCTGCTGAATGCGCGCTGGAATTTGTTTCTTCGGGCATAGAAAAGGCCATGGCCAAGTATAATGTAAACGTCAAGGAATAGGCGCGTCTCTTACGCGGCTAGTGTAGAGCCTTAATGCTGATTATTCCTGTATTAATGACGCCAGATGAATCTTTTTTAAGGTGATATATGAACGAAATATTTTTTTCTCCTATTATGGAGGACGCCGAAATTATACGGCTCTCTGAAAGCTTGGGGCAGGGATTAAGTCCCTGTGCCGTTTTTGGCATGTCCGATTCTCAAAAAGCCCATCTTGCTTCAGCGGTAAGCGGCGGCCGCCCAATACTATTTATAACCTGGTCAAATGAGCGCGCCGAACGCGCAGCCGAAGATATGGAAACCTATCTGGGCAGGGAAACCGCTGTGCTTCCAGCGCGCGAAGCTATACCAGGCGTCAGAACAGGCAGCAGCCAAAGCGCGATGGAAAGGGCTGAGGTTATTTACCGCCTGCTGGAGGGTACGGACGTATTAGCCGCGGGGATAGACGCGCTGCTCTATAATTTTATGCCCCCCGCTCTCTGGCGGTCTGCTGTCGTTAAATTGGACCATGCTTCGCGTATCTCTCCCGCCCTCCTGCGTACACGCTGCTTGAATATGGGCTATCAGGAGGCCGAAGCGGTTGAGAAGCCGGGCCAGATATCCTTCCGCGGAGGTATAGCCGATATCTTTCCCGCAGGCTGGGATAATCCCCTGAGAATAGAATTTTTCGACGACGAGATAGATTCGCTGCGGCTGCTGGACGCCGCCAGTCAGCGCTCGGTTAAAAGACTGGAAAGCGCCGTCATATCTCCTGCGGGAGAATTGTACGTCAGGGATTTGAAAAAAGGAGCGGACATGCTGCGCGCCCAGCTTGCCGCTTATGAAAAAAAAGCGCGCCGCAATAATCCCGAAGGCGCTGACCAGGCGCAGAATCTCTTTCAGCCGGTAATCGACGCGCTGGATTCAGGCTCTTTTGTGCCTGACGGCGATTTGTTCCCGTATTTTTATACAGATTATACCTGTATACTGGATTTTCTTCCTGAGAACGTATTGGTTGTGCTAGACGAGCCGCGCCGAATACGGGAGCGCGCCGATAACGCCGCTATGGAGTACTCCGAAATATTTAAGGAGCAGCTCGTTAAAGGCAGGGTGCTTCCGCTTCATGCCGAATACCTTCGTCCCTATGACCAGCTTCTGGCTAAATTAAAGGAGAAAACCCTGCTTTCCATGCAAAGCATAACCGCTGCGTGCAGGGATATTTCTCCTCAGGCGGTTTTTACGCTCTCCGCCCGCTCTATGCAGTCCTTTCAGAATAGTCCTTCCCTTTTGGCTAAGGAATTGACCGGCCTGCGCGTAAATAAATTCCGCACGCTGATATGCGCCGGGGGCGAAAGCAAGGCGCGCCGGCTGGTAAACGAGCTGGAGAGCCTGAACGTATATGCGCAGTATACGTCAGATTTATCCCTGAAAGCCGCTCCGGGCGAAATTTTTGTGCTGCCCTGCCGCGTAAGCCGGGGGTTTGAATATACCGAGGCGCGAATGAGCCTTATAAGCGAGGGTGACATCTTTTCCGCTTCCCGCTCACGCCGCGGCATTCGCCGTGCAAAACGTAGGGACGGCGCTAATATCGCCGACGTCATGGAGTTAAAAATAGGCGATTATGTTGTGCATGATAATTATGGCATAGGAATATATAAGGGCATAACTAAAATAAAGACAGACGGCGTGTTCAGGGATTATATAACTATAGCCTATCAGGGAACGGATAAATTATATGTGCCGGCCGAGCAGCTTAAACTGGTTCAAAAATATATGGGCGGAGAGGACGCCGTCCCCAAGATAAATAAATTAGGCTCCAAGGAATGGGCTGGAGCTAAGGCGAGAGCTAAAAAAGCCATAAAGGATATGACGGACGAATTAATAGCTCTTTACAGTAAGCGTGAGGCCGCTCAGGGCTATGCCTTTTCGCCTGACACCCCCTTTCAGCGCAATTTTGAGGACGACTTTCCCTTTACTGAAACTCCTGACCAGCTCAGGGCTATAGATGAAATAAAACGGGACATGGAATCAGGCCGGGTCATGGACCGTCTGCTGTGCGGGGACGTGGGCTATGGAAAAACAGAGGTGGCAATGCGCGCCGCGTTTAAGGCTGTTATGGACGGCAAGCAGGTGGCGTTTCTTTCCCCTACCACCATACTGGCTCAGCAGCATTATAATACCATGGCGGCGCGCATGCTGCCATACGGTGTGAGACTGGATGTGCTGAGCCGTTTTAGAAGTCCTAAAGAGCGCAAGCAGGTGCTTTCCGGCCTGAAGGAAGGGAAAATAGATATTGTTTCGGGTACTCACGCGCTGCTGGCCAAGGATGTGAGTTTTAAGGATTTGGGCCTGCTGATAGTGGATGAGGAGCAGCGCTTCGGCGTGGCGCATAAGGAGAGGATAAAGCAGCTAAAAAGCAGTATAGACGTGCTTACCTTAACGGCCACTCCTATTCCGCGCACTCTGCATATGTCCCTTGTGGGCGTAAGGGATATGAGCGTTATAGACAGCCCGCCTGAGGAGAGATATCCGGTTCAGACCTATGTCGCTGAATACAGCCGCACAATGATACGGGACGCAGTAATGCGCGAACTGGGCAGGGGAGGCCAGGTTTATTTCGTATATAACCGTATTCAGGGCATAGAAACCTTTGCCCAGAGCCTTAAGGAGCTCATTCCTGAGGCGCGTATAGGCATAGGCCATGGGCAGATGGCCGAGGGCGAATTGGAAAAGGTCATGATGGAATTTTATGACGGCGCCTTTGACGTGCTCCTGTGTACGGCTATAATAGAAAACGGACTGGATATTCCCCGCGTAAATACTATAATAGTATACGACGCTGATAAATTCGGGCTGAGCCAGCTTTATCAGCTTAAGGGGCGCGTAGGCCGCTCCAACCGCATAGCATACGCATATTTTACTTTCCGTCCGGGCAGCGTTCTGACTGAAACCGCCGAGAAGAGGCTGAATGCCCTGAGGGAGTTTACCGATATGGGTTCGGGCTTTAAAATTGCGCTGAGGGATTTGGAAATACGGGGCGCGGGCAATATGCTGGGCGGCGAGCAGCATGGACATATAGCTCAAATTGGCTACGAGCTTTATTGCAGGCTGGTAAAGGAGGCTGTCAGCGAAGGCATGGAGCAGCCCGAAAAGCGGCCTGAAACCATTGTAGAAATTAAGACGGACGCATATATAAGCGAGGATTATATACGCTCGGAAGCGCAAAAGGTTAACGTTTACAAGCGAATAGCGGCCATTGAAGAGGACGGAGACCGGGAGGACATACTCGAAGAGCTTATAGACCGTTACGGCGACCCTCCGCAATGTGTAGTAAACCTTATAAATATAGCTTATATGAAGGCGCTGGCCTCGCGCGCGGGAATAACTCATATTATACAGCGTCCCGACGCCATTATAATGCGCTTCGGAGTTTCATCGGGAGTGGATTTTGAAAGGCTGACCCGGGCGCTGGAAGTGATTAAAAAGAGAGCTTCGGTTTCGGCCGGCGATAAGCTGGCGGTTATTTACAGGACCCTGGGCGTAGATACAGCGGACGCAGCAGTTCAAATTATAAAATTCCTGAAAAGCGCGTCGGGCGAAGAGGAAGAAGAGCAGGATAAGGCGGGAAAATAGAGCGTCGCCGGTTCAAATGGGCGTATAAATGAATAAATCGTTAAAATATATGCTAATTGAGCTTAATTGACTTGAAAAATTAGCGGTTATAACGTATAATAGTTTTCGTGCCGGCCTGTCCGGCTTTAATATGGCACATAGATAAGAAAGGCGTGAAATCAAATATGAAAAAAGTAATTGCGCTGGCCGCGACGGTGCTTATGGCCGCGGGTATTTTTTCAGGCTGTACCCTTGTCCAGGTGGACGCAGAGGCGGACGGCAACAGAGTTGTGGCTGTCGTCAACGGAGAAAAGATATTAAAAAAGGACTGGTATTCCGTATACTATATGTATTATATGTATTACGGCTCCTCTGCGGACCAGGAGACTTTAGAACAACTGAAAACTACGGCGCTGGATTCTCTGATATATCAGACGCTTTGGGAGCAGAAGGCTAAGGAGGCGGGCTATTTTGAATTTACCGACGAACAGCGCGCCCAGGCCAAGGAAGAAGTAGAAAAGGAAATGGAAGAAGAAATCCAGGCTAACGCCGACAGTATGAAGGATGCGGTTGAAGGCCAGTCGGGATATGAGGATATGGATTTTTACGCCGAAGCTAAGGCTGCTTATGAACGGGATATGGAGGAAGCGGGCTATACTATAGACGACCTGATTGAATCCAAGCTTAACGAAATGGCCTGCGATAATTATAAGGAGAATCTGTTAAAGGATATAGGGCCGCTGGAAGCAGATATAGTTTCAAAATACGACGAGCTGAAGAAGGAGCAGACTGAGAGCTTTACCGATTCGGCTAAGGATGAATATGTAAGCGCGTTTAACGACGGCACAATAATAGTAAAAAACCTGGCTGGATACAGCCTTGTGCAGCATATCCTTATAAACTTTGACGAGGACGACCAGGAGAATATACAAGAGCTTTATAAGGCCATGACGGATGCGCAGAGCGAGGTGGACGAAAAGCAGGAGGAATTGGACGAATCGGACGCTGAGGATAAGACGGAGCTGGAGACCGAGCTTGAGGAATTGAAGGACGAACTTGAAAAGGCCACCAAGGAATATGAGGAGGCCGCCGAAAAGGCCGCTGAAAAGATTCAAGAGGAAACCGATAAGATTTATGACTCGGTTAAGGATGCGGATGAGGATAAATTTATCGAAGTGCTTCTGGAGGAAACAGACGATACGGGTATGAATACTGAGGAGAAAGCCAAAAAGGGATATCTTATCGGAGACGAGGATGGTATGATAGAGGAATTCCACGACGCGGCTGTGGCTCTGAAGGAGGAGGGAGAAATTTCCGCTCCTGTGCTGGGGCCTTACGGGTATCATATTATCCGTAAGATAAAGGATATTCCTGAAGGCTTTGTAGAGCTGGATCAGGTTAGGGAGGAAATTAAGGAATCTCTGACTACCAGTATGAAGGACGAAAAATGGTCCAGCTATCAGGATGAATGGTATAAGGCCGCCAGCATAAAGAAGTATAACGGAGTTATGGATGTTTAAATTGTATTGAAGATTAATCGGGCGGCCCTGAGCGGTCGCCTGTTTTATATGAGCAGGAGCGGTTAATGGAAAAAAGACGCGCGAGGGCTTTCCCGCCCGCCCTGGATTTCAGAGGCGCGCAAAAGGGCGCGCCTCTGAAATCCAGGGCAAAAAGGAGGCCGGCCTTACGGCCGGCCGGGGCTGCGCCGGCATTTATCCTAACCGCAATTTTACCGGGCAGCCCCTTTTATATAGAGCCCACCCGCCCCCGCGCGGGCCGCAGCTGCGGAGAAAGGAAAAACCATGCTTAAGAAGGTACTATGCTTGATATTGATATCCGGCGCGCTGCTTTTATGCGCCTGTTCTGACCAGGCGGCGACCTCCGGGCTGACAGGAGGAGCGACAAATACGGCCGCGGCGGCTTCTCCTTCTAATTCGGCTTCAATTCAGGACAGTTTGGACAGCGCTTTGCCTGTAGCTACCTTAAACGGCAAGAGCATAACGCGCGGAGAATGGCTGAATGTGTATCAAAGCTATTATAATACGCTGGTGTCGTATTACGGGGTTGACCCGTTCAGCGAGGAGGGCGCCGAGATACTGGAGGAATATAAAACCGCCGCGCTGGAATTACTCATAACCAGACAGCTTCTGACCGAATACGCCCAGAGGGAGGGTTATACCAATTATACCCAGGAGCAGCGCGTCGAAGCAAAGGAATATGTAGAAGAATATATAAATTCGCTTATAGAGCAGAAGAAGCAGGAATTAAGCGCAAATTATACCGGCGAAGAGGAAATGGATTTTACTGAGCAGGCCAAGCAGAGCGTTGAACAGGCTATGGCGGATGCGGGCCAAACCATGGACAGCCTTGTAGAGGATTATCTTTTATCTCTGACTCTTGACCAATGCTATGCGGACATAATCGCTCAGGCGGAAGTAACCGAGGAAGAAATACAGGAATATTACGATGCGCTTGTCGAAAAGCAGAGCAAATATACATCCGAGCAGTTTACTGCGCTTTATAATCAGACGGCTGAGGGCATATTATGCTATGTTCCCGAGGGCTATGTGCTGGCCCAGCATATATTAATAGGCTTTGAGGACGCGGACCAGATAAGCGTTATGAGCGCTTATCAGAAATTATATTCGCTGGAGCAGGATATAAATGACAAGCAGACCGAGCTGGAAAGCGCGGATAATGATAAAAAGGCCGGGCTGGAAGCAGAGCTGGCCGAACTAAAGGAACAGCTTAAAACAGCGCAGAGCGAATATGACGCGGCGCTTGAAAAAGCAGCGGGAAGCATAGAGGATAAGGCCAATCAAATATACGAGCAGGTGCGCAATGCGGACGGAGAGGCTTTTGAAAGGATAGCTTTGGAACAGAGTCAGGACGCGCAGGACGCGGACAGTCTTACGGCTTATCTGGTAGGCGCAGGAGACGGCCTTATAACAGAATTTCATGATACAGCTCTGGCATTAAGCAGGGATGGAGAAATTTCCAGGCCCGTGTTAGGGCCTTACGGCTATCATATAATACGCCGTGTAAGCGCGCTCCAGCCGGGCAGCGTGCCTTTGGATAACGTGCGAGAGGAAATAAACGAGGCGCTGCGGGAAAAGAATGAGGGCGAACTGTTTGAACAAACCGTTCAGTCCTGGAGAGAGCAGAGCGGATTGACTATTTATACTGAAAATATGGAGTATTCGGCTTAACGCAGTCAAGAAAAGCCAATAGGAGAGGTTAAAAGCATGAGAAAAACGGCAGTCTTTATAATTACGGCTATTCTGGCCATTTGTATGACGGCCTGCGGTCAGCCGGAGGAAGGCGTGCAGGGAGACCCGGTGGTGGCCGAGGTCAATGGTCAGCCCATATATAAATCAGAATGGGAAGAAATTTATAATAATTATAAGCAGATGCTTTTAATTTATTCGGGCATAGACGCGTCAACCGAATCGGGCGCGGAAACCTTGGAGGAATATAAAACTATAGCGCTGGATGCATTAATAAGGGCTAAGGTAGTCAGACAGCAGGCTGATTCGAGGGGGCTTTTGAATTTTTCGGCTGAGGAGCGCGCCGAGGCGGAAAAAAATGTACGCGAGACAATGGAGGCCGAGATTCAGCATTATGCGGACGAGCTTAAAAAATCTCTGCCTGCAAAAACCGAGGAGGAATGCTATAATCAGGCCAAGCAGGCGTATGAAAGAGATATGGCGGATAAAGGAGAGAGCTTGGAGAGCAAAACGCAGCTTCTGCTTGAAAGTCAAGCGGAGGACGAATTATACGACATTATAGCGCAGTCGGTCATACCGTCAGAGGAGGATGTTCGGGCGGAATACAACAGCCTGGCGGAAGAACAGAAAAAGCTCTATGACGAGGATATAAATCAATTTTTTGACGACTATGACGGCGGTGAGGTTTTAATTTTATACGTGCCTCATGAATATGTTAAAATGCAGCATATTTTGATTGCATATCCGTCTAAGGAGCTGGAAGAGATTCAGAATCTGCATATGGAAATATATGAGCTGGAGACAGAGCTTAAGGAAGAGGAGGATGCAGAAAAGCGCAGCGAGCTGGAGGAAAAGAAAGCGGAATTAGATGAGCTTATGCGGGAGGGAGCTGCTCTTATTCAGGAAGAGACCGACAAAATGTATTCAAATGCGCTTAAAGAGGACAGAGACGGATTTATTCAAATGGTGGTCAACTATACTGACGACGCCGGACAGAATACCAAGTCTGCATGTGAGCGCGGCTATTTAGTAGGCGAAGGCGATTTAATTGATGAAAGCATACGTCAGGCGGTGCTTTCCATAGAGGATGGGAAAATAACCGGACCTGTGCAGACTGTAAACGGTTATCATATAGTAAGGCGGGATTCGGTGCTGCCTGAAGGCCAAATTTCCTTTGAAAGCGTACAGAAGGAGTTGACTGACCGCCTTACTTCGCAGAGGCAGGAGGACGCCTGGGAAAATTCTGTTAAGCAGTGGATGGAAGAGGCTGGCATAGAGCGGTTTGACGATACATATAAGCTGGATACGTGATATTTAAGAGGAGTTATGTAAAGATTTGGTGCGGCGGAAAAAATTAAATTAAGGGGGGCGGCGCGGCATTTTGGCGCCCGCAGGGCGCCAAAATCCGCTCTGGCAGGCTTTGGAGGGAAAGCTGGCTTTCCCTCCAAAGCCTGCCAGAGCGCGGGCCGGCCGAAGGCCGGCCGCCGCGCCGCCCCCCCTTAATTTAATTTTCCGCCGCAGCAGCGCATAGAACCGGATAATAACCTCTTTAAACGGGATATATGCGGCTAATAAGGCAAAAGCTCTTGACTTTTAAATAAAAATCATTTATCCTATATCCTAAATAACAGGCTTGAATTATTTTTTATTAGGCAAGCTGATAAATAAAAGCTTTGACGGGGCTGGTTTTCCTAAACGCTTTTTTAAGAGAGCCGTCGGTTTATGGTGCGAGACGGCAAAGGCTGGGAATAAGCTTTCTCTCCCCTGAGCTTAACGCCTGAACGTGCTTTTGCGCGCTATTAGGGCGCTGCGTTATCCCGCGTTAAGGGAATTAAAGCGGCTGCGGTGATTTATTTTGGCGCGGCAAGCAGAGTGGTACCGCGGGCATTCCGTCTCTGAACGGAATGCCTTATTATATTTTTTGGAGGTTTTTTATATGGCGGCGGATAATTATAATCATTTGGAGATAGAGAAAAAATGGCAGCAGCGCTGGGAGGAGCAGGAGGCTTTTAGGGCGCTGGACGATTATAGCCTGCCTAAATTTTATGCCTTGATAGAATTTCCCTATCCGTCGGGGGCGGGCCTGCATGTAGGTCATCCGCTTTCCAATACCGCGCTGGATATTATAGCGCGTAAGCGGCGTATGGAGGGCTATAATGTGCTTTATCCCATAGGCTGGGACGCTTTTGGCCTGCCAACTGAAAATTACGCTATGAAAACAGGCGTGCATCCAAGCATAGTTACTAAGAATAATATAGACCGTTTCCGTTCTCAGTTAAAAAGCATGGGCTTTTCCTTCGATTACAGCCGTGAGGTCAACACTACCGACCCGTCTTATTATAAATGGACGCAGTGGATTTTTATACAGCTGTTTAAGGCTGGCCTGGCTTACAAGGCGGAAATTCCCATAAACTGGTGTACAAGCTGCAAGGTGGGCCTGGCCAATGAGGAAGTAGTGGACGGCGTATGCGAGCGCTGCGGCGGCGAGGTAGTACGCAGAGTTAAAAGCCAATGGATGCTCAGAATTACCGATTACGCGCAAAAGCTGCTGGACGGCTTAGATACTGTGGATTTTATAGATAAGGTTAAAGCGCAGCAGCGCAACTGGATAGGCCGCAGCGAGGGCGCCGAGGTGCAGTTTTTTGTCCCCGCTCTTAATAAGCCTATAACTGTGTATACAACCAGGCCGGATACGCTTTTTGGCGCCACATATATGGTTGTTTCTCCAGAACATCCGCTTATAGACGAGCTAAGAGATAAAATAGAGAATATAGACGACGTGCTGGCATATAGGGACGCGGCTTCGCATAAAAGCGATTTTGAGCGTACCGAGACGGCTAAGGAGAAAACCGGTCAGCCTCTTAAGGGCGTATACGCCGTTAATCCTGTGAATAATGAGCAAATCCCCATCTGGGTGTCTGATTATGTGCTTATGACATACGGTACGGGAGCAATTATGGCAGTACCCGCGCATGATACGAGAGACTGGGAGTTCGCCAGAAAGTTTAATCTGCCCATAGTGGAAGTGGTTAAGGGCGGCGATGTGGATAAAGAGGCATATACCGATATAGCCGACGGAGTTATGGTAAATTCGGGCTTTTTAAACGGCATGAGCGTGGCTCAGGCAAAGGACGCCATTATTAAGGAGCTGGAGCGGAGAGGAATAGCCAAGCGCAAGGTAAATTATAAATTGCGAGATTGGGTTTTTTCGCGTCAGCGCTACTGGGGAGAGCCCATACCGCTGGTATACTGTCAAAAGTGCGGCTGGACCCCCATACCTGAGAGCGAGCTGCCTCTTACCCTGCCTAATCTGGAGAAATTCGAGCCGTCGGGCACAGGAGAATCGCCCTTAGTGCATGCTGTGGATTGGGTGAATACTACTTGTCCGCACTGCGGCGGACCGGCTAAGCGCGAAACAGACACCATGCCTCAGTGGGCAGGCTCGTCCTGGTATTTCCTCCGTTATACCGACCCGCATAACGATAAGGAGCTGGCCAGCCCAGAGGCGTTAAAGTATTGGATGCCGGTGGATTGGTATAATGGCGGAATGGAGCATACTACTCTGCATTTGTTATATTCTAGATTCTGGTACCGCTTTTTATATGACATAGGAGTGGTTCCTACGCCTGAGCCATATAAAAAGCGTACCAGCCACGGTATGATTTTAGGGGAAAACGGGGAAAAAATGAGCAAGAGCCGGGGAAATGTGGTTAATCCGGACGATATAATTAAAGAAATGGGCGCCGATGCGCTTAGGCTGTATGAGATGTTTATGGGCGCCTTTGATCAGACTAAGCCGTGGTCTACACAGGGTGCGCGGGGAGCTAGGCGCTTTTTGGAGAGAGTATGGCGGCTTCAAAATATGATTGCAGGGGAGGGCCTGCGGCCTGAAACCGAGGCAGCCGTACATTCTATGATTAAGAAGGTTTCGGAGGACTATGAGCGTATGAAATATAATACGGCCATAGCCAGTATGATGAGCTTTGTCAATCTGCTTTATCAGCTTGAGAGCGTTACCAGGGAGGAATTAAGGCTGCTTATTATACTGCTTAACCCCGTAGCTCCTCATATTACCGAGGAGATATGGGAAAAAGCGGCTTTGGGTGATGAGCCGGTGTATAAGCAGAGATGGCCTGAATACGACCCCAAGCTTATAAAGCAGGACAGCGTTGAATATGCCGTTCAGGTAAGCGGACGCATACGGGCGCGCATACAGGCTTCGGCTGAGGCAAATGAAGAGGAGATAAAGGCTGCGGCATTGGGCTGCGCTGAGGTAAAACCCTGGCTGGAGGGTAAGACGATTAAGAAGGTAATAGTAGTAAAGGGCAAATTAGTCAATATAGTAGCCGTATAATGTTTTTAATTAGCTGAAAACCGCAGCCGGTTAAGTATAACGGCGGGCGGGAAAGGCATATGTAAAAAAGGGGGGGCGGCGCGGCGGCCGGCCGAAGGCCGGCCCGCGCCCGCATCCAGCCTGGGGAAAGCCAGCTTTCCCCAGGCTGGATGCGGGCGGATTTTGGCGCCTTTTAGGGGCGCCAAAATTCCGCGCCGCCCCCCTTTTTACATATGCCTTTCCCGCCCGCCTTTTATATCAAGCGAGGATATCAATTTAAAGTAAGCCAATTATGTATTTTTATACGGCTGATATACAGACGTATTCAGCATAAAGCTGCGCAAGCCGGCGTGTCTGCGCAGCTTTAGCATATTAAGAGCTTGCATATTTCTACATGTTTCGTGAAATACAAGTTATAATCCCCATATCAAAATACAGCACATCAAATTAACAAAAATCCGTTTTTTACAATATAATATCCAATAAATCCCTTGTAAAATATAACAAATTGGGTTAAAATAAATAATAAAAATAGCAGGGGGGATTATTATTTCCAAGCGGTTTTTAGGGAAAGATGTATATGAGGCGCTTATGGAAAGGCTCAAATATATATTTTCTGAATTTGATAATGTATATGTATCCTTCTCAGGCGGCAAGGACAGCGGGCTGCTGCTTAATATAGTTATAGACTATTTGAAAAAGAATTGTCCCGGACGCAAAGTTGGGGTGTTTCACCAGGATTTTGAGGCCCAGTATTCATATACAACCGATTATGTTACCAAAATGTTTGAAGAAAATTTGGACTATATAGAGCCGTTTTGGGTGTGCTTGCCTATGGCCAGTAAAACGCCTATGTCCAATTATGATATCTATTGGTATCCATGGGATGATAAGGAAAAGGATATCTGGGTGCGCCCCATGCCTCAAATGAGCTATGTTATAAATCAAAATAATAATCCGTTTGGCTTTTATAAATATAAAATGCTTCAGGAGGAGCTGGCCAAGCAATTTAACAGATGGTATAAAAACTATAAGGGAGGAGGGAAAACCGTCTGTCTGCTGGGTATAAGGGCAAATGAATCTCTGCTGCGGTATTCCTCCATTATAAATAAGAAAAACCGATATAAGGATACCTGCTATATAACAACTATTTTTAGAGATGTATATACTGCGGCTCCGCTTTATGATTGGACGGTTAGGGATGTTTGGAAGGCTAACGGTCAGTTTGGCTATTCGTATAATAAGCTTTACGACCTGTTTTATAAGGCGGGTGTGCCGGTCAATCAGATGCGCGTGGCTTCCCCTTTTAATGAGTGGGCCATGCAGTCTTTAAATATTTACCGCGTTATAGAGCCAAAGGCTTGGGCTAAGTTGGTAGGCCGGGTAAGAGGCGCTAATTTTGCTTCTATTTATGGCAATACAAGGGCTATGGGCTATAGAAATGTAGTGCTTCCTAAGGGGCATACCTGGGAATCCTATACCAAATTCCTGCTTTCTACTCTGCCCGAGACTACCCGTAATATGTATCTGGAAAAATTTAAGGTGTCGGCTGATTTCTGGCATAATGTCGGAGGGGGCCTTTCAGAGGAATGCATAAAGGAAATTCAGGAGAAGGGCTATAATATTTCGCGCAACGGAGTTTCCGCTTATACTAAGGACGGCAAATGCAGGGTAGTATTCAATCAGGCTATTCCCGACGATACGGATGATATAAAATCCACTATACATATACCCTCCTGGAAGCGGATGTGCTTTTGTATTTTAAAGAACGACCATCTTTGCCGGTTTATGGGATTTGGCCCGACTAAAAAGCAGAATGAGCATATACGCTGGCTTAAAGAAAAATATGCCAGCTTGATTAATGAGGATGCTGAGGTCATGGAGCAGCCGCGTATAAAGGGAGGAGCGTAATAATGGATAGGCCTGAAATAGAAGAGATATGCAATCAGCTAATAGCTGAATTGAAAAAGACGGAGGACATCTCGGAGCTTATAGAATGCTTGAATTATATTAGGAGCCGGCTGCATGAGCTCTCTCCAATGAAACAGCATCCTGTGGATTGCGTGCTTTGGGTGAATAGAGAGGAAATTCATGCCAATGAATGGAATCCTAATCATGTGGCTCCGCCCGAAATGGAATTGCTGTATACATCTATAAAATGCGACGGCTACACTCAGCCTATTGTTACAGGTATGCATGAGGACAATGGTTATGAGATAGTGGATGGTTTTCACAGATATCTTATTCCGGCCGAGCACAGCGATATAATGAAAAATACTTTAGGCTATCTCCCCGTCGCTCAGATTGACCGCGTTCGGAGCGACCGAATGGCTTCTACCATAAGGCATAACCGGGCGCGGGGCACTCATGAAGTTGAGCTTATGGGGAATATAGTAAAGGAGCTTCATGATTTGGGCCGCTCTGATGATTGGATAGCTAAGCATTTGGGTATGGATGCGGACGAAATACTGCGGCTTAAGCAAATAACCGGTTTGGCGGAGCTGTTTGCTAATGAGGAATTCTCGGAGGCATGGGAGGATACTGAATAGCTGGAAATATTCAATAAGGCTTCAGAGGGGAGAGAGGAAGGAATGGAGGGAATGCACGGAGGGCATCGGGAGCGG